>CAYTRB010000061.1:0-18071 GCA_964440215.1 uncultured Methylocapsa sp.
ACGTCCTTGACCGACCTGGCTGCAACAAGCAGTAGCGCGCAACAAATTCATAGGCTTCATCCAATTTTGGCGCAGTCCTCTATTGAAAGCACAGAGGCACTTGGATCAAGTTCCGGCAAGACCGTCTTGAAGGATTTCGGCGCGTGACTAAAGGCGAGCCTGGCGTGGCTAGCAGCCTGCATCGAAAAGTCTCCTGGCTTCATCCGTGATCAAGGCCTCAAATGCCACGCCTTCCGCCTCATGAAGCTGGTCTGCGGTTGTTATGATTTGTGCCCGATCCTCAAGGGGCTTGCTATCCCAAACGGTATCAATATCGAGCAAATACTCCGTCGTGTTCGGGGACACCGGCTGCAAAGTCGATTGGGTAATCAGTAACTTCGTTCCGTCTGCCTTCAAATATTCGCCTCGCCGTGTAAAATTGGACAATGTTGCGTCGATATTGGCGTCTTGCGCAGCTATGCCTACCAATAAACGGCTGTGATCCCTTTCCAACCCCGGTGCCACGATATGGTTTATATATCGAATGCCAATTCGGGTAACGCTCGCAGGTGTCTTGATTTCCCAATAAGCTTGCAATGCCTTTCCAATGCGTAGCCGAAAGCTCTCCCACCCGTCATATGGGCGCAGGGTGCTTATTGCCAACGTGTTCTGACCAATAGAGATCAGACGGGTGCCTTCTATATTCGGGATCTGGATACGAAACAAAGCGCTTTGGACGGCAACATTCGGCGCATTTTCATTGGTCATAATTGTTTGACGGTTTTGCGTACGAACATGACCCTTGTATTCGTCCATCAAGCGATGGACTTGCAGCCGCCCCGGTAAGGCCAAATCAAAAGGAGCGTTAGGAATATTGGAGGCGAACGTAAATTCGCACATGGCCTCGTCGATAGGTGAGTTTTTATATTGTTTAGTCGACATTCCCGCTCCAGACATTGATCATCACCCATTTTATATCGAGAGCGTCTTTTATCGAGACTGTCGCGCCTATAATGAATGGCGAAGATAGCCGCGAGTCTGAATTCATATGCTTGCCCGTATCCAAAGTTGGGCTACTCCTGGAAGCATTTCTGGCCTGTGTGACCTCCGCACAATCTGAGTAAGTCGGCACGTCCTCATGCATCCCCGCCTGTTGACGCTACGATCGCCTGAGCGAGATAGGGCTTGAGCGCCACGACGATACGATTCGAGGCGCTGTCAAGCTTCTCCGCCGTCTCGGCGGCGGCGCGCGCCATCGACCGTAGCTCGGCTTTGTCAAAGAAAAGCAGCGCCAATTGTTTTGCGAGCGTTTCGGCGTCGAAAACCAGACCGCCGCCGCCAGCATCATCAAGCGCTTTATAAATTTCCTCGAAATCATCGACATCCGGGCCATGCAGGATCGCGCAGCCAAGACTTGCCGCCTCGACCGGATTTCTGCCACCGTCGCTGCATAGGGATTTGCCGGCGAAAATTACATCTGCGCCGCGGTAAAACAATCCTGCCTCGCCCCTGATATGGGCGATATAGATTTCCGGCAAAGGCGCGGTTTCGCGATCGCCGCCGCGCAGCCCCACGGTCAGTTTCGTTTTCACGGCACTTTGCGCGATTTCAAAGCCGCGTTTGGGGTCGTGCGGCACGATTACCGTCAGAAGGTCCGGAAATTGAGGTGTCAGCCGCCGATGCACCGCCATCACTATCTCCTCCTCGCCTGGATAGGTTCCATCGGCGAGCCACACCGGACGTGTCCCGATCCGCGCGAGAAGCCGTGCCAAACTATATTGATCCACCGGCGCCGGCGCAAAATCATATTTGAGATTGCCGGTTACCTGAATTTCCCGCATGCCGAGTTTCGCAAAACGGCCCGCATCCGTGCTCGTTTGCGCGAGACAAAGATCGATCCGCCCCAGAATCGATCTAACGAGAGCCGGAAATTTGCGCCAAATCAGAAAGGACCGGGCTGACAGGCGGGCGTCGGCGAGCGCGAGGGGAATGTCGCGGCGGCTGGTTTCAACGATGAGATTAAACGGAATTTCCGCACCGGAGAGAAGGACGATATCAGGCCGCCAATGATCGAGAAACCGCGCCGTGAAACGTGGCACGTCGAGCGGTGCAAGCTGGTGCAACAAGGGCGGCAGCCGCGGCGCATGGAACCGGCCGGCAGCTCCATTGCCAGTCGCCAAAACGACGGTAAAGCCAAGCTGCCCGAGTTTTTCGATAAGAGGCGGCAGGACGGCCGCTTGCTCGGCACTCGCCGTATGCAGAAGAGCGAGGGGCCCGCCGGGCCGCTCCAGCGATGGCATACCGAGCCTCTCGCGGCGTCTCGAAAAATCTTCGCGGCCGAGCTTTCCCCGCCAGTAAACATATATTGGCCCGATCAGCCCAAGGCTAGCGCTTGCCAGACGATAGGCCGCGAGCAGCGGCGAAGTTTTCACGGCGGCCCTGGATATTTCAAACGGGCGGACCCTCTCGACCGGCTCGTCTTGCCGAAATGCCGAGAGAAAGGCGTCACATTCAATGTTGGTCTTTCGAGGGGTCGATCAGACGATGCATATGTGTAACAAAATAGCGCATATGTGCATTATCCACCGTTGCCTGCGCCTTGGCTTTCCAGGCTTGCACCGCTGAGGCGTAGTCGGGAAAAAAGCCGACGACGTCGAGCTTGGACAAATCGCGAAATTCGGTGCCGCTCAAATCCTTGAGCTCGCCACCAAATACAAAGTGGAGGAGTTGTTTGCCATCCGTGGTCATGAGCTTCCCATCCAAAGATTTTGGTGGCCTTACGGCCGCATCCCGCTACAAGCTTTTGCATGTTTCAGAAACCTTGAAAATGCTCCCAATCCTTCGTTTCACGCAAGCCGGCTCTCTGCTTGGAGGGGAAACGCCCCCGTTTTGCGCTAACCGTTGGTTGCCGCTCCAGCATGTCCTGGAACATGTGCGCGATTTTTTCGAATCTGAAATTCTCCTATTCTTAACAGCGATTTCATTTCGATCAGCCGATACCAAATGACCAGGAAACGCTCTAGAAATTATCCATTGGCGAGGCCGTTCACTAAACGTGCCGCGGCGTTGACTTCGGCATGAATTTGCTCTGGGGCGGCGGTGAGCAAACCGTGACGCGTATCCTGGCGATTATAGATAATCGCGCATCCGTCGAGGCTTGCCAAGCGGCCTCCTGCTTCATGGAGGATGAGATCAGCCGCCGCTATATCCCAATCATGGGAATTTTCCGAGGCGAAGCCCGCATCGAGCGCACCTGAGGCAACTGCGGCAATACGCAAGGCAAGCGACGGAATTTTGGGTTGCAAATCAAATCGTAGTCCGGCTTCGTGCAGACGCTTGGCGAGGAATACTGGGGCCGCTACCCGTGCCTCCACCTCGATCGCGCGAATTTTCGAGACGGCAATAGCCTTGTCATTAAGCCTTGCACCGGCGCCTTTGACGGCGACATAGGTTTCCCCAAGCGCTGGCGCATGGACGATGCCGAACAAAGGGCGTCCGTGCTCGACCAGCGCAACCGAAATGGACCAGGCGTCCCGGCCTGTCATAAAGCCACGCGTGCCATCGATGGGATCAACCACAAAAACCAGACTCTTCGAAAGACGCGCCGGCGTATCCTCGGTTTCCTCGGAAAGCCAGCCAGCTTCCGGCACCAGGGTTTCAAGACGTTTCTTTAAAAACCGGTCCACAGCATAATCGGCTTCGGTAACCGGAGAGCCGCCCTTCTTGTGCGAAATTCCGGCGCTGGTCATTGCTCCCGGTCGAAAAAACCCGAGCGCCAGCGCGCCGGCGCCGCGGGCGGCATCCGCGATGGAATCAATCAGAGCATCCCCATGCGAGATTGCAATCAAGGTCAGTCGCCGTAAATGGGAGAAAGGCTGGCTTGGCTTATCGTGCTGCAGTGCGATAGACAAGTGTTTCCCTTCCCGTTGCAGCACCGCCCTCGCTTGGCGAGGCTTCTACGCTTAGAGCGTCTTGGCGCGGCAGCGAAGATCGTTAAAATTTGAATCGCGTTGGAAACTGTCGAGCAGCCACACCTGACAAATTTATCCGCGAATTCCAGTTTACCGTTGATTCACCTAAGAATTTAGCGAATTGGATCCACCCTTAGTCGAAACTCTCTCGATCTTAACGCTACGGCTGAGGCGGACATATGCGACAGGCTCTCTTTGCTTCCGGCGCCCCAAATGAATACCGGGCATGGGCCGCCCATGATGCGCGCGCCGATGGCGGGTGCCGGACGATCCTACTTGCGCCGCGCTGCATCACAATCAAGCGGCGTCTGCGGGGTGTGAAAATGCATCTCATTGTGCCTGTAGAGAGTTATGCAGGCGTGGTTCTCGCCCGCGAGGAACACTCGTACGGCATGCACTTCAGCGTCCGCCTCACCCACCGAGATCCGGAACTTTCTGTAATTTTGCACGCTGCCAGCAATCGGGGCGCAAGCACGGATGCCTGGCGCCATTGGGCGGCATATTTCGGCATGCCGGCACTGATTGAATGCGGCGGCCAACAGGAGATCATCGAGCCGCCGCCGTACGCCGGGTCGGGTTTAGTCCCAGCCATTACACGCCGCCGCACCGCCGCCTTGTTGAATCGGCGCCCGCGCCTTGCTTCCTGCCGCCGGATGAATCGCAGCGGCAGACGAGCAACGAGCTTGCGTGGCGGCGGGCGGATGAGTATCCGTCACCAATGACGAGACCAGGCACGGACCGCTGGTCAGGTCAAGTAGAATACGAAAGATTGAGACCAGAGCACCTCCCGATCAAATGAAATCCTCTGATCAGGAATGCCTCACAGATTCAAAAGCCTAGAGCATATTTTGATCGATAAAGCCGAAACGCCAATTCGGTACACGCTCAAGGTCTGGAATTTGGCCCTTGGGTCAGTTGGCGAGCGGTGGAATCCGCAGCACTTGGCCAGGATAAATCTTGTCAGGATCCGACAACAAAGGCTTGTTGGCATCAAAGATCAATTGATATTTACCGCCATGACCGTGGCCATATTCGGCTTCGGCGATCTTCCAGAGTGAATCACCGGGCTTTACAGTATAAAACTTTGAATCCGGAGCTTTATCGGCAGCTGTGATATCGTTTTGGACCGTCGAAACGCCCACGGAATTGCCCACGGCCAGAGCGATCTTCTCGGCTTCCGCCGTCGAAGTGGCACTGCCGGTGAGCACGACTTTATCGCCCTCGGTCTTGACGTCGACTTTCGAAACATCGAGACCGTGTTTCTCGGCCTCCTTCTTTAATTGATCCGGCGGAGCGGCGCCGCTGTCGGTCGCGCCAAAAATTTTCGCGCCTACCGATTTCGTGAAGCTCAAAAGGCCCATGATTTCTCTCCTCATTCGCATTTTTGCGGTGCGGTTGTTCCAACGCCCTTCTCTAAAGCCGCTTTTGGTGGAACATCCAAAAAGCGGTGCAGCACAGCCGGCGGCGTGCAAACCGACATAACGAAACTTAACAAATTAGCCGGGAAATGTCATCGATTTGATTGGCATGACATGATGGCATCGACACGATCACGGTTATGACAAATCAGTTGCGGTTAGGATACGAGGCCATGCATGACGCGTCTGATTTTGTGGCTTCACCCGGCGCGGCGCTCGTGACGGGAGCGGCAAAAGGGATAGGCCTGCGGATTGCCGAGAGGCTCGCGTCCGCCGGCTATTATGTCGTTCTGCATTGCAGCAAGACCTCGCGCGCCCAAGCCGAGACGGCGGTGGCGAGCATTACCGCGCAAGGCGGCAAGGCGCGTGTCTTGCCCGCCGATCTCCGTGAAACCGCCGCGCTCGCTAGGCTTGCCGCCGAGGCCATTGCGATCTTTGGGCCGCTCACATTACTCGTCAACAATGCTGCGATATTCGAGGCGGACGATGCGGTGACCTTCGATCTTGAACTTTTGGAAGAGCATTTCTCAGTGAATTTAAAGGCGCCTCTAATTCTTTCGCGCGATTTCGCCAAGCAGTTGCCTACTGGAACCGAAGGGACGATTGTCAACATCATCGATCAAAGGGTCTTTCGTCAGACGCCCCAATTCTTCACTTATAATTTGAGCAAATCGGCGCTTTGGACTGCAACCCGGACGATGGCGCAAGCCTTCGCACCGCAAGGCATACGCGTAAACGCCGTCGGGCCTGGCCCTGTCTTTCCGAACGAGAACCAGGGCGAAGCGGGATTCGCGCAGGAAGTGCGTGGCCTGCCGCTCGCCCGCGCGGTCACGCCGGACGATATCGCCGACGCAGTTCTCTATTTTGCCAGAGCGCGCAATGTGACTGGACAAATGATCGCGGTCGATGCTGGCCAGCATCTGGCCTGGCAAACCCCCGACGTCGTTCTTTAGACCGAATGCGCGCTACTAAATCAAACCTGCCGCCAAGCCAAAACCAACCAACGTCATCGCCGCCGCGACGGTCAGCTGGATCGCTCGCAGCGTCACTTTGCCGATAAGTCGAGCGCCAAAATAGGCGCCAATAAATGCCGCCACGGTCGCGGCGGCGACGATGCCAATCATGCTGGACGGCAGAAATGTGAAACCGTGGCGGGTGAAGGACAAACCGTAGACGGCCAGACGCGCGGTGTCGACAATCACTGCCGATACGACACTGGTGCCGATGAATACTTCTTTTGTCATCCCCGCCTTGATCAGGAAGGCTGCACGCAACGCTCCCTGATTGCCGGAGAGTCCGCCGAAAAATCCCGAAAGTAAGCCGCCGAAAACGAGATACCGGGGCGGAAACTTCAGTTCGGCAAATCTCGGACTGAGTTCGAGCAAGGCGAATAGCACGATAAGCAAGCCGATCACCAAGCCGATGGCGGTGATCTCATGCATCCTGCCTCCCACATGATAACTCGCGATCGCCGGCAGAACGACGAAATCATCTAAAAGGCTCGCCCCCGCGACGGCGGCGATCGCGGCCGGGAGACTGAACTTCAGCGCGATACGCCAATCCGCGCTCCGGCCAACGAGGCCGAGCTTGAACAGATTGTTGGCGAGATGGACGATCGCGGTCGCGGCAATCGCAACTGGCACCGGAAAGAAGAGCGCGAAGGCTGGCATGAGAACGGTGCCAAGGCCAAAGCCGGAAAACAAGGTCACGCCAGACACCAGGACCGCCGTCACGCAAATGATAAAATAGTCCATCGAACACTCCAATGCACGTGAGGCCACACGCTGCCTGACAGGTGGCTCCGCGTCCGGGTGACTGAGAGCTAACCAGCTTTGTTAAATCACGGGTATATCATTTGCCCTGTTCGTCAGAGTTTTGACCTGCTCTGAAATCCGTGGCGGCCGCTGGGCTCCAAGAGGTTGACGGGGTTTCGATATGCCGTATGGTCTATAAAATCCATAAACTGATTTGTGCTATCATGGGATTTGGATTTCGGCCATCGCAGCGTGGACGTGGACTTACAGTCCCTTGGCTCAATTTGGCTGCCATCGGCGCAATCGCCCTGGCGACTGACCCCATCACGGCCAAGAATCTCGGCACCGGAACCGGCAATGAATGGATGATATTCCAGCCGCTTTCTAAGCTCGATCTATTTCCGCTGATTTTTGTCGCCAGGGACGGGCACCATGCTCAGCAAAAACTCTTCGCCGACAATGGTGTCATTCACTCGATCTTGAAGCCGCCAACCCTTTAAGCCGAGGTTCCTTGCCTTCGGAGGTTCAAGGACGAAAATCATGCTTGCCCCAAATTTTGCGCGCGGACCATTTGGCCTGAATTACAGCCGGGGCGATGGCCGGAAGGATTTGCTGGCCGGGCTGACGGTGGCCGCGATTGCCTTGCCGGAGGCCATGGCGTACGCCGTGATCGCCGGAGTCGATCCCCGGTTCGGGCTTTACTCATCCATCGTGATTACCATCATCGCCTCGGTTTTCGGGTCCTCCTCGCATGTAATCAATGGACCGACCAGCGCCATTTCTCTTGTCGTCTTCAGCGCTTTGGTTTTTTTGATCCGGATGCCCGCGTCGAAGCAGCCGAAGGCATGTTTCTTCTCGGCATTATGACTGGAAGTATCCAAATCTTAATCGCTGTCCCGAAGCTCGGAGATTTGACCCGCTATATTTCCGAATCCGTCATTCTCGGCTTCATGGTTGGAGCAGCGTTTCTGCTGGCGATCGGCCAGATCGGCAATCTTCTCGGTGTGCATGAGCGCGGCACGGGGCACCAGGATGTTTTGCATCCCTGTGGCTGACCCTAACCGAGGGGGGCCGGTCAATCCCAGGGCAATTGTCATCAGCGCGGCGACGGTTGGGCTCGCTTTGCTTTTACGCAAAGCGGTGCGCACCTATCATTGGCCGCGGCTCGACATGCTGGCGGTTCTAGGGCTTGTCGCCGCGGCCTTTTCCTTGGCTGGACACAGCCGGATGCTGGCGGCAAGACCGCGATCGCGGTCGCCGGTTCAGTGCCGGCAGTTCTGCCATCGCCGCATATTCCGGAGATCAAATTCACCTGGGTTTTTGAGCTTTCCTCAAGCGCCTTCGCCATCGCCTTTTTGGGGTTGCTTGAGGCGCTGGCCATCGCCAAATCCATCGCCATCCACACGCATCAGCAACTCGATTATAATCGCCAATGCCTTGCGGAAGGCATCGCCAATCTGGCTGGCGGATTCTTCCGCTGCCTGCCGGGGTCTGGCTCCCTCTCGCGTTCGGGGATCAATTTCCAAGCGGGAGCCGTCTCGCGGGCCTCAAGAGCCGTCACTGGCTTGACGGTCGCCGTGGCATTGCTGCTCTTCGCACCCTTGATCCATTTTATTCCCAAGGCGGCCTTGGCTGGCCTGCTGGTGCTCACCGCCGCAAGGCTTATCGACGTGTCGCGCCTTCGCTATACTTTTCGCGCGTCGGGCTTTGACACGGGACAGGTTTTGATCACCGCCGTCACCGCGATTTTCATCGGCGTTGAATATTCGGTCCTCGCCGGCGTCGCTGTGTCGCTCCTTTGGTTCATCCCGCGCGCGGCGAAGTTGAGAGCAGCTGAACTGGTTGTCACGCCGGAGCATATCGTGCGCGGACGCCTTGCATCCGATCCGCCATGCGCGTCCATGATTTTGATTGACTTGGAAGGCGAGCTTTTTTTTGGCGCCGCGCCGGAACTCGACCGCACTCTCTATGAGTTGCAGCGGCGTGCCATCCAGCAAAATATCCCGTTCATCGTGCTGCGCCTGAAACGCATGCGAAATCCCGATGTGGTCTGCCTCGAGCGAATCGAACATTTCTTGAAGGAGATGAAGAGGAACAAAATAACGGTTCTGCTGGCGGGCGTCCGGCCCGACTTTGAGCATGCGATCACAAGGCTTCGCTTCCAGGACTGGTTCCCGCCGGAACAAATTTTCCCAGAGGAGAGTAAGGAGTATTCCGCAACCCTCAAGGCCGTGCGCTATGCCTATCGATTGCTCGGTGCTGCCAACAAATGTGACCACTGCCGGGTATCGGGACCCGACGAAGACCGCGAGGTCAGCCTTTATTATCTGGTTTGAGCCATTTTGGCCGACCTGCGCCTCACTCTCTGGGCAAGCCGCTGGAGGACATCGTGAACGCCAAGCAAACCTCGATCACAAAGATCTTCAAAAATCGCAAAGCCTAAAAATCACAAAGCCAAAGGGTAATCCTATCGCAGAATTTTACTCGCCCCAAATCCCGGCTTCGCACGCTGCGCCGCCTTGCAAAAGTGTATTTGCGCAGAGCGTCAATCGTACCAAAGTGTTTCACGTGAAACATTTTTGTCCAGTCGAGGGGCAAAACCGGACAAAACTGATGGCTAGACGATCAGTCTAGCGGATGATGATGATGTTTGCGGCGCCGGTCAATCGGCGCTGGGCAAGCGGCGGATCGTGAACTCGATGCAGTCCCCCGGGAGTTCGCGCCAGGATTCGATTTCCGTCATATAGGCAGCTTTCGGGAACTTCAGAAAATAGTCACGCGCCTTGTCGCGCGCCTCGAGGCGCGGCAGCGTATAGGTCTCACGCCGCCAGCCGCCGTCACGGGACGCCGCCTTCCGGGCCCGGCCCGAGAGACGGCGCGCAATATTCGCCGGTGTCTTTTGCTCAGCGTTCACGACGCTTTTCCACCCGCCCGCAAATGATGCCTCGATGGGCGCATGACCCTATTCTATACTAGCAGCACACTGTTTTGCGGCCCTATTTTGCATGGCTCGGTATATCGTTAAGCAAATTCTCCAGGCTCTCAGGGTCGTTCGGAAAGCCAGCCTTTATCCAGCGCGTTTGCAACGCCCTTAACGCCTCGCCGATGGCGCGCCCCTCGGTGATGCCACGCGCGATCATGTCGGCGCCCGAAAACGGCAGGCGCGGCTCAGGGGTCTCGCGGAGAACTTCTTGTGCCCGCGCCCATTCGCCATCATGCCCCGGAAGGGCATCGGCTTGTGCCAAGAGGATTGCGTCGGCTGATGCCTGGCGGCCATAACGGAATAGCAAGCTCTGCAATTCAGCGGGGCTTGGCGGCTCGTTCCGCCCATGCAGGCCGCAGAGCGCGTGGGCGGCGGCTTCGAGACGCTCGGCTTCCGCATTGGAAAGCCGCAACCGCTCGCGCAGGCGCTCGGCGTCTTCGGGCAGAGATACGCAAAGCGCGGCAAGCCGCAGAAGCGGGTCTTGCGGCAAACCTTGCCGCGAATGCGCGCCGATCGTCACCAGGCGCCGCAGCCTTGCCGGATTCGGCGCCAAGGCAAGGAGTGGAAGCAGCAACCCATCTTCGCAGATTTCCGTGCAGACTTCGGCCGCTCTGCGCGCCGCAAGAAGCTTCAAGAGCTCGGCCCGGATTCTTTCGCGCGACAGGCGGGTGAGGCCCTCTCTTTCCCTGATCGACGCAGAACGCCCCGCGGAATCGAGCGGACCTTCACCGAAATCAGCCGAAAAGCGGAAAAAGCGCAAGATGCGCAGATAATCCTCCTTGATACGCCGCTCGGGCTCGCCGATGAACCGCACTTTGCGGGTAGCAATATCGGCAAGGCCGCCGGTGTAATCGAAGAGTTTTCCGCCAGGTCCCATGGAGAGCGCGTTCATCGTAAAATCGCGGCGAAGCGCATCGATCCGAAAATCGCGGCCGAAGCGGACTTCCGCATGGCGGCCATCGGTCGCTATATCTTCGCGCAGCGTCGTCACCTCGAAGGTCTTCTCCCCAGTGAGCACGGTTACGGTGCCGTGTTGAAGCCCAGTCGGAATGGCGCGAAGGCCTGCCGCTTTCGCTCGCGCCATGACCGCATCAGGTAAAAGCGTGGTCGCAAGATCGATTTCGCGCACGGTCCGCCCGAAGAGCGCATCGCGCAAGGCGCCGCCGACAATCCGGGTTTCCTCTGCCGCAAGAGCGAGCGCGCCTAGAACGCTCAGCAAGGCTTGGTCGCCGAACAGGGCGATGAGCGCGTCCGGCGCCGCAATAGCCTGGTCTTCCGTCTGGCTCATTGCAAGCGACCCGGCACAAGCCGGCCATTCTCGATATGCGCCGGTATATAGGCGCCCTCGTGGCGCGGCGCGAAAATGCCGAAAGCCAGCATACCAGTGGCGGCGATCGCGAGACCCGCCAAGGCGAGCGTCGAGACCGCGCCTTTGCTCCAATGCTCGATCGTGAAAGGGTACTTCCGGCGCAAAATGAGATAGGCGGCATAGGCTGCGAAAGGCGACGCAAACAAAAGAAGCGGATCGAGGACGGCGCGCCACATTAGCCATAAAGCCTTTCATAGAGATTGCGCAAAATGCCGGCGGTCACGCCCCAAATGTTCCGGGCGCCATAAGGTATCGCATGAAATTGCCGCAGTTTCCCCTCGATCTCTTTATCGTGCAGCGCGTGATTGGCTGCGTCCATGAGAAAGGCGAAGGGCACTTCGAAGGCTTCGTCCACCTCGCCTGGATTGATCTTGAAGGCGAGAGGGGCGGTGACTTTGGCCACCACGGGGATGATGCAAAAGCCGGTTCCGGTCGGATAAGGGTCGAGCGTGCCGAGCGGCTCGACATGGCGCGGGTCGAGGCCGATTTCCTCCTGCGCCTCGCGCAAGGCGGCAGCGGCGGCATTTCTGTCATGCGCATCGATCTTGCCCCCGGGAAACGCGATTTGGCCGGAATGAACCCGCAAGGCCGCCGTCCGTTGCGTAAGAATGACCCTGACCTCGTCCGGATAGGCGGCCAATCCTATAAGGACCGCAGCGGGGCAAAGGCTAGGATCGCTTTGCTGCCAATCGCGATCGGACGAAAGCGTGAGGCGCCTCCGCACATGCGCGAAGATCGTGGCTGGGGCAAAACGCTTGTCAGCTGACACTTCGGCTTGCATGAGCTTCCCTTACGTCGCCGCCTCGATCGCTTCCATCTCTGCGGCGTTCGTCATGGAGAAAAAAACACCCGCCGAAACCACGCCGAAACGGCGCACCCCCTGATGCTCCCTTATTTCGCCGAGTTCGACGAGATCAAGCGTCACGGCGCGGGTGACGAGCGCCCATAGATCGCCGCGCACATGGATATAGGGTTTTATTCCGCCAGAAGCGGTTACTTCGAACCTAATCGGATGACTGCTACCCGCTTCGACCCAATCACCAACATTTGTCGAAAATCGCAAGACTTGCTCCAGTTGCGGCCGTGCCACCGTCATTTCAACGGCCAGAAAAGCCGCGTCCTCCACTTTTATGCCGACTTTCTCGACGGGCGTGACGAGAACATAGCCGTCCGTATCCTTGCGCAAAATGGTCGAGAATAGCCGCACCAGGGCGGGCCGGCCGATCGGCGTGCCGCAGTAAAACCAAGTCCCGTCGCGAGCGATGCGCATATCGATGTCGCCGCAAAACGGCGGATTCCATTGCTCTACCGGCGGCAAAGCCGTGGCCATGTTTTCGGTATTTAGCTTTGTACTATCACCTGTCCGCCGTCCCCATTTGACAAGAAACTCTTCGGCCATAATCTCTGCCCGATTCTATGGGTTTATCGAATTGTTTTGATCATACGCCTTGCCACATATAGAGTTATCATTTCACGTAAATCATTGCGCGGCCCCGGCATCGTGATGAAGTTTCGTTCATGCAACAAGCCAGAAGGCTAACATACTCATGTCGGAAGCAATCACGGCTTCGCTTGAAGCCGCCATGCTGCGCACAGCCGAGACTACGCTTGAGAGAATCGCCGCGGCTCGCAATTCGATCGAGACCGTCATCTTTGGTCAGGCGGACGTTGTTGAACAGGCCTTGGTCACGCTCCTTTCCGGCGGTCACGGCTTGCTCGTCGGTGTGCCGGGCCTCGCCAAAACGAAGCTTGTCGAAACCCTTGGCGCCGTTCTCGGCTTAGATACGCGCCGCGTCCAGTTCACGCCGGATTTGATGCCCGCCGATATTCTGGGATCCGAAGTTCTCGAAGAAGCTGTCGACAGGCGCCGCAGTTTTCGCTTCGTGCGGGGACCCGTATTTGCCCAATTGCTCATGGCCGACGAAATCAACCGGGCAAGTCCCCGAACCCAATCGGCGCTGCTCCAGGCGATGCAGGAATACCACGTCTCCGTCGCCGGCGAACGGCACGATCTGCCGCGCCCCTTTCATGTTCTCGCGACGCAAAATCCGCTCGAGCAAGAGGGCACCTATCCCCTGCCCGAGGCCCAGCTCGATCGCTTTCTCATGCAAATCGATGTCGCTTATCCCGATCGTGCGGCGGAGCGCCGGATCCTGATCGAGACGACGGGCGACACCCACGTTGAACCAAAATCTGCGATGAGCGCCGAGGACCTCATGGCCGCTCAACGGCTCGTTCGCAGGCTTCCGGTCGGGGAAAGCGTGGTCGATGCCATTCTCGATCTTGTCCGCCGGGCGCGTCCGGGCGAGGGAGACCCAAAGGTCACTCAGCATATCGCCTGGGGTCCAGGACCCCGCGCGGCGCAGGGCTTGATGCTCGCGACCCGCGCCCGCGCCCTCCTCGGCGGGCGTCTATCGCCTTCCCTCGACGATGTCGTGGCGCTCGCCGTCCCGGTACTTAAACATCGTATGGCCTTGACTTTCGCCGCGCGCGCCGAAGGCCTGAGCGTGAGCGATCTCGTTGCCCAGCTCGCCGGACGGTCCGGTTGATCGATGGCGACAGTCCGGCTTCTTGAGAAAACTGAAAGCCGCGCAGGGCGCCGTCACCAGAACCATGCGCTTGAATTGGCACGGCGTTTTCCAGGTCTCTGCGCGAGCGCGAAAGAAGCTGCGGCCAGCGTCATGCATGGCGTCCATGGACGCAGGCGCGCGGGCACCGGCGAGACCTTCTGGCAATTTCGCCCTTTCGTTGCGGGCGAGGCGGCAAGCCGAATCGATTGGCGCCGTTCCGCCAAGGACGAACGGCTCTATGTCCGCGAGCGCGAATGGGAGGCGGCACATACGGTTTACATCTGGATCGACCGCTCCGCCTCCATGTGGTTTGCGTCCAAGCTCGCGTTGCAGCCGAAAATCGATCGCGCGCTCGTGCTCGGGCTCGCGGCTGCCGATTTGCTCGTGCGCGGCGGCGAACGCGCCGGACTCCTTGGACTCACCCCGGCCCTCGCGGTCAGACAAATCGTCGAACGTTTCGCCGAAGTTTTGCTGGCGCAGGAAACCACGCCCGCTTACGTGCCGGAGGAACTGCCTGCGCGAATGAGCTTGCCGCAAGGTGCCCAAGCCATTCTGATCGGCGACTTTCTCGCTGATCCGGCCTTGATTTCGGCCACCATTGAGAGCATTGCCGAGCGCGGCGCCCGCGGCCATCTCATCATGATCGCAGATCCGGTCGAGGAAAACTTTCCTTTCACCGGGAATACCGAATTCGTGGATGTCGATTCAAAGGCGCGGTTGCGCGTGGGCCAAGCGGAAACATTCCGGCCAGACTATATCCGCCGCCTAGCCTTGCATCGCGATGCTATTGCAACATCAGTGCGTTCACGCGATTGGACCTTGATGGTACACCGGACCGACCGGCCAGCCACTGAGGCCTTGCTCGCCTTGCGGGTCCAACTCGATGCCAATCCGGGCTTCAATCCGCATGCAAAGCGAGGGACCGCCCGCTGATGTTCGGGATACCGCTTGCTTTCTCCTTTCCCTTTGTGCTTGCCGCACTCGCGAGCCTGCCGCTTTTGTATTTTCTACTGCGTATCACGCCGCCGCGCCCGGCGCTTGTGCCGTTTCCTCCGCTGCGGCTCATTCTGGGTCTTCGCCCAAGGGATGAGACTGCGTCGCACACGCCCTGGTGGCTGCTGCTTTTGCGTCTTACCATCGCGGCCTGCCTGATTTTCGCGATGGCGGGACCCGTTTTGAACCCGCTGGCCGCGGGAAAGCAGACGGGACCCTTACTTATCGTGCTGGACAATGGCTGGCCCGCGGCACCAGGCTGGGAGCGCAGAATTGCCGCCGCGGCTCGCCGCATCGAGGCGGCTGAGCAAAATTCGCAGCTCGCCGCGGTCGTCGCGACATCGGAAGCTGCCCGCGACATCGTGCCTCTCGAGGCAGCCAAGGCACAAGACCGTCTGCGGGCGCTTAAGCCCGTGCCGTTCATCCCGGACCGTCTGCCGGTTCTAACCGCGATCGAGAAATATGCCGCCACTCATCAAAAGCCTTCCCTTGTTTGGATCGCCGACGGGCTCGATCGCGGCCATGCGCGGGAGTTCACGGGCCAGCTAGCGGCACTGGCCGGCGAACTCACGCTCATGAAGGATAGCACGACTGTTCGCGCGCTCGCTAGCGCGCAAAACCAAACCGGACGTCTCGATGTGCGCGTGCTCCGCGCGGCGCCTTCGAGCCCCGAGCAGGGCATTGTCCGCGCGCTCGATCGCAAGGGGCTCGCGCTGGGCGAAGCTTCGTTCGATTTCGCCGGGGCAAACGAGGCGCAAGCCAAATTCGAGATGCCGGTCGAATTGCGCAATGAGATCGCCCGTCTCGAAATCGCTCGCGAACATTCGGCGGCGGCGGTTTTCCTTCTGGATGAGCGCTGGCGGCGCCGCCGCGCCGGACTGGTCAGCGGCGAAACAGCGGATCTTGCGCAGCCGCTGCTCGCACCGGCCTATTATCTCACCAAGGCACTTTCGCCTTTCGCGGATGTCCGTCAGGCAAGCGCTTCCGCCACCGATCCGGTGCGTTCCCTTCTCGGCGATCATGTGGCGATCATGATCTTGGCCGATGTCGGCATGATGCCTGGCGAGGCGCATGATGATCTTAGGCGTTTTGTCGAGGATGGGGGCGTCCTCGTTCGCTTTGCCGGAACTCATCTCGCCGCGGCCGCCGACGACCTCGTTCCCGTCCGGCTGCGCCGGGGGGGCCGGGTGCTGGGCGGCGCGATGTCTTGGGATACGCCGAAAAAACTTGCGCCCTTCGACCGTGAGAGCCCATTCTTCGGTTTGGCTGTCCCCGATGAGGTCACCGTTTCGCGCCAGGTTCTGGCCGAGCCGGACCCTGGCCTCTCGGGCAAGACTTGGGCACGGCTTTCGGATGGGACCCCCCTTGTCACCGCCGCGCGGCAGGGCAAGGGCATGATCATTTTGTTCCATGTCACGGCGGACACCACTTGGTCGAACCTGCCGCTTTCAGGATTGTTCGTCGATATGCTGCGCAAGATCATTGCTTTGTCGGGGGAGACCGCGAAGGAAGCGGACCCCCAAGCGGCGGATGCGACGAAGGCTCAGTCAGCCGCAGCCCTCGCGCCGAACCGGACCCTCGATGGTTTTGGGGTGCTCGGAGCCCCGCCGCCGGACGCGATCGCCATTCCTGCCGGGTTTGAAGGCGCAGCCTTGCCCGAACATCCGCCAGGTTTTTATGGACCGCCTGATGGGCTTGTTGCCGTCAATACCTTGGGACCGCAAGAAACCCTCATGCCAGCGGATTATTCCGGCTTTGGCTTTGTCACGGAACCACTAAGCGAAACTGCCCCAGTCGATCTCAGGCCCTGGCTCATCGCTGCGGCGTTTCTCTTGTTCGCCGCCGATTGTTTGACCTCGCTTTGGCTCTCTGGGGGTTTGCGCAAGCCTGCGCGGGGCGCCCTCGCTTCTTTCATGATCCTCGCCGCCGGTTCGCTCCTGCTCGCGGCCACACCCGCGCGGCTCATGGCCGAGCCCGCCGCCGCAAGCGTCCCCCCGCCCGATCTCGCCTCCGTGCTCAAGACGCGGCTCGCTTATGTGGTGAGCGGTGACGCGCGGGTCGACGAGGAGAGCAGGCAGGGCTTAGCCAGTCTCTCTCACGTGCTCGCACGCCGTACGTCGCTCTCGCCCGGCGATCCGGCCGCGATTGACCCCGCGCGCGATGAATTAAGTTTTTATCCCCTGCTCTATTGGCCGATCGTCGCGACAAAACCACAGCCGCCGCGGGAGGCGGTCGCCAAGGCCGCCGCTTTCATGAAGCAAGGCGGCACGATTATTTTCGACACGCGCGACGCGCTCACCGCGCGTCCCGGCGGGCCGCCGACGCCGGAAGCCAAATGGCTGCGCACGCTGCTCGATGGCGTCGATGTGCCGGAGCTCGAAACCGTTCCGGCCGATCACGTCGTGACGAAAACCTTCTATCTCATCGATGGTTTTATCGGCCGTTACACGACCGGCGCAACATGGATCGAGTCGCTGCCGCCACCGCCAGCCGATGGCGGCGTGCGGCCGGCTCGCGCCAGCGACAGCGTCTCTCCGGTCATCATCACCGCAAACGATCTCGCGGCGGGATGGGCGAGCGACGCTGACGGAGAAAGCCTCTATTCGCTGGTACCGGGCGGCGACCGCCAGCACGAACTCGCCCTGCGCGGCGGCGTCAATCTCGTGATGTACACGCTCACCGGCAATTACAAATCCGACCAAGTCCATGTGCGGGATCTGCTGGAGCGGCTGGCGCATTGAGCTTAGGTTGGAAGCGTGAATTTGCTGAAGTCAAGAATTATGCACATTGCTGTAAACCCAAGTAACGCAAGGGTTTATTGCCTGTTTTGACCCTCCAAAGCTTACTTTTGACAATGCCTTGAACCGGCAGCGATGAAGTCATGCTTGACAGCATACCAACTAGTGGGTATGCTTGGTTAATGGCTATTCAGTCGCACCACGAATCCAAGACCAAGCTCCTCAACGCCGCGCTCAATGTGATCCGCGCCAAGGGCTACGCCGCCACGACGGTTGACGACATTTGCCACGCGGCG
>CAYTRB010000062.1:0-16169 GCA_964440215.1 uncultured Methylocapsa sp.
ACTAGGTCCACATTCACCATCGCTGCCGCGCAATCCAAGAATGAGTCGCCTCCCAAATCAAAATCGTATCCCAAGCCCTCGATCGCGAACCGACGACCTGCCGTCTCCACCTCGATCGATTCTTGCTCCTTCATGAGACTGATCAACCGAACGCCGTCGATAGAGGCGAGCGGCGCGAAACACTGCACTGGTATCGACCTTTGGAGGTTGGTGAATTTATTGCCGTGCCAGCCAATGCCTATGCGAAAGCCTTCCTTACCGATTCGCTCGGCCCATTTGGAGACAAGATTTGGTTCAGGTTGAAGATAAGGGATGGGCGCCGGAATCGTCTCCAAACTGGTCTGGAACCCGTAGGGAAGGCTCATGAGCGCGCTCTGAAAGTCAAACCGTTCATTCGGATCAAGGGCGCCGACCAGGCGAACAGGCTTCGGCAATGTGCGCAGAATCCGATGCATATTCTTACGGCATAACAGGGTAACATCGGCGCCAGCCTCAACAAGACATAACAAATACCGTGAAAACTGGATCAAGTCGCCAAGACCTTGTTCATCCCAAACGATAATCGCTTGTCCAGCTAAATTTTGGCCGACCCATTTTGGCAAATCGGAGATGAGAGACTTGGGTGGCGCGTTCGAACGATCCCAGCGGCTTTCGAAATCCTCGAAGCCTGCCCTCAGGTTGCCTTTGAGAAGGAGAGCGCCAGCCCGGTTGTTCCGCGCGTCTGGAAATCCTGATTTATACTTCAGAGCCTCGTCGAAAGAGACCAGTGCCTCATCGAGCCGACCAACCTCCTTCAGAGCCACACCAAGCCCGGACAGGGCTTCTGGATAATGAGGTCTAATACGCAAAGCTTCATCATAGCAGGAAATTGCTTCGGGACAACGATCCAGTTCCTGCAGGACGTTGCCGCGATTAAGCCAGGCATCTGGTGAGGCAGGATTGAACCGGATGGATTCATCTAGAATCGCCAACGCCTCATCGAGGCGTCCGAGTTTGTGTAACGCTGCACCACGAATGCCGAGGCTCCGCGGATGCTCCGGGTTACGCCGCAAGACCTCGTCGCAAGACTGGATTGCCTCTTCGGCACGGCCCAATTGTAGCAAAACGTTGGCGCGATTAGTCAAGGCTAACAAATAGCCCGGACGGATTTTTAAGGTATATGTGAAGGCGGCAAGTGCGTCTCCGAGATGACCAAGCTCGTACAGGACATTGCCTCGATTGCAGGAAGCTTCATAATAAGAAGCATCAAGCGCAATCGCTGAATCGTAAGCCGCGAGTGCCTCTTGCAGCCTACCAAGGCCTTGCAGCGCTATCCCTTTGTTGTAAAGCGCCTGCGGGTAACCGTGTCGGTATCGTGAGGAGAGGTCATAGGCAGCGAGCGCTTCTTCAAGACGCCCGAGCTTTTGAAGGACATTACCTCGATTGAGTTCCGTTTCTGCATCTGGGGGACCGCGCCGGGCTGCCTCCTCATAAGCCGCGAGAGCGTCTTCGTGGCGTCCGAGCTTTTGCAGCACGGAGCCTTTGTTAAACAAATTCGAGCTATCATCCGATCTTATTGTCTCAATCGCATGGAAGCATGCGAGAGCTTCGTCAAGACGCCCAAACCGTTCTAGCAACGCACCTCGATTCGTCAACGCTTCGCAATGATAGGGGTTCCATCGTAACGCATCCTCATAAGCCACGAGAGCATCGGCCACGCGACCAAGGCTCTGCAAGACAACCCCCATGTTAAATAAAGTCTCCGCATCGTGTGGTCTCAATTTTAGGATTTCGTCAAACGATTCGAGTGCATCCTCGGGCTGACCAACCCGTTGAAGAACAATAGCACGGGCGGAGAGCGCCTCCAAAAAAGCGGGGCGCAAAGTTAGCGCGCGATCAAACCATGTCAACGAGTGTCGTAAATCGTCGGCGTTATAGTAGATCAGACCGAAGATATAGCATCCTGCGTCACTTCGCTCGGCGAGATCCTGAAATTGTTTGATGCGATCGATCGCTTCTTGCCGCTCACCGGCGTTGAGAAAAGCAAAAGCTTCGGTGATCGCGGTCTGTAGAAGCGCCCTGTCATGCGACTCGTCGTGATCTTCGAAGCGATCCAATTGTTCAAACTGGGACACGCTCATGCGACCGAACTCATTATCCTGTGGGGCGGGAACATCATGCCAGAACTGCATGCTATTCAAGGTGGAATGGCCGGTACCGACTATGAGAAATTGGCAACTTCAAAGGACCCGTTTGCGAAAATCCTAATAGGGTGCCGCGCGTAACACACGACTTGGATTGAACCGAAGAATACTTTCGCGGGCCTGACGCGAATTTAGCTGTCTTTTGCACAACACGCTTGTTAGATCCCGCTCGCGTCGTACCCAAAAGTATTTGCCATTGATCACACATGATGAGCGCTGATCGAAACTCGTATCTCTTCGTATGTTCAATTGTGCGTAATCAGCAGAAGAAAGAAACAATCGCTCTCCGATCAATTAAGCTGCCGCGTGCCAGAATGAACAAGCCAATCTCCTCTCTTGAGCACAGACTTTTATGAAATTAACCACTCCTGCTGGTCATTAGCCTACGAATCATTGCTCATACCGCTTCCATAGCTGATTGAATCGAAGCGCTTGCTGGATCGTGTACCGGACATGGCTGTGAGTTGGCCTCAGGAGACAAGGTGTGATTCGCTCAGATCATCTGATTCGGAGGGGACAGATGATCAAGTGCGCCAAAGGCCAGATCCAGCGGTTGAAAACGGCACTGCGATGGAAAATGGCCGCCGGGCAGCGTCAGCGCATTCAGATGGTGTTGCTGCGCGAGAGCGGGATGACGCAGCCTCTGATTGCCGCGGCAATGGGCGTGCCGCTGACCCCGGTGAACCGGGCTCACATGGCCTATGACCAGGACGGACTCGAGGCGCTTAAGCCGAGACCAAGTGGCGGACGCAACCGCGGGAACATGACCTTGCGGGAGGAAGAGGCCCTTTTGGCGCGTTTTGCCAAGGCCGCGGGAGGCGGCAAAATGTTGAATATTCACGATCTCAAGGCGGCCTGCGAAAAGGCCATCGGGCACGAAACCAGCAAGAGCACAATCTATAATCTTCTGGCCCGGCAGGGCTGGCGCAAGCTAATGCCGCGTCCGTTTCACCCCAGACGCGACATCGCGGCGTGGAACGCTTTTAAAAAAACGGCTTTCCAAATACCGTGAGGAAAGCCAAGCGAGGCCGCCGCTTGGGGATCCTGTTCGCCGATGAAGCCCGTTTCGGCCGGATCAACCGGCCACGGCCGTGCTGGGCCCCGATCGGCATCAGGCCGGAGGCCACCTCCCAGCTCATTCGCGAATACATCTATTTGTACGGCGCGGTCTCGCCGAAGGATGAAATTTGCGTCTATCCGGTCATGCCAAGATCGGATACGGCGGGCTTCCAGGTCTTCTCCTCAATGCCCTGTCGCGAAAGTTTGCCAGGCAGGATATCCTCTGGTTCTCGACGGCGCTCCCAACCCTCGCTGCCGCGGCCTCCTGCTTCCCGGCAATATTTCGCGGCTCTTCCTGCTGCCCTACGCGCCAGAGCTCAATCCGAAGTAAATCCCTGGGAGGAAATCCGCGAAAAGATCTTGAAGAACTACGCGCTCAAATCAATCGACGCCGTGCGCACCAAACTCAAGCAGGCGATGTTCTATATCGAATGCAATCCCGAAACCGTAAAATCCATCACCTCATTTCCCTACATCCGCAAGTCATTCTGATATGCAAATGGTATTAGATTGCGTACGTGTCCGATGGCCTTTAGGGCATCCCACACATTACTCACCTTGTCCCCAGAAGCCGGATCGCTTCGCCAGCTTCGTCGCTGCTGGCCAGCCTCACCTTGTCTGCGCGTCTTCGACACCTACCTATCCGGTACTTATCTGGTCTAACCCATAGCGGAGCCTGCGATGTCAAAGATGCGCGCGATGATCGTTTCGGAACCCGGTGGACGCTTCCGCCTTGAGGAACGGGACCTTCCCGAGCCTGGCCGCCACGAAGTCCGCCTCCGTGTGCACGCCTGCGGGGTTTGTCACAGTGACTCCGTCACCGTCGAAGGCCTCATGCCGGGGCTCAGCTACCCGCGCATTCCCGGCCATGAAGTGATTGGCATCATCGACGCCCTCGGTCCGGACGTTTATGGCTGGGACGTGGGTGCGCGGGTTGGGGTGGGCTGGTTCGGCGGTTCATGCGGTTACTGTGGCCATTGCCGGCGGGAGGACGCCTTCGCCTGCGAAAACATCCACGGCGCCACCGGCGTCACGCGCGACGGAGGCTATGCCACCCATATGCTGGCGCTCGCTTCGGCGCTGGCGCATGTGCCGGAGGCACTGGACTCCGTGGAGTCCGCGCCGCTCCTCTGCGCCGGAATCACCACCTTCAACGCCCTTCGGAATTGCGGCGCGAAGCCGGGCGATCTGGTGGCGATCCACGGAGTCGGCGGACTTGGCCATCTCGGCATACAATTCGCCGCCCAGTCGGGATTCCGCACCGTGGCGGTCAATCGGGGACTCGACAAGGAAGCCCTGGCGCGATCCTTGGGCGCGCACGACTATATCGACAGTGAAGCGGGTGACGTGGCCCAAGCTCTGCAGGCTATGGGCGGCGCTAAGGCCATCCTTGCCACCGTCACAAATGCCGGCGCCATGCAAGCGATCTCGGGCGGCCTCGGTATCAACGGAACCTTGATGGTCATCGGCGCTGTCGGCGCTCTGACCGTCGATTCTCTTGACCTCCTCAGGAAGCGCGCTTCGGTGCGGGGCTGGTATTCGGGCACGGCGGCCGACTCGGAAGACACGCTCTCATTCAGTCAGCTCAACAAGATCACCTCGATGAATGAGATTTTTCCACTCGAAGAAGCCCAGGCCGCCTATGACCGGATGATGAGCGGCAAGGCGCGTTTTCGTGTTGTTCTCAAAATCTACTCGTAAAAATGTCTGCTCGGCTCGAACGCATTGGAAACGCCCCGTAAAAACCCTTGCAGACATTAGACGTGAGCCCTCCTTTTTGCGCTTGGGGCATCCCCTACCCTGCCCCTAAAAGTCTTATCGCCTCGCCACGCTCGAAAATGTTAAGCAACAATCGCAGCGCTTCTCCCCGTGCGCCTTCGAGCCGGGGATTTTCGTCGACAATCGTCCGCGCTTCGTCGCGCGCGAGGGTGAGCAAAGTTGCGTGCGCGGCGGGATCGGCAAGGCGGAACCCCGGCAGGCCGGATTGTTTCGTACCGAGCACTTCGCCTTCGCCGCGCAGGCGCAGATCTTCCTCGGCGATCCGAAATCCGTCTTCGGTCTCGCGCATGATCGCGATCCGCGCTTTAGCACTCTCGCCAAGCGGTGCTTTATAAAGCAAGAGGCAAGCGGATTTTCTGCCGCCGCGCCCGACGCGTCCACGCAATTGATGCAATTGGGCAAGCCCGAACCGCTCGGCATGCTCGATCACCATGATCGTTGCCTGCGGAATATCGACGCCGACCTCGATGACCGTGGTGGCGACCAGGATCTGGGTTGACCCTTCCGCGAAAGCGGTCATCGCTTCATCCTTGTCACGGCTTTTCATCTTGCCATGGACGAGCCCAACTTTATCGCCAAAGATTTCTTGCAGATGAACGAAGCGGTCTTGCGCGGCGGCCACATCGAGCGCCTCGCTCTCTTCCACGAGCGGACAGACCCAGAAGGCGCGGGCGCCATTCGCCAAGGCGCGTTTGAGCCGGGCGATGAGTTCGTCCATGCGCTCAAGCGGCAGAGCCCGGGTCTCGACCGGCCGCCGCGCAGCGGGCTTTTCCTGCAAATTCGAAACATCCATGTCGCCGAAATAAGTCAGCACCAAGGTGCGTGGAATCGGCGTCGCGGTCATCACGAGAATATCAGCCACCGCGCTCTTGGCGCCCAAGGCGAGGCGTTGATGCACGCCGAAACGATGCTGCTCATCGACGACGGCAAGACCGAGATCACGGAAGACAACGCTTTCCTGAAACAGAGCATGGGTGCCGGTCACGATATCGATTGTGCCGTCCGCGAGACCGCCAAGTATTTTTTCCCGCCCCGCGCCTTTGTCGCGGCCAGTCAGCAGCGCCAGACGAAGACCCGCCGCCTCGCCGAATTTTGTGAGCGTTTGATGATGCTGACGGGCGAGAATTTCAGTTGGCGCCATCAGCGCTGCTTGCCGCCCCGCCTCGGCCACCGCCGCCATGGCATAGAGCGCAACCACCGTCTTGCCCGATCCAACATCGCCTTGCAGAAGCCGGAGCATGCGGGTTGGCGCACGAAGATCCGTGTCTATCTCGGTCATCGCTGCCGTCTGGGATGCGGTAAGTTCAAACGGCAGAGCGGCGGCGATTTTCTGCCTAATATGACCGTCCCCTGCGCTGACGCGGCCGGGCAAGCGCTTGATCTTTGCGCGCATCAAGGCCAGTGCCAATTGAGAGGCGAGCAATTCATCATAGCCAAGCCGTCTTCGCGCCGGCGCCGCCGGTGCGACGGCTTCGGGGGTATCGGGATGATGCACCTGCCGCAGGGATTCAGCGAAGGATGGCGCGGCCAAAATCGCGAGCGCTTTCGACTCATGCCACTCCGGCAAGGCCGGGATTTTGGCGAGCGCCGCATCGACCGCCCTGCTGATTGTTTTTTGAAAGAGCCCCTCCGTCGAAGGATAGACCGGCTCGACTGGCGCCATTTTGGCAAAACCTTCGGCATCGAGCACACGGTCGGGATGCACCATCTGGCGATGCCCCTCCCAGAGTTCGAGCTTTCCGGAAATCCAGCGGGTGTCGCCCAGCGGCAAACTTTTTTCGATCCAGCCATGATTGGCGAGAAAGAAGACGAGGAGAACGTCGCCGGTCTCGTCCTCGACCAAGACTTTGTAGGGCGCCTTGGAGCGCGGCCCTGGCGCTTGGTGCTGGACGACCCTGACTTCGAGCGTGACGATCGAATCGAGCGGCGCGTCGGCGATTTTTGGCCGGTTGCGGCGGTCAATCGCGGCAAAGGGCAAATGGAAGAGAAGATCCACCACGCGGGCGGGGTGCGAGCCATCGCTCAACAGCCGGTCGAGGAGTTTTGCTGTTTTCGGCCCGACGCTGGGGAGGCTGGCGGCTTCGGCGAAGAGGGGGTTGAGGATGGAAGGGCGCATTGTAAGCGGCTTGGTAATGGGAGTGTTCGCATTTGGTCTGCGTTACGCCACGAGTGGGCATTAGCTCTTAGGCTTCGTATCCAAAAAAGCGAGCTCGAAGTCCCTCACACGCACCATCAAGACCGGGAAACAATGAACCGGCGGTAATCCCCATCATTCCAAGCTCTCCAAGGATGGATGTTCTCTCGGTGTAGGGAAGATCAAACACACGCAAATAATGGGTCGCTCGTTCCATCTCTCGAAAACGGATATATGTCTCGATATCGTCAACATTGGTTACGCTAGACAGGGCCTGCTGAGGCAGCGCTCGCTGGTTCTCTATCGCCAACGCTTCCAGGATTGAGAAATGTGGTTTAGCAGGTGCGACTTTTTGGAGTTGATTGTAGTCGTTACGCCACGCGTTCCTATCGAACATAAATACACGGACAAACTCGCCGTCACTCCGTCGATATCTATCTGCCCGAAAAGCAAAGAATGCAGCTACAAAAGGTGATTCTGACCAATCGAGCAGTGGCGTCGGATACCCGTGATGCTGGATAAGATTCCAAAACGCACCATTCTGGAGGCCGTCCGAGAGATTGGATACATGTTTCGTTTGTGCACTAAGCGCGCGATGTAGCGCTGGAATGTCCTGCAACATGAATTTAATTAGATCTTTTCTGTTCGTGCGGTGAAAAGCTGTCCTTAGTCGCTGAGCATTAGCTTGACCGCGGAAGATAAAGCGTCCCGGCGTGAGTTGTACCGCATATGATTTGAAATCGCTCCAAGTATCGATGCCTTCCACGGACTTATACTCTGATGGTTGGTCGGATTTGCTCCTCGGCAACTCAGCCGATCCATACGTGCCTATTTCGGTTTGCCATGAGACACTAAGCATTTCGTTTTTCAGCTCGCACGTCACCTTCGCAGATTTGGGGAAGAGGACGTCGGGCATCGATTGGGATAATTGATCGGGTGTAATGATTTCAGCCGTAGCGTGATGCAACGGAGCGAGCTGCAATTCAAGCGTCTGATGGGGCTTTTGATTTTCAGTTCTAATGAACGCGCCCGCGCCGGGAAGGCCAGCATCATCGAAGACGTGCACGCGGCCTTCAAAATGGTCCCCGCAGTCGTCTATGTCCAGCACGATGATGCCGCTGTTGGTGCCAGAATACGAGCCTAACCATTGGCCTTTCATTGAATCCTCGTCTCTGCACCCCAATTTTAATGCTAAAGCTATTAGATTCCTAAAATTGGATTAAGCGGCGATCCGCCTCGTTTCAATTGCAGCCCAAAGTTGACCCGTGGGCTCTCCTTCGGCGCGAGGCGGCCGCACTTGCCATGGCAGGCGCTTGCTATAATGTGCCGCCGCGAGCGGCTTTTTCTGGGGACGCCCGCCGGGACCCGAATCGTCTCAGGCTAAAAGCTTAAGTCATGTCTGGTGCGCAAGCGAAGAGTTTGGAGCTGAATGCCCGGCAAAGGCGCATTCTGTTCCGTTCCTGGCATCGCGGTATGCGTGAGGTGGATCTCTTGCTTGGCCGTTTCGCCAACGCCGAAATCGGCAATCTTAGCAGTAGCGAACTCGACGACTATGAACTTTTGCTCGAAGAACAGGACCGCGACATATTCTCCTGGCTCACCGGCGAAGCGGAAACGCCAAGCGCTTACGATACTCAGGTTTTACGAAAAATCCGGGCCTTCCATAGCCACGCCGGTCCAATCCATAGATAAGCGCTTCCGAATTGACCTTGCACCGTGACTGATATCAAACGCGTAGCGGCCGAGCTTGCCAAGGGCGGCTCGCTGACGCTGTCCTCCGTTGCCGACGGCTTCGACGCCTTTTGCGCCGCTGATCTGACGCGCGCCCTTGCCAAGGACGCGGAGAGCCGGGCCGTGGTGCTCGTCCACGTCGCGCGCGACAGCCAGCGCGCCCGCGCTTTTGGGGAGGCGCTTGGCTTTGCCGCACCGGATATCGAGCGCCTCGATTTTCCCTCGTGGGATTGCCAGCCCTACGACCGGGTTTCGCCCGACACCGCCATCTCCGCGCGGCGGATTTTGGTCCTCTCGCGGCTTGCGAGATCGCGCACATCCTTGGAGCGCCCGCGGATTCTGTCCACCACGGTGAACGCGCTTCTCCAGAGAGTCGCGCCGCTGGCGACGATTGCGGGCGACACGTTTTCCGCCGCGCCGGGGAATGTGGTCGATATGGACGCTCTGGTGGGATGGCTGGAGTCCAATGGTTTCGCCCGGGCCTCGAGCGTTCGCGACACCGGCGAATATGCGGTGCGCGGCGGCATCCTCGATCTCTTCGCACCAGGCATGGCACAGCCGGTGCGGCTCGATTTTTTCGGTGACACGCTCGAATCGATCCGCGCCTTCGATCCTGAATCGCAGCGCACGACGGGCCAGCACCGCGCCCTCGATCTCGTGCCGATGAGCGAGGTGCAGCTTCAGACCGGGACAATCCGCCGTTTCCGCCAGGCCTATGTGACGCATTTTGGCGCGCAGACGCGCGGCGATGCGCTCTACGAAGCGGTCAGCGAAGGCCGCCGCCATCAAGGTCTCGAACATTGGCTGCCGCTCTTTTACGAAAAGCTCGACACGCTGTTCGACTATTGCGCCGGCGCCCCCTTGATTTTCGATCCTCTCGCCGGGGAGGCAGGCAATGAGCGCTTCGCCCAGATCGAGGATTATTATGGCGCGCGGAAAAGCGCGCATGACGCCGATCCGAGCCACTCAACCTATAAGCCGCTGCCCCCCAGCGCACTCTATCTGACGGCGTCCGAGTGGCGCACGCGCATGGACGCGGCAAGCCTCGTTTCGGTGACTCCTTTCGTGCAACCCGAGAGCCGCAAAGGTTTTATTGTCGATTGCGGCTCAAAACCCGGCCGCAGTTTTTCTCCCGAGCGTGCCGATCCCGCCGCCAATGTCTTTGCGGCGGCCATCAGCCATATTGGAGCCCTGCAAACCAGCGGGAAGCGGGTGATCCTCGCAGCTTGGTCGGATGGCTCGCGCGAGCGGCTCGGCCATGTGCTCGCCGACCACGGGCTCTCAGGCGCGGCGCCGGTTTCATCGCTCGCTCAGGCCTTTGCCCTTGCTCCTAGCTCACTGGCCCTGGCGGTCATCAGCATCGAGCAAGGTTTCGAGGCGCAAAGTCTCGCCCTCGTTGCCGAACAGGATATTTTGGGTGACAGGCTGCTCGGCGGCCGCCGCAAGGCTCGCCGCGCCCAGGATTTTTTGACCGAAGTCGGGGCGCTCACCGCGGGCGATATCGTCGTCCATGTCGATCACGGGATCGGACGTTTTGCCGGGCTGAAAGCCATCGAGGCGGCCGGCGCCCCGCATGATTGCCTCGAATTGCATTATGCCGAGGGCGATAAACTCTTTCTGCCGGTCGAAAATCTCGAGCTTTTGTCGCGCTATGGCTCGGAGGAGACCGCCGTCGAGCTCGACAAATTGGGCGGCGTCGCCTGGCAAAGACGCAAGGCGCGGATGCGCAAGCGCATTCTCGACATGGCAGCGGGGCTCATCAAGATTGCCGCGGCAAGGCAAACCAAGGCCGCGCCAAAACTGGTGCCGCCGGATGGTCTATATGCCGAGTTCTGCGCGGGCTTCCCTTATGAGGAAACCGATGACCAGCAAGCCGCGATCGACGCGGTCTTGGAAGACATGGCGTCCGGCCGGCCGATGGACCGTCTTGTCTGCGGCGATGTCGGCTTCGGCAAGACCGAGGTCGCGCTGCGTGCCGCCTTCGCTTCAGCCATCGAAGGCAAGCAAGTGGCGGTCGTCGTGCCGACGACGCTTCTCGCGCGCCAGCATCATAAGAATTTCGTGGCGCGCTTCGCACATCTGCCGGTCCAGGTCGCGCAAATGTCGCGGATGGTCAGCGCCGCCGATCTCAAATCCGCCAAGCTAGGCGCCGCCTCCGGCGAGATCGATATTGTTATCGGAACACATGCGGTGCTCGGCAAAGGGGTGAGCTTCAAGGATCTGGGGCTCGTCATTGTCGACGAGGAGCAGCATTTCGGCGTCAAGCACAAGGAGCGGCTGAAAGAGCTGCGCGCCGAGGTCCATGTCCTGACCTTGTCGGCGACGCCGATCCCGCGCACGCTCCAGCTTGCCTTGACCGGCGTGCGCGAGCTTTCGATCATCGCGACGCCGCCAGTCGACCGGCTTGCCGTGCGGACATTTATTTCGCCGTTTGACGAATTGCTCGTGAGGGAAGCGCTGCTGCGCGAAAGATATCGCGGCGGCCAGAGCTTTTATGTGTGTCCGCGTATCGATGATATCGGGGAGGCAAGCGCCTATCTTCGCCAGCATGTTCCGGAAGTGAAGTTCATCGTCGCGCATGGCCAGTTGGCTGCGACGGAGCTCGAAGCCAGGATGGCAGCCTTCTATGACGGCCAATATGATGTGCTGCTTTCGACCGCCATCGTCGAATCCGGCCTCGATATTCCCGCCGCCAATACACTCATCGTGCATCGCGCCGATATGTTTGGTCTTGGCCAGCTCTATCAATTGCGCGGCCGCGTTGGGCGCGCGAAAGTCCGCGCTTATGCACTTTTCACGGTGCCTCAGCACCGCGCGATGACGCCGCAAGCCGAACGGCGGCTGAAAGTCTTGCAATCGCTCGATACGCTCGGCGCCGGGTTTGAACTCGCGAGCCATGACCTCGATATTCGCGGCGCCGGAAATCTGCTCGGCGATGAACAGTCCGGGCATATCAAGGAGGTCGGTTATGAACTCTATCAAGACATGTTGCGTGAGGCCGTTGAAGCCCTGAAGGCAGGCATCGAGGAATCTGTCGAGGAGACCTGGTCACCGTCGATCACGCTTGGCACGCCAGTGACGATCCCCGAGAATTATGTCGAAGATCTCCATTTGCGCCTCAGCCTCTACCGCCGCCTCGCGGCGCTTCAATCCGATGCCGAGATCGAGAGTTTCGCAGCCGAGTTGATTGATCGTTTTGGGCCATTGCCCGGCGAAGTCGAGCAACTGATGCAATTGGTCTCGATCAAGGCCTTGTGCCGGCAGGCGCATATCGAGAAGGTCGAAGCTGGGCCAAAAGGCGTCATCGTTGCGTTTCGCGACAATTACTTCGCCAATCCGCAAGGCCTGGTGCGCTATATCGCCGAGCAAGGCTCTTTCGCGAAAGTGCGCCCGGACATGAAAATTGTGTTCGTCCGCGACTTCGAGACGACCGCCGCGAGGCTGGAAGGCACGCGGCAAATTTTGCGGGCACTCGCCGCCATCGCGCTAAAGAAGGCGGCATGAGGCAAGATATGTTTGATTCTTGTGGTTAAGTGCGGAATGCGGGCGGGTGCCGCTTGCCCCTTTTCCTGATCAAGCTCTCGCCGGAACACTTGAAGCCGCGCCGCGCCAGCAGCGGAAGCTTTGCGAAAGACCCTCAACAATCGGCATTTCCGTGCTATATATCCATTACTGCGGATACCGCAGCAGACAGTTTGGAGAGGTTTATGGCCAACCCGCAATTCGCAGTTCTGTCTTTGACCGAAGCCGCCGCGGCCCGCGCGCGGAGCCTCATCGAGACCGCCGGGCGGCCGGTCGCTGGGTTAAAGGTCGGGATCAAGAAGGGCGGCTGCGCCGGTATGACCTATACCATGGATCTTGCCGATGAGGTTGGCCCCGCCGATGAAGTCATCGAGGATCAAGGCGTGAAAATCCTGATCGAGCCGAAGGATCTGATGTTTCTGCTCGGCACGAAGCTTGATTTCGAGACCACAACTTTGCAGTCGAGCTTCATTTTTCAGAACCCGAACCAAACCGGGAGTTGCGGCTGTGGGGAGTCCGTTTCAATCGCTCCGGCCGGAGAGGCTCAGGAATAATTATCCGAGCCGCGTGTTCTTGCCAAGCTCGGGTTTACCCGGCGCTGGCTTCAAAGGTTTGACTGTGGCCGGGCGCAGCAGAAACATAGGCACGTGGTCGCCCATGCCGACAACGGGCGAGCTGTCTTCCTTCTGATGATGCCGGCGCGGTGCATCGTCCCGCGTTGATGCCGAACCGGTGGACGCATGCTCGCCGTCCTGCTGATGCGGAGGATCTTGCCGGCGCGCCGGGCTAGGCTTGGACGGCTCTTGTGCACCACCATCCGCTAGCGGGGGCGAGCTCGTGCGGCCCCGTTTGCCGCCGCCACCTTGCGCATTACGCCTGGATCTTTGCACGTGCTCGCCCCGCGGCGCAGGCTGGCCGGTTTCCTCTTCGGGGAGATGGGCGAGACTTTCGCCAGCGAGCCAATCGATCTTGCGGGCAATCAGCCGCTCGATTTCGAGGATGTATTTCTGATCGGCAGGGGTGACAATTGAAAGCGCCACACCGGTTTTGCCCGCGCGTCCAGTGCGGCCAATCCGGTGGACATAATCCTCCGCATGGGTTGGCACATCGAAATTGAACACATGGCTTACGTCTGGAATATCGAGCCCGCGGGCCGCGACGTCCGAGCAAACGATGAGGTCGACGCCGCCGCTCTTGAAGGCCTCAAGCGAGGCCGTGCGGGCGCGCTGATCCATGTCGCCGTGCAAGACGCCGGCATTGAAGCCATGCTTTTGAAGCGATTTGTGGAGGATCGCCACGTCACGTTTGCGATTACAGAAAATAATCGCGTTTTTGAAATCGGCGGCACCGCGAATTAGGCGGCGCAATGTTTCGCGCTTGGCTGGGCCGCTTGTCGAAGCGACCAAGCCTTGCGCAATGGTGATTGCCGTGGAGGCGGCGCGGGCCACTTCGATGCGCACCGGATTATGCAAAAAGGCCTCGGTGAGCCTTGTTATCTCCGGCGGCATTGTGGCGGAGAAAAACAGAGTCTGGCGGGTGAATGGCACGAGCTTGCAGATGCGCTCGATATCAGGGATGAACCCCATGTCGAGCATCCGGTCGGCTTCGTCGATGACGAGAATTTCGATTGCGGTCAAAAGCAGCTTGCCGCGTTCGGAAAAATCCAAAAGACGGCCTGGCGTTGCGATCAGGACATCGGCACCCCGCATGATCTTAGTTTCCTGGTCACCGAAGGAAACGCCGCCAATCAACAGCGCGACATTGAGCTTATGATTGATCCCGTAGCGGGCAAAACTCTCCTCGACCTGCGCGGCAAGCTCGCGGGTCGGCTCTAAGATCAAGGTGCGCGGCATCCTTGCTCTGGCGCGGCCTTTTTCCAGCCGCGACAACATCGGAAGCGTGAAAGCGGCAGTCTTGCCAGTGCCGGTCTGCGCAATCCCGAGCACGTCACGTCCAGCAAGAACCTGCGGAATCGCTTCCGCTTGAATGGGAGTCGGCGTGAGATAGCCTGAGGCCTCGACGGCCTTGAGAACCTTCTCGCTGAGACCGAGTTTGCTAAATGTCATTCCGATCCCAAAAATGGGCTATTGTCGAACCGGCACCGTATGGAACCGGTGCTGTCCGGCCCGCCGGGCGATGAAGGGCGAGTTTTCGCCTTGCAACTGGAAAATCCGCCAAATCCTAAACTTCCGCGCGAAAGAGAATAGCGGCACGAAGCTTGAGTGGCCGGATCGAACGGGTTCTGAACAGGACTGCTAAAACACGCGGCCCACGATTCAGGCGATGGGATATTTCCCTATCGCTTATTTCATCTTAACGCAATGAACTTGTGTGGTTGGCATTCGGTCTCTAAACCAAAGCCGCGTTTATGCGCTGAATTGCCGCGCCCAGTGCCGGGCGTTCTGACGATTTGTTCTCTTCCTTCAATTCGTGGCGAGCCTATGATTCGGTCCCGCCGGAGCCGCCAATTTCATGAGACCAAAGATCGCCCCGAGCGTGCCGAGATAGACAAGAAGCTGCAGCTGCGTGGGTTTCCCGGTATAACCGAGAAGCGTGTGGAGGACGCGGCCGGCTACGCTGTTATCGGCGAGCAACGAGGAGGAATTCCAAACGATGCTTCCCAAGGCGGTTGCGATATTGGCTTGTTCGAGAAAAGCGACGCATTGCGCCGCCATCCCGGCCGCCATGAAGGCAATCAGAAAAGCGGTGACTTTAAAGAGATAACGTGGAGGGATGATCGCAAGGCCTCCATAGGCGAGGGCGCTGACCCCGGCTCCGAGCAAAAGCCCAAGCACACCTCCGAGCAATAGACTCACTCCCGACTCGCCGCTCGAAATGACGACACCGTAAAGAAACAGGACAACTTCGGACCCTTCGCGAAGGACCGCCAAGCCGACGACGGCGGCAAGCGCCATCAAGGATCGCGAACCGCTCTCCACATCGTGCCCTAAACGACGCATATCCTCCGTTATCTGGCGGCCGTGGCGCGCCATCCAGATATTGTGCCAGCCAAGCATGATCACGGCGAGGCCGAGAACGGCGGCATTGAAAACTTCCTGGCCAGCGCCGGTAAGCGCCTTGGATATAGCACCCGCGAAAAACGCGACCAATACCGCACCCACGAGCCCACTGAAAATACCCGAGGCGACATAACGCGTGCGCGACGGTATGCCCCGTGTCGCTGCCAGCACAATCCCGATGATCAAACCGGCTTCGATGGCCTCGCGCAGGACAATGATAAGGGCGCCAGCCATGGAAATACCTCTAGACCTCCGGGATTGGCACAGCCGCAAAGCTTGGCCGATGCTTGCTTCAAGGCACCAGCGGCGGCAGTACGGGCAGGTGGCAGGAAATCAAGCTCAGGAGTGGTGGATGCTACACCCTGATAGCCCAACGATCAATGAAATAACTGTTCTTAGAACCATTAAAAACTATCGCCTGGACAGCTTAACTTACGCAATGGCATCTGATGTACCAAATACTATTTTTAGATCAGAGATTCTGTATTTATATAGGATGTACTGTTGCTGTTTATTATAGAGAAAATTGTAGAAATACTTTAAATTAACTCGGGCCGCGTTTGCACCCTCAGACTTTCCCTCTCTCTTTGCGTTGCGCAAATGTGTTGTGCACTGTCTTGTACGCGGCACTGCGAGTTATGAAAATTAATTTCTTTCGCGCAGAGCGGCCCAGAATCGCCGCTGGCTTGAACGGCGAAGAACGTCGAATGGGATCGTGCGATCGATCTTCGCCGCGTCGAG
>CAYTRB010000062.1:16269-17612 GCA_964440215.1 uncultured Methylocapsa sp.
GGTCTGAATCACGTCTTCGATCAAACGGCCGTTTATTGACCGCAAGGAGCGCCCGAGCGCGGATATGACACCCGCCGTGACGCTCGCGTCGAAGCCGAGCGGATTGCCGATCGCGATAGCAATTTCCCCAGGCTTCAGCTTTTTCGAATTGCCGAGCTTAGCCGCGGGTAGGGTTGCGTCTTCGTCGATCCGGACAAGCGCAAGATCGGTATCGGGATCGTCCCCGAGGACGCGGCCGGAGAAACTGCGTCCGTCGAGCACCGTGACATCCGCGCGCTTGGCACCTTGCACGACATGACTGTTGGTGAGAACCAATCCGTCCGGCGAGAGGATGACGCCAGACCCTGATCCGGCGCGTCCGCCGCCATTTTGGCGAATATCGAGCCGGACGACGCTTGGCCAGACCTGCTCGACGACATTCGTTACCGCCTTCGAATATGCGTCGAGTAGCGCGGTATCGTCGTCCGCACGATCAGGATAGGTATCTTCTTCGCAAGGTTCTGCCATCCCCGAGTCAGAGGACGCGTGAGCGCTGCGTTCCACTTTCACTGCATCGTCCAGGAAAGACATGGAGAAATCGCGCAGTCCAAAATGATTTTCGTCCATGCTCCAATATATGGAACCGCCCGCTGGCAATTTAAGAGGCTGCCCGGGATCGGGGCTGGGCAAGCCGCTTTGCCGGCCGGAGCGAGACCGGAAGAGCGAAACCGGCGCCTTTGAGAGGTGAGAGCGCTTACCGATCACGTTGCACGACGTGATCAAAAAGGAAGCGCTCAATCTTTAAGCTAGGGGACGATACGATGCAAAAGTCTATTGGTTTTCAGGAGCTTATTAGCCTTACCAGCAACGCCTGACCCAATGCCAGCCATAGGGACCAAGAACCCATCTGCGTGTGCAACCATAGCCGTAACCACCGCGCCACCCACCACCATGCCAACCACCGTGATGCCAGCCGCCACCATGCCAACCACCGTGATGCCAGCCGCCACCATGCCAACCGCCGCGATGCCAGCCACCATGATGCCCGCCACCATGGTGGCCGACGCCATGGTGCCCTCCACCATGGTGTCCCCCACGAGCTGACGCATCGGTCGAAATGACCATTGCTGCGCCGAGGGCCGCAGCTGCAGCGCAAAGAATCGAGAGATTATTCATTATAAGGATCCTCCCCTTATCCGGCGTTATCGCCCGCCAGAGAGCCAATGATGACACTGCCGACAAAGCATTTTTTTCTGGGAGCGGCAATTTAGCTGAATTCTGATGACAACGCACTGCCGTTATTCGGCTATTACTAATATCCCAAACAAATAGATGACATAATGAAAGAGATCTGATAGCTTGGG
>CAYTRB010000063.1:0-17500 GCA_964440215.1 uncultured Methylocapsa sp.
ATGAAATGGTTTTACCGGATTTTTACCTGGTGGCACGGCCAGACCTTGAATACAGCGCTGCACACTTTGCTCTTCGGCAAATTCGTCGGCAATGACGAATTCGGCAACCGCTATTACCGCACAAAGAAAATCGACAAGGCGCTGGGATTCGAGCGCCGCTGGGTGATTTATGCTGGCGAAAGCGAGGGGTCGATGACCCCGAATGGCTGGTATGGCTGGCTGCATCACACGGTCGATGTTCCGCCCACGCAAGAAATTTATACCCCGCGCGCGTGGCAATTGCCGTACAAGCCGAATCTGACAGGTACCCCGCAAGCTTGGCGTCCGCCGGGCTCGACCTTGGCCGCCAATACGCGGCCGCCGGCAACCGGCGATTATGAGGCCTGGACCCCGGAAGGCTGACGGCGTGGCGGCTAAGCCGGGTTGCCGCCAAAATCGCCACTTTTATGTCTTCCTTTGGGTGTCCAGATTTCTCCTATGGCGTCCAAAGTGTTGATGATCGAAGCCTTGATGCGAAACATTTTCACGCGGTTCGGGCCTTTGGCTGGCATCCTTGTCATTTCGGCAATGATGGCCGTCTCTCCGGCGCGCGCCGACAAAATCAAGCATCCGATCGCGGTGTTTTCTGGATTGGACAAGATCACCGGGCGGACGATCGCTTTTCAAGCCGCGACGGGCGAAACCGTGCAATTCGGGACGCTCCAGATCACTGAACGCGCCTGCTATACGCGCCCGGCGACGGAGGCGCCGCAAACCATCACCTTCGTCGAGGTGGACGAAATTGATGCCGACAAGAAATACAAACGGATTTTTTCCGGCTGGATGTTCGCGGCAAGCCCTGGCCTGCATGGCATCGAGCATCCGATTTACGATATTTGGCTGACCGACTGCAAAGGCGGCGCCGCCGAGCCCGAAGCGAGCGCGGATACTGGCGCGGAAGCCGTCTTGCCGCCGCCCGATCAGGCGGACACGCCGCAGGCGCCCGAGCAAGAGGCTTCGCCGCCGCCGCGGGGCCGTTCCAAGAAAAAGCGCACGCCGGCCGCCAAGGCGCCAATAGATGAGCCGCCTCAGGAACAGCAATTCGCGGAGCCGCCGCCGATGGACGCTCCGATCGAAGTCGGGCGGCCGCCTGGCTCGATTCCGGACCCGCAACGGAACCGGTGACCGCGCGCGGCACAAATAAACCCTAATTTATCAGGGCGCGGTCTGCATGCCGCTGTTTAGCCTGCTGCGTGCCTCGAGCGGCGCCGCTTCGAGGTTAACGTATTGTTGCCGCAGACAGATTACAAAATATTCATTCGGCCGAAATGGCGGCGTAACCGAAGCATCCCCATGTTGTTCGCCACTGACGGTTTGTCATCCTGAATTCTTAATGGAGAAATGAATGACCAATATCCAGTCTCCCCGGCCCGGTATCACGCGTGGACAGCCCTTGATCGTGCGCAGGCGATACGAAATTCGTGCTGTGCTTATGGGCACGGTCGCCGCCCTGGCCTTGGCTGGCATGAATGTTGGCGGCATCAGCCAGGCCCGTGCCGCCACGACTCAAACCGAAATAAGCCAGGCCGTGTCGCCGGTTTCCTTCGCCGATGTAGTCGACCATGTGCGCGGCGCCGTCGTGTCGGTCAAGGTGAAGACCACCGAGGCGGCCGATTCGGAAGACGAACTCGAAACGCCGCATATCGTGCCGGGCGATCCGCTCGAGCGGTTCTTCAAGCATTTCGGCGAGGAAGGCGGCCATCACGTCAAGCCGCATGTGACCCAGGCGCAAGGCTCTGGTTTCATCATTTCCCAGGACGGCTTTGTTGTCACCAACAACCATGTCGTCGAGAACGCCACCGAGGTTTCCGTGACCCTGGACGATGGCAAGGCCGTGCCGGCGACGATTGTCGGAACCGATAAGAAAACCGACCTTGCCCTTTTGAAGGTCAAATCAGGCGGCCCCTACCAATATGTGGAATTCGCGAAATCCACGCCGCGCGTCGGCGAATGGGTCATCGCGGTCGGCAATCCGTTCGGCTTGGGCGGCACGGTGACGGCTGGCATCGTCTCGGCGCGCGGGCGCGACATTGGCGCTGGGCCCTATGATGACTTCCTGCAAATCGATGCGCCGGTGAACCGGGGCAATTCGGGCGGTCCCACTTTCAATACCCAAGGCCAAGTGGTCGGCATCAACACGGCGATTTTCTCGCCTTCCGGCGGCAGCGTCGGCATTGGCTTTGCCATTCCCGCCGATACCGCGCAAAACGTCATTGCCTCGCTGAAGGACAAAGGCACGGTGGCGCGGGGGTGGATTGGCGTCCAGATTCAGCCAGTGACAGCGGAAATCGCCGATAGCCTCGGCCTCAAGTCCAACAAAGGGGCTCTTGTCGCGGAAGCCCAGCCGGATTCGCCGGCCAGCGCCGCCGGCATCAAATCGGGCGACGTGATCCTTGGCATCGACGGCGAACGGATCGACGGTCCGCGCGACCTCGCCAAGAGGGTCGCGGCGCTTGGCCCCGGGAAAAAGACGGATCTGATCTATTGGCATGATGGGTCGGAGAAAACCACTTCGGTCAAGCTTGGTTCGCTGCCGGACGACAAGGAAGCGGCAGCGCACCCGGGCGCGAGCCAGGACAAGGACTCGTTTGCAGGCCTTGGCCTCACGCTCGCCCCAGCCTCCAGCGTCCAAGGCGCTGGAAGCCATGGTGTGGTGGTGTCCGATCTCGATCCCGATGGCGTCGCCGCGCAGAAGGGTTTGCAGATTGGCGACATTATCCTGGAGGCGGGCGGCCGTGCCGTCAATCTGCCGGCCGATGTCAAGGCCGTGCTCGCCGAGGCCAAAAAGGACAATCGCAAGGCCGTGCTTTTGCGGGTCAAGGGGAGCGAAGGCACCCATTTTGTCGCGATAGCGGTCAATCCGGCTTCCTGAGCCTCATCGTCCCCCCGAGGCTTGGTTAGGCTGGCGCTGCGCCCCCCGTCGCGGCACCAGCTCCACAGGAGGCACAGGCCGGAAGGAAACTTCCGGCCTGCTGCTTTGCGCTGGAATCAGCTATATGTCGTTTATGCGAATCCTCATCGTCGAAGACGATTCCGAAGCCGCCAATTATATGGTCAAGGCTTTTCGCGAGTCCGGTCACGTCGCCGATCATGTCGGCGACGGCCTTGAGGGCTATGCGCGTGCCTGCGCCGAAACCTATGATGTGCTGATCGTCGACCGGATGCTGCCGAAAATCGATGGCCTCTCGGTCATTGGCAGCTTGCGCGCCCAGAACATCCAAACGCCCGTGCTGATTCTGTCGGCGCTCGGCCAGGTTGACGATCGGGTGAAGGGGTTGCGCGCGGGAGGCGACGATTATCTCGCCAAGCCTTACGCGTTCTCGGAGCTTCTGGCGCGGGTCGAGGTGCTCGCGCGTCGCAACCGGCCGGGCCTTGGCGAAGACACCGTCTACCGGGTGAATGGCCTAGAGCTTGACCGTCTTGCCCATAAGCTCACCCGTGACGGGAAGGACATTCCCTTGCAGCCGCGGGAATTCCGCTTGCTCGAATATCTAATGAAACATGCGGGCCATGTCGTCACCCGGACGATGCTGCTTGAAAACGTGTGGGATTATCATTTCGATCCGCAGACCAATGTCATTGACGTTCATATTTCGCGGCTGCGCGCCAAAATCGACAAGGGCTTCGATCCTCCACTGCTTCAAACGATACGCGGAGCGGGGTACATGATACGCGATGGCGCTCGGTAAGCTTTTTCGTACGACGGTCTTCAAGATATCGCTCGCCTATCTGGCGATTTCCGCGATCGGCGCCGGGCTTGTTCTCGGCACCGTCGGCTGGAACATGAAGCACGTGATCGAGGAACAGGTCGCGCAAACCATCGACACCAATATTGCCGGGCTTTCCGAGCAATATGCGCAGGGCGGCATCCGCCGCCTCGTTAATATCATACAGAGGCGGACCCGCCGCCCGAGCGCCGGGCTTTACTTGGTGACGACCCCAGCGGGCGAACCGATCGCCGGCAATATCGCGAGCCTGCCGCCGGACATTCTGGAGCATACGGGTTTTATCGAAACGGATTATCAGCCTCCCGGCGACACGGGCGGCAAACACCGGGCGCTCGTCCGCGTCTTTGCGCTGGACGGCGGGTTCCACCTTCTTGTGGGGCATGACCTTGAGGAAGGCGAGCGGCTGCGCCATATTCTCGGCGACGCGCTGCTGACGTCGCTTGTCTGGCTCGTGGTGATTGGCACGCTTGGCGGGCTATGGGTTGCACGGCGCGTTCTAAACCGCGTGGATGCCATCAACGCCAATGCCCAGGCCATCGTCGCCGGCGATCTTTCCGGCCGCCTGCATCTGGCCGGCACCGGCGATGAGCTTGACCGCCTCGTGCAAAATTTCAACGCCATGCTCGAGCGGATATCCATATTGCTGGCGGGGTTGAAGGAAGTGTCCGATGATATCGCGCATGATCTCAAGACTCCGCTGACTCGTCTGCGCGGCGGCGTCGAGCAAGCACTCCGCACCGCCAAAAGCCCGGAGGAGTATCGCGGAGCGCTCGAAAAGGCTCTCGAGGAGTCCGACCGTTTGATTCAAATCTTCGATGCGCTTTTGAGCATCGCCCGTGCCGAAGCCGGAGCCGGGCGCGAGGGCATGACCGAATTCGATGCGGGCTTCGTCGCCCGCGACGTCGGCGAACTCTACGAACCGGTTGCCGAGGAGCGCGGCGTTTCGCTAGTGATTTCCTCCGGGACTGGGCTCACCCTGCACGGAAGCCGTGAGCTTGTCGGTCAGGCCATCGCCAATCTTGTCGACAATGCATTGAAATATGGCAGCCCCGATGCGGCGAAGGAAGCCCGCGGCCCGAGCCTTTCGCCGTCACCGGGGGCCGCCACCGTCGAACTTTCGGCGCGGCGTAGCGGTGGCGCGATCGAAGTCATCGTCGCGGATCATGGTCCGGGGATCGCCGAAAACGATCGCCAGCGGGTCCTCAATCGCTTCGTCCGGCTCGAAAACGCGCGCTCGCGGCCGGGCTCCGGCCTCGGTCTTTCGCTCGCCGCGGCGGTGGCGCGTCTCCACAATGGAAGCTTGCAGCTGGAGGATAACGAGCCTGGCCTGCGTGTCGTGATCCGGCTTCCGGCCGCCCCGGTCCGCCGTGAACCCGAAGTGCCGCTGGCTCTGCCGAGCCCGGAAAAGGTGGCGTGAGCGATGCTCCATCCGGACCCGGAGACGGTCTGCCGCTTTGGCGGCGCATAGAGACCGCGCCACAGCTTTCCGATGCGCGCCGCGCCGAGGCTCGCCTCGCGGAGTTTATGGCAACGCCAAATGGCGCGGAATTGCAAAGCCTTGCCGGTCAGTCCCAGGTCCGCGGCCTGCTTCTGGCGATTGCCGACCATTCACCGTTTCTCTGGCGACTCGTAACGGCCAATGCGACCCGGCTCAAGCGGTGTTTTGAGACGGTCCCCGAGGCTCGCCTCGACGGCTGCCTCGAAGCTCTCGATGACGCTTGCGCCATGGCCGAGAGCGATGCCGGGGTCATGCGCGCGCTGCGGCTCGCCAAGCAGGAGACAGCCCTTCTTATTGCCCTTGCCGATCTTGGCGGCGTCTTCGATGTGATCGCGGCGACCGAGGCTTTGTCGCGGGCCGCCGATGCCTTCATCCGGGCGGCATTGCGTCATGTGCTGCGGGACGCCGGCCGCGCCGGCAGGCTGCGGCTCGCCGATGGCGCGGATATCGAAACCGGCTGCGGTCTCGTGATCCTGGCGCTTGGCAAGCTCGGCGCGCGCGAACTCAATTATTCGAGTGATGTCGATATCGTCGTCTTCTTCGATCCCGCCAGTGCTGCAATTACCGGCGCTGTGGAACCTGCGACGCTTTTTGCGCGCCTTACGCAAGGGCTTGTCCGGCTGCTCCAGGAGCGGACCGCGGACGGCTATGTCGAGCGCGTCGATTTGCGTTTGCGTCCCGACCCTGGCTCGACAGCGGTCGCGATCTCACTGCCCGCCGCTTATTCTTATTACGAAAGTCTTGGCCAGAATTGGGAGCGCGCCGCCTTGATCAAGGCGCGGCCAGTCGCGGGCGACAAGGCATTGGGTGAGGCTTTTCTCACCAAACTCATGCCGTTCATCTGGCGAAAATATTTCGATTATGCCGCGATCGCGGACATCGCCGCGATGAAGCGCCAAATTCACGCGGTGCGTGGACATGAAGAGATCACGGTCGCCGGTCACGATGTGAAACTCGGGCGCGGCGGCATTCGCGAAATCGAATTTTTCGTGCAGACCCAGCAATTGATTTTCGGCGGTAAGCGGCCGCGCCTGCGCGGCGCCCGCACTCTCGAGATGTTGGATGAGCTTGGCAAGGAAGGCTGGGTGACGCACGACGCGGTCGAAGACTTGCGCGCATCGTACCTCTTCCTGCGCGAAATCGAGCACCGGTTGCAAATGGTCGCCGATGAGCAAACGCAGCGATTGCCGAAAGACCAAGACACGCTTTCGCGCTTTGCCCGGTTTTGCGGTTATTCGCGGAAAAGCCGCTTTTGCAGCGAAGTCACGCATCGCCTGCGGCTTGTCTCGCATCATTATGGGCGTCTGTTTGAACATTCCCCGAGGCTTGACGTGGCGGCCGGCAGTCTTGTTTTCACAGGCGCCGCCGACGATCCGGAAACGCTTGAGACCTTGCTGCGCTTGGGCTTTAAACATGCGGCCCTGGCCGCCGAGACGATCCGCGGCTGGCATTTTGGCCGCCGTCCCGCCGTGCGCGGCGCGCGGGCGCGCGAGAGCCTTACCGAATTGATGCCTTTGCTTTTGGAAGCCTTCGCACATTCGGGCGATCCCGACGCGGCGCTCGCCGGATTCGATTCCGCGCTCGCCGGCATGCCTGCGGCAGCCGAACTGTTTTTGGTGCTGAAATCCAATCCTCCAATTTGTGAATTGTTCGGTGAAATTCTAGGCGGCGCGCCAAGACTTGCGCGCACCGTGATCAGCCATCCGCATGTGCTCGATGCGGCGATCGATCCGAACGTCCTCAAAGCGTTAATCGACGAAAACGCGTTCCGGCAACGCGCCGGGCAAATCCTGCAGCATAAATTCGACACGGAGGAATTCCTCGATGCGCTGCGCGATTTCGCGCAGGAGGAATTATTTCCCATTGGTCTCCGGCTATGGTCCGGAATGATCGAACCCTCCGCTGCCGCGCGCGCCTATTCGGGCCTTGCCGCAAGCATCGTCGAAACGTCCCTTCTTCATGTCGAGCAGGTCTTCGCCCATGAACATGGGCGGGTGGCGGGAGGCAGGCTGACGGTTTTAGCGCTTGGCAAGCTTGGCTCGCGCGAGATGACGGCGGCGTCCGATCTCGATTTGATCCTCATCTATGATTTCGATTCTGCGCGCCCGGACTCCACAGGTCCGCGTTCACTCCATGCGATCCATTATTATACGCGGCTGGGGCAGCGGCTTGTCTCCGCCCTGACCGTCGCGACGCGGCGGGGACGGCTTTATGATGTCGATATGCGGTTGCGTCCTTCCGGCGGCAAGGGACCGCTCGCGACGCAATTTTCGAGTTTCGTCGATTATCAATCTAGGGAAGCGGAAACCTGGGAGCATATGGCATTGACCCGCGCCCGGCCGATCGCCGGCGATTGGGCGCTCGGCGCGGAGATCAGCGATGCGATCCGTTTCGTGCTAACAAAGCCGCCTGGCGACGGATTAGGCCAAGAGGTCTATGAAATGCGGCGCTTGATCTCGCAGGCGAAGGGAGACGCCGATCCTTGGGATCTGAAGCTTGCGGCCGGAGGTCTAATCGACATCGAATTCCTGGCCCAATATCTTTTGCTCCGCCACGCCCATGCCGAACCAAGCCTCGTTTGCGGCTCGCCCTTTTTGGTGATCGAGGCGGCGGCAAAATGCGGCGTGATTGACGCTAAGGATGCGCGCATTGTCTTGGACGCATACGGGCTTTTTACGGATTCGACACAAATCCTGCGGTTGACCTTGGACCCGGGGGCAAGCCCGCGTCAGGCGAATGAAGCGGTCAAGCGGCGCCTTGCCAAATGTGCCGGAGAGCCGAGCCTGAGCGCGCTCGAAAGCCGCCTTGGCGATACGCGCGCGGAGGTCCGCGGTGTTTTCGATAAGATCTTGTTAGCGTGCTGAGACGCGCAATTTTTGCGGTTCGGCTGGCCGCCGCAAGGCGCTCGCCGCCAACAGCAGTTTTTGGCGCGGCATGTCGCGTGGCTCGGGCAAATGGACGAGGACGATCGTCCCATTGCCGACCGACGAACGAATCCGTATCGAGCCGCCATGCAGATCGATCAGCGAGCGTGCAATGGCAAGACCAAGACCGGAGCCCTTCATGCCATTGTCCAGAGTTCTATCCAATTGTTCGAACGGCCGGCCAAGTCTTGTCAGCGGCCCGGGTGGGATTCCCATGCCGGTATCTTCTACATAGATATTCAAGGCGCCTTGAACCAACCGTGCGCGGACGCTGACGCGGCCGTGATTCGGGGTATATTTCACGGCATTGCGCAAGAGGATTGTGAGGATCTTCTCAAGCGCCTTGTGGTCGGCGTGGATCAGCTTACCCGGCAAGGTCTCGGCGCTGACGGAGATCTCCTTTTCAGTGGCGGCCGTGGCAATATCGGCGACCGCTGCGCTGACCACGGTGTCGATCTCGAAATCACTTTTCTGGATATGGAACCTGCCGGATTCGAGCCGCGACATGTCGAGAACATCTGAAATCATGTCGCGCAGACGTTCACCGCTTTGCTTTATGTCCCTGCTATAATCGATATAGCGCGGCGATCCCAGCGGCCCGCACATCTCTCCTTGCATCATATCGGCAAAGCCGATGATGGCGTTGAGCGGTGTCCGGAGCTCATGGCTCATGTTTGCTAGGAATTCGGATTTGGCCCGGTTCGCTGTCTCGGCTTCGGCTTTTTGCTCCAAATATCTTTCCGCGAGATCGGCGAGTTGCTGCGCCTGTACCTCCAGGGTTTGCCGCGATTTGCGCAAGTCCGCCACAGTCGCCATGAGCCGGCGCTCGGAGTCCATCAGTTGCTCTTCGTGGCGTTTGAGCGCGGTGATGTCGGTACCGACCGAAACATAGCCGCCGTCCTTGGTGCGCCTTTCATTGATTTGCAGCCAGCGGCCATCGCCAAGCCGCGCCTCATAGGTGCGCGCTCCGGCAAGCGGCCGTTCGCCGAGCGCGATTTGCGTCTGAATGACGGGGGGCGTTCCTTTCGCCATCACCTGCACATAAGGCGTTCCGGCGGCGATCGCATCATTCGAGAGATGATGGAATTTCTGGAACTTGGAATTGCACATGACGAGACGGTTGTCGGCGTCCCAAAGAACGAAAGCTTCCGATACGGTCTCGATGGCATCGCGCAGGCGCAAATCGGCCGTGGCGGTGCGTTCCGCAAGGGCCTTTTGTTCGGTGATGTCGACGGCGATCCCCACAAGATGCGGAGGAGAGCCCGCTCGTTCCGGCACAAGTTCGGCCCGCGCCCGCAGCCAGATCCACTCGCCCTTCACATTTTGCATCCGGAATACATGATCAATCGAATCGGCTTGCGCGCTGGCCAGCGACTCGGCCATCGCCGCAAGGTCGCCATCCTGCGGATGAACCAGCGTGTTGATATCGCCGAATGACAGAAATTGGCCGGCCGGGGTCATGCCAAGGATCTCATACATCGAATCCGACCAATAAATTCGCCCGCGCGCGAGATCCCAATCCCAAAGACCGCAGCGTCCCCGGCCGAGCGCCGCATCGACCCGGGCCTGCATCCTTTCGCAAAGTTGATTGGCCTCGCGGGCGCGCGAGGCCTGCCAGAAATAGGCAAGCGCCAGGGCAATCAGGACAACAACCGTGCTGATGGCCAGCACGGCGGCACGAAAACTCGCCGATTCCCAGTCCGCGAGGACCGCGACCATGGGATAAACAATGGCGACTTGGCCGAACGGGGGATTAAGCGTGCGCACACCCGCCAAGGCTTCCGAACCATCCGCCAGCGCAATGCGCAAGATACCGGCTTTTTCAGCAAAAACCGTCAAGGGCTGCGCTGGCCCCAAATAGTCGTTGAGGGTGCTGTTGGCGCCAATGAGGGCGGGCGCGGCGCCGATGATATTGCCGGCAGCATCGGCGACGATCACCTGCTGCTTGCGCGCCAAGGCGCGGGAAGGCACCGCCTGCGCCAGAGCCGCCGCCAGATCGGCGGCGGGCTGCTCCCGGAACGCCTCATTGAGGTTGCTGCTGATGGCGCCGGCCGCCAATTCAAGGTCGTCGAAGGCGTCCGTGATCGCGCGATCATAGGCATCGCGTGTGATTGCGATGGAGATCGCGACGAGCGCGCCAGCAAACAGCACCACCATGGCGGGAACCGCGCGGCGGACCCAAATTTCGAGATGGGAGATGCGTGAGACCGGGGGTTGCTGTGCTGTACAGCCAAGTTTCCGCAACGCCCCTGCATGCGCAGAAGCTTGCGCCGCATCAGCGCGCGCCATCTCGGGCCCCCTCGAAACTGACCGGAGTGATGTGCCGCACCTCTCCGAATCGAGCCTATGAGAGTCTCACTTTTATGTTTTGTCCAGAGATTAATTAAAAGTGAACGCAAATTTGATCGCGACGCTAAAGATAGCCGCCGCCAAGCTCCGGGCGGAGAACGCGGCAAATGTGATGCCTGCGCCTGACTCAAGACATGTTTCCAGGCAAGCTTTTCGCTATTGAGACGTACTCAGCCGCGCGATCCGAGGCCGCAAAAAAAACATGAGATTTTTTAAAGGACGACGCCCGGAGTTCCGAGGCTATGCCGACAGTTTGATTGGCGACCGGCTTTTCGGCTGGGCATCCGACCGCTTACGGCCGCGCAAACGTCTAAGACTGGAGGTTTATTGCGCCGGAACTTTCGCTGGCGCGGTCCGGGCGGACGTGTTTCGCGCCGACTTGGCGAAGCATGGCATCGGGGACGGCTATTATGGGTTCAGCTTCGATTTGCCTTCGGAAAACATCCCGCCGGAGACGATCGCGGTCAAAGTCGCCGGCAGCGATTACTGGCTTTTCAATTCTGTGGTTTCGTCAGAGACGCGCTTGCCTTCGAGCGAGCTGATGAATTCGGCGCGCAAGGCGCTGCCAACCCTCTATCCCGGGCTTTCGATGCAAGCTGTGAGCGACGCGGATATTGAGATCGCCGCCGCGTTGCAGAAAGAATGGCGCGCGCATTCCAGCATAAAGAGCTCTTACGATTTCATTGGCCGCAAGACGATGTGGGATGGCATCATCGCAAGCCGCCACCGGACACTCCTCGATCTTTTGCGAGGGAACAATCCGCGAAGCCTGGCCGCTTATTTTGTCGGCATACAGAAATCATCGGCGTCCGAAGGCTTAACGCAAGGGGAGAGATCCTATCGTGATTTTCTGGCGGCCTCTCCCGATGGCAGGCGAGCCGCGGTAACTCCATTCCACGATATGCTTGCGTCTCTCGTGCAGTATATGGCTCTGGACCGGGCGGAATGCGCCGAGCAGGAATTCGAAGGCGATTCCCTCAGCGCAAGTTCGCAACGGCTCGTCGCAAGAATCGAGAGCGCATTGGGCCATGCCATTGTGCCACCGGCCGTTTTCGACGGCCTTTTTGGCTTGTCGATAGATGGCCGGATATTGCATGGCCGGGACATTCAAGCGCTGTACGCGGCGCTTCGCGCCATCGAAGCGAGCGCGATGGCGCGGCCCCATATTTGCGAGATCGGCGGCGGGTTTGGCACGGTGGCCTACTATGCCTGGCTACGCGGTGGCCGCCAATATTCCATCGTCGATCTGCCCAGCGTTTCTGCCATGCAATATTTCTATTTGCGCAGAACGCTCCCGGATGTTCCGATTCGATTCTTGCACCCTTCGGACGCCAACGAAGGAGGAGAAGGCATCAATTTGCTGTTTGCGTCACATATGCAGCCTGGCGTGAAATACCCATCTGATCTCGTCTTGAACTGCGATTCCTTCCCGGAAATGGGCGACACGATCTGCCGCGCCTATTTCGCTCTGATCGGAACTTGGACTCCTCTGCTTTTGAGTATCAATCAGGAAGCGAACCGGGAGCATCGCGGCCCGAACGACAGACAGACAGTGGTCGGCAACCTCTTGCCCGAGTTTGGTTATATAAAGAGCTATCGATTTCGCAGCTGGATTCGAAAGGGCTTCGTGGAAGAACTCTGGCGCACGCCGCTCCTTGCATCGTCGCAATAGGCGTTGGCGAATCCGGACGTACAACAATTTAGATGAAACGATCTAAGCGGCGCTAAATATTGCCGGTCACGAGCACGATGGCGAAACCATCATGGCCCTTGGCGCCGACGGTTTGGATGGCCGTGGCGCTGACGCGCGGCTCCGCGGCCAGAATCGCGTTGAAGCGGCGTATCCCTTGGATATCGGGATCGCTGCTTGATGCGTCGATCACCCTCCCGTCGCGCACCACATTGTCGACGATGATCACGCTGCCCGGCTTCGACAGTTTGAGGGCAAAGTCGAAATATTCGGGGATGCTCTGCTTATCGGCGTCAATGAAGGTGAGATCGAAAGCACCCTTGCCTTCGGCGGCGATCTTTGGCAGCACCTCCAGACCGGGGCCCAAGCGCAGGTCAACAACGCCGCTCAAGCCGGCGCGGAGAATATTGGCCCGTGCGACGTCCGCGTGCTTGGGGCTGGCCTCGATCGTGATGAGGCGGCCGCCTTCAGGCAAAGCCCGCGCCAGCCAGATCGTGCTGTAGCCGCCGAGCGTCCCAATCTCCAGAATTTTCCTCGCGCCTTGGATGCGCGCCAGCAGATACAAAAGCTTCCCCTGGCTTCGCGTCACATTGATCGGCGGTAGTCCGGCTGCGTTGCTGGCCTTGATCGCTTCGTCCAGCGCCGCATCGGCTGGCACCAGCAAGCCATCGATATAATGATCAACCGCCGTCCAGAGTGGCTCGGTCATGGACTATCCTTAAGCATCATGATGGCCCGTCAGGCGAGCGAGCGTCCGGCGATGTCTTTCACATCGGGAGACAGAGAAGCCGCGCCAGCGATGCGGCGGAGCGCGCGTTCGGCAAGGGTCCGGCGGCTTGCCTCGAGCGCCCGCCAGCTTTTGAAGGCCGAAAGAAGGCGTGCCGCGACCTGCGGGTTTTTCGCGTCGAGCTCGAGCACGATGTCCGCGATGAAATCATAGCCGCTGCCGTCTTTCGCGTTGAACTGCGTTTGATTGAGGGATGCGAAGGACCCAGCGAGCGACCGCAACCGGTTCGGGTTCTGAAACGAGAATGCCTTGTGTTTCATGAGCGTCTTGACCCGATTGAGGGTTCCGGCTTCGGGGATCGTGGCCTGCAAGGCAAACCATTTGTCGATGACGAGCGGCTCGCCTTGATGGGTGTGGTAGAAGGCATCGAGGGCGGTTTCCCGCTCTTCTCCCGGGATATGCGCCAGCACGCCGAGCGCGGCGATCTCGTCCGTCATTGTGGTGGCGGTTGCGAGCTGGCGCGAAGCGAGCCGCGCGCCTTCGACGTTGTCCCCCGCCGCGAAAAGATCGAGCGCGGCATTGCGCAAAGCCCGCCGCCCGGCGGCAATCGCATCGGGCGAATAGGGGCCATCGCCGGCGAGCTTCGTATAGGCCGCGAGCAGGGTTTCCTTGAGGTTTTGTCCGATCGCCTTGCGCAGCGACGCGCGGGCGAGATGGATCGCATCCGGATCGACATCCTCGCCGATCTCGCGCGCGATGTCGGCTTCGCTCGGCAAGGTTATGGCCTGCGCGGTGAAGGCCGGATCGGCGCTTTTTTCGATGAGAATGCGAAGGGCGCCGCTGAACTCCTTGTCCGCATGGGGGGCGTCCCCGGCGCGGATGCGGGCGGCCGCGCGCAGAAGCAAACGGGCGGCGTAGACTTGCGCCGCCTGCCAGCGGTTGAAACCGTCGCTGTCATGCGCGATGAGGGTGATGAGGTCGGCTTCGCTTGCCGCGCCATCGAGCCGCACAGGCGCCGAGAAGCCCCGGAGAAGGGAGGGAACCGGGCGGCTTGGCACGTCGCGAAAGGTAACGCGCCGCCGCGCCGTCGAGAGCTCGATCACGCCGCGCGACAGCTCCGCCGCGCTGGCGCCATTTTGGACATTGGTGTGCAGTTCGATGTCACCGCGTCCTGGTATGACGAGACCGAGCGCGACCGGGATGACGAAGGGCTCTTTTTTGTCTTGACCGGGGGTGGGTTTGCAGGACTGCTCAAAATCGAGGGTGAAGGTTTTCGTATTTTCGTCGTATGCACTCGCCACTTCGACAAGCGGTGTTCCGGATTGGTGATACCAGCGCGAAAATTCGGTCAAATCGCGCCCGGATTTTTCAGCAAAGCAGGAAATGAAATCCTCGATCGTCGCCGCCATGCCATCGTAACGGTCAAAATAAAGATCCATCCCCTTGCGGAAGGCATTGTCGCCAATAAGCACGTTCAGCATACGGATGATTTCGGCACCCTTTTCATAGATCGTGGCGGTGTAGAAATTGTTGATCTCAAGATAAGTGTCGGGGCGGACATTATGCGCGAGGGGGCCAGCGTCCTCGGCGAATTGTTGCGCCCGCAGGGTGCGGACATCGCCGATCCGGCGCACCGATGCGGAGCGCATGTCGGCGGAAAACGCATGGTCGCGGAAGACGGTTAGCCCTTCCTTGAGGCACAACTGAAACCAGTCCCGGCAGGTGATCCGGTTGCCGGTCCAATTGTGAAAATATTCATGCGCGATCACCGCCTCGATATTCGCGTAATCGGTATCCGTCGCGGTCGACGGCGAGGCGAGGACATATTTATCGTTAAAGACGTTCAGCCCCTTATTTTCCATCGCTCCCATGTTGAAATCGGAGACCGCCACAATGTTGAAAACATCAAGATCATATTCACGCCCATAGACCTCTTCGTCCCAGGCCATGGCGCGTTTCAACGACTCCATCGCATAGGCTGCATAGGGTTCCTTGCCATGTTCGACATAGATGCCGAGCGCGACCTTGCGGCCGGACCTGGTCGTGAATTCATCGAAAATCGAGCCAAGATCGCCGCCGACCAGCGCAAAGAGATAACTCGGCTTCGGATAGGGATCATGCCACACCGCGAAATGGCGCGGCGTTCCGTCGATTTCGCCGCCGGCGATCTTATTGCCGTTGGAGAGCAAAATAGGCGCCTCCGCAAACTCCGCCTCCAGCCTAACGGTGTACAAGCTCAGCACATCGGGACGGTCGAGAAAATACGTGATCCGGCGAAAGCCTTCCGCCTCGCACTGGGTGCAATAGACGGAGCCGGAACGGTAGAGGCCCATTAGGCGCGTGTTGGCGGCGGCGTCGATTTCGGTTTCGATTTCGAGGATGAAGGGGTGTTGCGGCGGCGCTCTCAAAGTGAATTGGTCCGGCGTCACAAACCCGTCCCACGCCTCCGGTTTGCGCGCATCGAGCAGCCGTCCATCGAGGGTGATTGTCTTTACGGCCAATCCGTCGCCGTCGAGGACGAGGGCGGTGTTGGGGCGGCCTTGCGGGTTCGGGCGGATGGAGAGCCTGGCCCGGACGCGAGTCGCGGCCGGGTGAAGCTTGACATCGAGATCGACCTTGTCGATCAGATAATCGGGAACCCTATAGTCTTTCAGGCGAACGGGTTCGGCGATATCGGTGCGCATAAAAAACCTCTCGGATGAAGCGGCAAGAGACAATTTTGCTATGAAGTGTTCGCGGCGATCATAAACGCAAGGACCGCAAGGCGCAAAAGTGCATCTCCGGCGGCCGGGCATCATAACGCGTGGCACCTTAGGGAAATAGTGGCAAGGGAAAATGGGAATGGCTGGAAGCATCGAAAAAATTTTGCATATTGGGATCGCAATCGCGGCCTTGGCGTTGCCTCAAGCGGGATGGGCGCATGGCCCGTCGCGGCAAAAAATCACCGAGACGATCGTGATCGACGCGCCCCCCGCGAAGGTCTGGGACACGATTAAGGATTTTCACGATTTGACCTGGTTTTCCGGCGTCGCCAAGACAACCGGTGAAGGCGGCAATGAGCCGGACGCCGCCAAGCGGCAGATCACTCTAGACAATGGCGCGACGATCGACGAAAGCCTCTACAAATATGACGCGGAGGAAAAGAGCTATTCCTATCGCATCGACACTGTCGATGTGAAGGTGCTGCCTGTCAATAATTATTCCTCGACTATCGCGGTCCTCCCTGCCGAGGGCGGCAAAAGCACCGTCGAATGGCGTGGTGCCTTTTATCGCGGCTACCCGAATAACGACCCGCCGCCGGAATTGAACGACGAGGCCGCCATCAAGGCGGTGACCGCCGTGTACCGCAAGGGCCTCGAAAGTTTGAAGAAGAAGGTTGAGGCGGCCAAGTGAACAGCAGACAAGCGAAAGCCGCCAAAGCAAGCGTTTTGCTGGCCGCCCTCTGCGTGTCCGCCGCCCTTTGCCGCGCTGCCAGCGGCGCCGAAGCCTTCATCACCGATCAAACCGGCGATGAGGTCAGCGTGCTCGATCTCGGCTCAAAGCATGTCGTGGCGCGGATTCCGGTGACCGGCAAGCCCGCCGGGATCGCCATGGCGCGCGATGGGCGCACCGCCTATGTCACGAGTCCGGAAGGGAAATATGTCTCGGTGATCGACACGGCGTCGCGTAAGATCGTCGCGAAGATCGCGATCCCGGACACGCCGCTCGGGATCGCCGCCGATCCGTCGGGCGGCTTCATCTATGTCGCCGGTTTCTATCAGCCGCGCCTCTATAAAATCGATCTCGCGGCGGCAGCGATCGTCGCCAGCGTCGAGGTTGGCGCGTCGCCCTCCGGCGTCGCCTTGACGCCCGATGGGGCACTGATCGTGACGGCCGATCGCGACGCTGATCAAATCTCGATCATCGATGCGAAAACTTTTACCCGCAAAAGCACCGTCAAGGTCGGCTCGCATCCGTTTGGCGTGACGATCGACTCTGAGGGCGCGCGCGCCTACGCCGCGAATGTCGAAAGCAATGATGTCTCCGTCGTTGATCTCAAGGAGGCCAAGCTGCTTGGCACAGTCGCGGTCGGCAAGCGGCCCTATGCGGTTGCTCTGGCCAAAGGGCGCGGCTTTTCGACCGATCAATATGGCGGAACCGTCTCGGTCTTCGATCTTGCGACGCTACAGCCGGTGAAGCGGATTTCCGTCGGCGACTATCCAGAGGGAATCGAAACCAGCGCCGACGGCAACAGTGTTTATGTCGTCAATTGGTTTTCGAACGAAGTCTGGGCGATCAATGCGGAGACGCTCGTGGTGACGGCGAAAATGCCGGCCGGCGACGGCCCCCGCGCCTTCGGGACTTTTTTGCGCGAGACTCTGTGAGTTTTTCGTCCCCCAGACGTGAGGCGCTCACATGGCCTCATGCAGCGGACTTCCGCACTGAATGGCCGCTCCGATATTCAAAAACACCTTGCTCCGCAAGCAGGATTGCGCCGCTACTCATCTTTCCCGGCGTTCAAATCCTTGCGCTTAGGCAGCTGTTCCGGATCGCTGTATAATGGCG
>CAYTRB010000064.1:0-16731 GCA_964440215.1 uncultured Methylocapsa sp.
ATCCGCAGCCTGATTTGCCTTCCCATGATTGGGTCGGGAAAGACGCCGGCGCGAAGGCGCACACCGCTATCATTCCGGATCCTCGATGGCGCCGTCAGCAAAACGGAACACGTTCGCCAAAAATTTATACCGAACAATCGTGGGAACGATGAACCTTTATCGATGTCATTGCGACCAAGCAGTGCAAGGCTTCTCGCATTGATGCCGAAGCCGCACGTTTTGGAGCACGAAAATGACTATGACATTCGATAAAGTTTCTTCCGATTCCGACAATGAACTCTTCAAAGAGATCCAAGAAAGCGATTATCAACTTGCGCCGCAGGACGCCGTTATAAACGAATCCCGGAAGCAAGATTACGCACTCTTGGAGTTCTGGGAATCCGAACATACCCGTCCGGCCTATTCGGCCGTCAGCGGTGAAATGACCACGAGCCTCAGCGATTCCTTCGATCATTATATCGGGTGCTGCATGGAGCATCCGTTCCTGCCGCAAGCGGAAATCCAACGGCGGCAGTTCGAGCGCATCAAATATCTTGTCGAGCTGGCCTATGCGGAAATTCCCGTCTATCGCGACAAATACAAAGCAGCGGGTTTTCAACCGTCCGATCTGCGTGGCGCTGATGACATTGACCGGATCCCGATTATCACGAAGAGCGAACTTGTCGCGGCCTTTCCAGGGCGCTGCGTCAATCCGCGATACAGGATGGAGGATCTTTTTCCGACACGCTCGTCCGGTTCGTCGGGTCAGACGCTTTTGATCCGTGTCGATCCGGATGCCATCGTCACCGATACGATCCAAGGCGTGCGCCAGTTCGCTTTGCAGAGCGGGCTTAAATATGGACCGAAGGATCTCCTGATGCATGTCTACACGGTTCCGTGGTGGTTCCCGTCGATCGGGAACGACTATCGCGGGGCATTCATTTCAAATGTTATTCCCCCGGATCGTGTTGCTAAACATCTGGCGTATCTGTCGCCGCATATTCTATCATGCTACCCCTCGAACCTCGAGGCTCTGCTTCCTTACGCGGAGCAGTTCAACGCGTCGCTCTACCTCGCGGTGACGCATTCGGAATATTCGGCGAAGTCGGCAAGGCAGGAGTGGTCGCAGCAATTGGGCGTCCCGGTGCTCGACGAATATAGCTCCGAGGAGGCGACGCGCATCGCGATCGAACTTCCCTGCGGTCATTACCATGTCTGCGAGGATTCAGTGCGTCTCGACGTCGTCGATCCGGTGACTTTGGCGCCGCAGGTTCCGGGTCAATCGGGCCTCTCCGTGATCACCAATCTGCTCAATGAGGCCATGCCATTCATCCGCTACATGCAGGGCGATTATGTGACGGAGCCGGCCCATCCGGACCGTTGCGGCATCAGCTGGAAGCAGCTTGAAAGCATCGACGGCCGCGCCAATGACGCATTCATCAATGCCTATGGCCGCGTTGTGCCTGCCGGAAGCGTGCTCGACATCACCTATCGCTGGATGTTCGATTGCAACATCAATTTGCAACAGTTCGAAATCATCCAAAAAGCACATGACCTGATCGAAGCCCGCTTTATCCCTGGGGCCGGCATCTCCGAGGAACGCATTCTCGGTTCGACCGGGCATCTCGAGGCGCTTCTCTCCTTGTGTCTTGAGCACAAGGTGAAGGTGCAGGCCCGGGTCATGGCGGCTTTTCCTCCCAAGGCCGGCAAGCGCCGCCCGATCCGGAGAGAAATGGCCAAGTGAGGCGGACCTATTCCGCCTCTTCCATCTCAGCTTTCGATCACGACAGGAGAGGATCATGAGCGGTTCGCTCGCCCGTATTGGCGCCATGACGCTGCGCTATTGCTATCTGCTGCGCTCGTCATGGCCGAGACTTCTGGAGCTTATCTATTGGCCCGCGATGCAGATGCTCGTGTGGGGGTTTCTTCAGCTCTATTTGTCTGAGAATCACTCGTCGCTTGCCATGATTTCCGAAACATTTGTTGGTGCCGTTCTGCTTTGGGATGTGTTGTTTCGTGGCCAGCTCGGCTTCTCGATTTCGTTTATGGAAGAGATCTGGTCGCGCAACATCGCCAATCTGATGATGAGTCCGCTAAGGCCCGTTGAATTGGCGGCATCCTTGATGTTGATCAGCGTGGTGCGCCTCTTGATCGGAATGGTGCCTGTCTCCTTTTTCGCCTTTGCTCTCTTCGGTTTCAACATTTACGGCCTTGGCTTCGCGCTGATTGCCTTCTTCATCAACCTCGTTCTCATGGCGTGGGCGATCGGCCTTGCCGTCTGTGGTCTCGTGCTGCGCTTTGGAATGGGCGCCGAGAGCCTTGCCTGGTCGCTCGTCATTCTGCTGCTACCGCTCTGCTGCGTCTATTATCCGGTTTGGATTCTGCCGGGATGGCTGCAAACGATCTCCTGGTCGCTGTCCCCGACCTATGTCTTCGAAGGACTGCGCGCCGTTATGATCGATCATGTGTTCCGTGTCGATATGATGGTGAAGGCGGCACTGCTGAATGCCGTCTATCTCACGCTTGGGCTCAGCACCTTCGTTCTCCTGCTGCGCAATGCCCGTAAAAGGGGCGCGCTGATCGCCATTGGCGAATGAAACAATGTTTGAAATTCGTGCCTGCAAAGGAATAGGCCCATGCAACCGCTGACCAATGCCCTGAGTACCGTGCAGATAAGAAGTGCCTTAGTCCCGCCTCCGGCTTCTGCAAAACAGATCTCGAGCCAAGACTGGCCGCGGCGTGAGCCTGCGGTTACCCTCGAGAATGTGGTGAAGGATTATAAAACCTGCCGTGCCCTCGACAATATCAGCCTGACCATCCCTCAGGGTGCTACGGTCGGCTTTGTCGGCCGCAACGGCGCCGGCAAGACGACAACCATCTTCACCATCATGGGGCTTATCGCGCCTACGAGCGGGCGCGTGACCGTATTCGGCCATGACATGAAGCGTGAGGCCTATTCCGTCCTTCACCGGATGAATTTCGCGAGTCCCTATATGAACATGCCGGCGCGTCTCAGCGTCCGTCAAAATCTTCGGATTTTCGGGCAGCTCTACGGTCTCCGGGACATCAAAAAACGTCTGGCGCAGCTCGCGCATGAGTTCGAAATCGGCGATATACTCGATCGCACGCTCGGGACGCTTTCAGCCGGACAGAAAACACGCGTGTCGCTCGCCAAGGCCCTGCTCAACGAGCCGGACATCCTGCTGCTCGACGAGCCGACGGCTTCACTCGATCCCGATCGCTCCGCGTGGGTCCATCATCGGCTTGAAACCCATCGGCGCCGGCTTGGCACAACGATCCTACTGACATCGCATAATATGGCGGAGATCGAAAGACTTTGTGATCTCGTCGTGGTCATGCGGTATGGCCGCATCGTCGAACAGGGAACTGTGGCAGAGCTGAGATATCGTTATTCAGCGACGAGCCTCGATGACGCCTTGATGAGGATTTAGCGCATAATAACCCCGTGATTGACATGGAGTGCGAGGTTGTGCCGCATCAGTAGCATAGCCGGCATCAAGTGAACGGCTAATCTGGTTCGATCCGGCGGCCATATCTTGATCAAGCCGCCGCTTTTTGCGAGCCGAGTCGTTGCTCCCCCGGCAAAGCTATCGCGCGATAGGATGCGCGGATAGCGCAGCCTTTTCAGGCTGGCCTGCGGCATATTGCTGAACGCCCAATACACCAAATAGCGTTTTGATTGACAGCCATTGCCGGGCCATTGCGCCGGGGGCCTATGTATTGCGCGACAGAGTCCGCCGCGAGTCCATCACAAAAAAAAGAGCGCCGCGCATGAACCTTTCTCCCTGCTTGCGCGACCAACGAGAGTAGGGGGCTTGAATGCGAGCTTTCAAGCCGGAAGGAGAGGATCAGATGTGCAAGTTCAACATGAAAACAACCGCGCTCCGCGCATTATGCGGATCAGTTTACCTTACTGATACAGAGTTTGTTCATGTGGCCGTCGAGTCATGGCGCACGAGGCCTGCTCGTAAGATTAATCTAACCCGTCGCGTGAAAACGAGGAGCAAGACCGATGCGCTCGAAGGCTAACACCATCGCTATGACTGCAACATGGGTCACGGTGCGCACGTTCGTACTGTTCGGGCTTGCCGTCGCGCTCATCATCGCACGGCAAATTGTCAAAGGCTGACATTGTGAATCTCTCGTGCGCAAAACTTGTCGCATGGACAAGGCGGCTTGGCGCTATCGCACGGCTGCGTGCGAAACCGGCGAGTTTCAAGACGATGAAACGTGACAGCCCGTGGGTTGGCGCGAACCCTAGGGACAAAGGTCTCCGGCTCGGAACTGAGAGTCCCGAGGATGGAATCGTGCTTGGCGAATCCTGGTTTCAGCGCGCCGGCATGAGTGCGATCGACGGCGCGCCCGGCTGAATCGTTCCGCGGCGGAGACAATCTCCTCCGCGACACCCCCAAATCCCTGCCGCTGACGGCTGGCCAGGCTCAATGATCGGAGTTCTAGCGCAGTGCGAGGGCCGTTACATGCACGCTCGATATTGGCCGACGGAGGCTTAGATGATTTTGATCTCGAACGAAGTTGTACACGCTCCAGCTTTTCCCGAAGTGTGTGGCGTAAAGAACCTTTTTATCGCTGAAGAATTGTCAGCCGATGACGAGGCGCGTGAACATTTGCTCGATGCGGCTTTCGGAGCCGCCCGTTTCGACAAGACGGCCGAACGTCTTCGCGAAGGCCGCTTCCCTGGGCAAGGTCTTGCGCTCGCGGCCAAGGACGCAGACGACCTCATTGGCACCTTGAGGCTGTGGCATATTCTCGCTGGCGCGGTTCCAGCCCTACTCCTTGGCCCGCTGGCGGTCGCCAAGGCCTATCGTTCGCGGGGGCTTGGCCGCCGGCTCATGGGGGAAGCTTTGTTCCGCGCCAAGGCCGCGGGGCACAGAGCCGTTCTTCTCGTCGGCGATGCGCCCTATTATGAGCCATTCGGGTTTACCCGGCGGAATACGCTTGGCCTGTCGCTTCCCGGCCCCGTCGATGAGGCGCGCTTTCTTGGGTTAGAACTCGAAGATGAGGCGTTGAAAGAGGCGAGAGGCCTTGTGACGGCCGCTGGCCCATTCAATCTTTCGGCGCATCGCAGAGTCCAAGAATTGTGCCGCGCCGCTTAATTCTACTGAGTCATGAAATTTGATTGGATTCGCTGTACCCGCTGATCTGGTAATTTGGTGATTCGTTGACCGGCAAAGGGTCGTTGATAGGGATCTTTCAGGGCAAGCCAGCCAAGCGCTGTCCATGACAAGCGTTTCATTGAACCTCTCGAAGAGGCAGGCGTCGCGCCTGGCCGCGAACCAGCGATGGAGCGTGCTCTATGGCGGCAAGCCGGCGGGAATGAGCCGCCAGGGGCGGCCAGAACGCATCCCATGGAAGATCGCGTCAGCGCTCTCGCGCAACGGCCAGCCGCGCGGCCGCCCTCTCGCAACCATCCGGTGAAGGCCCCAGAGAAGCGGTTCGATCGCCCGCCATTCCTTGCCGGTGATGGTGCTCTGGTAACGTGCCGCGTTGCGGCTATACTTCTGGCGCGTGCCGGGGTCCACTTGACAGCGCCAAAGCGGCAATCAGCGATCACCTTGGAATCATGAGGTCTTCAGCCACGCAACCCGGTTCGAAACGGCCTCTATGGTTAAAGGAGTTTAGGCAAGTGTGGAGGCGCGTGATCAAACGAAGACGCTGACATTCAATGGGCTGAAGTGTATCAGAGTATAAATACGGGCGAATTTTTTTGTACGAGTCAATCTTTCACAGTTAAATACCTAATAGTCATGTTTATACTTAATTAAATATCAATACAAAAGCCGTTAATGCTATGTATAAATGCCTATCCAGCAAATAATCCATGAAACATGGATTATCACATTTTGATAGAAGCCTTTTATATTTTTAAACTACAGAGGCTAGCCGCTGTAATCAAGATCCGTGGAATGCCGCGCGAAATTCCTTGTCATGGTTGCCCATGAGGCGCCAGTTCTCTATATTTTGCAGGATTGCCTTCCGTTATATTGCAGGACGAACCGGAGAGGTCGCTGAAACATGGTCTCCCACAAGAGTCCGCCAATGGTGCCGAAGCCACAACGCGGTGCTACGATCCGGATGGCGGCGCCACTTGGCAATTTGGCGGGCTGTCCGTTTCATGACGTTCGCGTGAAACTTTCCACCGCCGGGCTGCGGCCCACGCGGCAGAGAATAGCGCTCGGCTGGCTTTTATTCGCCAAGGGCGACCGGCATCTGACTGCCGAGAACCTGCAGGAGGAGGCGCAGGCGTCCCGTGTTTCGATCTCGCTCGCGACGATCTACAACAGCCTCAATCAATTCACCCAAGCGGGCTTATTGCGCGAGATCTCGATCGATGGATCGAGAACCTATTTTGACACGAATATCTCGGATCACCATCATTTTCTTGTCGAAGGCACCAATATCCTCATCGATATACCGAGGGTCGCCGTCGATTATGAAAGGTTGCCGCGGCCCCCGGCGGGTAAGTCTATTGCCGGTGTGGACGTCATCGTCCGCCTGCGTGACAAACCATCCGCCTAAGGGAGTGGCCGCGGCGGAATTTTTTCTTACGGCCAATTTATATTGACGTTCGGGCCGCGCACTCCGCGATCTCTAACGCGTACGAACCTTGCGCGATCAAATGTCCGCAGCGGGGGCTCGTTTGTAGAATTGTCATTCGGCTATGTCATTGAATCTAAATTCTGAAACTTGTCGTCGGAACCGAAAGAACCGCACGGATACAATATGTGGAAATATGAAATGAGGCAGGGCTTCACGGTTCCGTTTTTGGACAAGCTCCCCTAAAGCTGATACCGCAAAGGTTCATCTCAAGAAGCAGGCAACGACAGATGGCAACCAATCTCCTAGCGAACATTGAAAGACAGGTTCAACCGGGAAAGATTGGTATTCTCCTTGTCAATCTTGGCACACCGGACGCCCCCCGTTTCTGGCAGGTGCGCCGTTTTCTCAAGGAGTTTCTGTCCGATCCACGCGTGATCGAGACGCCGCGGTTGTTTTGGTGGCCAATTCTGCATTTCATCATTCTCGTCTTGCGCCCCGGCCGGATCGCCAAGCAATATGCCGCGATTTGGAACAAGGAGAGCAATGAGGGTCCGCTGAAGGCGATCACCCGGTCCCAAGCAGAAAAGCTCGCGGCCTGGATCAAAGCTGGCGGGCTCGATCCCAAAGCGCAGCAAGCGGCCGGCGGCAGATTTTTCATCGCTTGGGCCATGCGCTATCGCAAACCGGATATCACCCAAGGCATCGTGAGCTTGAAAGAGAATGGATGCACGAGAATCCTGATTTTTCCGCTTTATCCGCAATATGCGGCCGCGACATCCGCAAGCGCTTATGACAAAACATTCGAGACTTTAAAAGCGATGCGATGGCAACCGTCGGTGCGGTTTGTGCCGCCCTATTTCGATGACCGGACCTATATCGACATTTTGGCGACATCCGTGCGTGCCGGCGTGTCACGTCTCGGTTTCGTTCCCGATGTGATCCTGGTTTCCTTTCATGGCTTGCCGAAGTCGGCGGTCGCCAAGGGCGATCCTTATAACGATCAATGCCTTGAGACGTGGAGGCTCTTGTGCGAGGAGCTCCGGCTAGACGGCAACACTTGTCCGATTAGCTTCCAATCGCGTTTCGGTTCGCAGGAATGGTTGCAACCCTATACGGTGGCGAAGGTGAAGAGCCTCGCGTCCCAGGGGATTAAGAACTTGGTTGTTGTCGCGCCGGGTTTTTCCGCCGATTGCCTCGAAACGCTTTACGAGATCGCTGTCGAAACCCGCGAGATTTTCCTCCAAAATGGCGGCGAGAATTTTGCCGTCATTCCTTGCCTCAACGATAGCGAACTCGGCATGATGCTCGTTTACGAATTGATTGCCCGTGAGTTGAAAGGCTGGATTTAGGACGTTTTCCACTGGATGGCGCTAAAAGATAGATTCCGTTTTAATTCTATCGATGCCGCGTTCAGCAAAACTCCGGCGGGCGAGCTCTATCGAGTCCGCGAGACCGATCGCGCGGCAGGCGTCCTCGATAATCACGGCCGTAAACCCTTGGCGCTGAGCATCCTCGGCTGAATAGCGCACGCAATAGTCGAAAGCGAGCCCTGCCAGGAACACACGGGTGAAGCCGCGCTCAACGAGATAGCCGGCAAGCCCAGTCGGCGTCTTGCGGTCGTTCTCGAAAAAAGCCGAATAGGAGTCGATGGTTAGGCGGAACCCCTTGCGCAAAACGAGTTCGGCATGTGGAATGTGCAGATCCGCGTGCCACTGCGCGCCATGCGTCTCCTGGATACAATGGTCTGGCCAAAGAGTTTGCGCCCCATAATGCGCTTGAAGCGTCTCATAGGGCTTGCGGCCCGGGTGCGACGAGGCGAAGGAGTGATGCCCGCGCGGATGCCAGTCCTGGGTCAGAACGACATGTGCGAAACGGCTCGCCAGCCGGTTGATTGGTGGTACGACGTCGTCGCCATAGGGCACAGGAAGAAGGCCGCCGGCACAGAAATCGTTCTGGACGTCGATGACCAAAAAGACATCGTCCACATCGATCGGCAAGGTTTTCGGCATCGGTATTTCACCCTATAGCTTTTCCAAGTGCCTCTTGTGAAAAAAGGATTGTCCCTGTCAAATATGTGGTGTCTCCGGCGCATCATCACATGGGCGTGCCATCCAAGCATCGTCAATGGGGAGAGTTGCTACAGCTTTGCCTGTTTTAAGGGTGCGCCGCTCTGGGGATCACGACCGGGGACCGGCGGCAAGGCATCGACAACGAGAGCCCGCCAGGCTTCAACCCTTTGCCAATGACCTATCCGGACGCCAATAGCGCTGCGTGAATCACAAAGGGCTTTGTTCCAATCGGCAGGAACGCAGGTGTGTCACTTGAGTGAATGAAGCCATGCCAGATTTGCTCGTCTCCGCTTCGAACCTCCGCCAGGCGCTGCTGCGGCGCGAATTTTCCGCGCGGGAGCTCCTTGGCGCCACCTTGGCCAAGATTGAGCGCCTCAATCCGGCCCTGAACGCCATCGTGCAAATGAATGCCGCATCGGCCTGGCGCGCCGCCGCGGACTCCGATGAACGTCTTGCGCGTTGTGAGGCCCGCCCGCTCGAAGGCTTGCCGGTGACGATCAAGGATTGTTTCGAGGTTGCCGGACTGGTGACGGCGGCGGGCGCCCCCGTGCTGCAAAATTATATCCCGAAGGAGGATGCAAGCGCGGTCGCCCGCATGCGCCGCGCCGGAGCGATTGTCCTCGGCAAGACCAACGTTCCCCTTCTGGCCGGCGACTTCCAGACCTATAACAGCATCTACAAGACGACCAACAATCCTTGGAATCTTGATTTTTCCCCTGGGGGCTCCTCGGGCGGCGCCGCGACCGCAATTGCCACGGGTATGAGCGCCCTCGAACTTGGCTCGGACCTCGCGGGTTCGATCCGCTGGCCCGCGCATTGCTGCGGTGTTTTTGGCCTGAAAACGACGTGGAACATCGTCGCGACTTACGGCCATATCCCGCCGATGCCTGATATGCGTCTCGAGCGCAATCCAGAACTCCTCGTCGCTGGCCCGCTTGCTCGCTCGGCGGCTGATCTGGCCCTTGCTCTTGACGTCTTGGCGGGCCCGCGCGATCCCGCGATGCCGGCGCAACGATTGCCCCCGGCACGGAAAACTTCGCCCAAGGGGTTGCGCGTCGCGCTCTGGCTTGATGAGCCACTGGCTCCGGTCGACGCAACGGTGGCGGAAGCGGTCCGCGAAGCCGCGTTCATGCTTGAAAAGGCCGGAGCGATCGTCGAGCCCGCCGCACGCCCCGCCATTTCATTCGAGGAAGGCTGGGAGGTTGCCGCGGTCCTCGTCCATGCGCTGATCGGCGTCGGCCTGCCTGAAAAAATACGTGAGCGGCTCGCCGCCAAAGAACATGATTTTTTACCTGGCGATCTCTCCCATCGCGCTCTGCAAGCGCGCGGCATGCGCCTCGCGGCACCAGATTTTATCGACATACAAGCGCGGCGTCAGCGTCTGCATCAGGCGTGGGCGCGGTTTTTCGTTGACTTCGACATCGTTCTTTGTCCGCCCGCTCCCGCGGGCCCAATCCGGCATGATCACAGGGCTGACCCGCATGCGCGTTTCATCGAGGTCAATGGCATACAAAGGCCATATTTTGACCTGATGCCTTGGGCCTGTCTCGCCACTGGCGCTGGGCTGCCGGCTGTGGTCGCTCCGGTGATGCTTGGCGAGGACGGCATGCCGCGCGGCGTGCAGATCATTGCCGCGAGCCTCGAGGATCGCACCGCCATTGCCTGCGCCGCGATGCTCGAAGCTCTGGGCTCTGGTTTCAAGGCGCCGCCGATGGCTTCGCCTTGAGCGAGCGGTGGCGGCGTTAACGACGGAACAATTCGCGCTTGCAGCAAATGCTTCATGCAAGCCAGGCTAGTTAGCGTGATTGTGAACAGATGGAAGCTGCTGCTGCTTTCCAAAAATTTGCTCTAGCGTGACGGTATGAGCGTTCGAATTCTCAAAACAACGTCATCGGGGTTACACGGCATTAACTTCCTCCCCACATGATCGCTTTGAAAGCTTCCTGCAAGCTGACACCGGCTCTTCAGTTTGGCCCCTCACCGTTTGGATTATGGAAATGACTTCCAATCAGAAAATTGCACAACCAACTGCCGCCCCGAATGGAGCCCGCGACCTGATTTCGCGGCTCTATCGCGAAATTGGGATTTCCGCCGTCGCCGCGGCACTTGAGGCAACGGCCCGCAAGCCGCAAAAGCCGGCGCCAAGCCGCAAGGACATCCCTGCGGTCCTTCGGGATGACGAGGCGGCCTGACGCAACCTGCCCGGCGCGAGGGCCATCAGTCTAAGGATTGATGGTCTTGCTGCTTTGCGGTATAGGTCGTGTATGACCAGCATAAGCCGACGGCTTTTTTTGCAGGGCGCTGGCGGATTCGTTTGGATGACGGCCGGACTTGGCTCCTATGCCTTTGCATTTGAACCGGCTCTACGTCTCAATGTGACGTCTTATCGCCTTACGCCGCCAGGCTGGCCCGGCGGATTGACCGTCAAAGCCGCCGTACTGGCGGACATTCATGCCTGCGAACCTTGGATGCCGGCCAGCCGCGTGCGCGGGATCGCAAATTTAACGAATGATCTTTCGCCAGATATCGTTTTTCTGCTCGGGGATTTTTCTGGCGGCCACCGCTTTGTCAGCGGGCCGGTCTTGCCGGAGGCATGGGGCGAGGCGCTTTCCGTTCTAAAGGCGCCGCTTGGCGTCTACGCGGTTCTCGGCAACCATGATTGGTGGCACGGCGCTCTGCCTAGCATGCCAGCCGATGGTGCCGAGGGCGTCCGCAATGCCTTGCGTTCCGCTGGTATCGAAGTTCTCGAAAACGATGCCTTCCGCGTAACGAAGAACGGCCAGCCCTTCTGGGTTGCGGGTCTTGCCGATCAAATCGCCGCACGAACGGGTCCGCGGCGCTTTAGGGGCCTCGACGATCTTGGCGGGACCCTGGCGCAGATCAATGACGAGGCGCCTGTTATCCTTTTGGCGCACGAACCCGCAATTTTCAGGCGTGTTCCAGACCGCGTTTCCCTTACCCTTTGCGGCCATACGCACGGCGGCCAGGTGAACCTGCCCATCATCACCAAGGATTTCATGCGTACCCACTTTGGCTCCGATCTGGTCTATGGGCATATCGTGGAAAGAGGCCGCCATCTGATTATTTCCGCAGGCCTTGGCACGTCGATGCTACCCATGCGTTTCATGCGGCCACCGGAAGTCGTTCAACTGATCCTTGGTGGCTGCCAGGAGCCGTCGCACTCCTCCTGAGCCGATGGTGGGCGGAGAAGTAGCACCGGTTCGCTCCGGCAAGCTCACGAAAATCAGTCAGTTTTGAAATGGCTGCGTGGGTATGTGCGGCGGTTTGCGCCCGAAAACACGCTCTAAAAACGGCGTGTTCAGGATTTCCCCTTTGTACCTATCGCCGGAGGCAGGCGTTCCCCGCAAAAGTCTCATAATCTTGATGAGAGGAAGCAAGTAAACACCTAGAATCGTGTGATATTCTTCCTCTTCAGCCTTCCCGAGACCCAAGGGGAATTCTTCACCCTTACGCGGGCGCACCACGGTGGCAAACCACCAATCCCAAACCGAAAGTTTATTTCCGAAATTTTTATCCCAATGCTCCGGCTTATAGCTATGATGCAATTGATGCATATGCGGACTAATAAGGATCTTGTCGAGCGGGCCAAAGCCTACGGGAAAATGCGAATGGCGCAGCGGATCGAGGACAATGATAGTCCCGATCATATTGGCATTGGCGAGCATTAGGAGCATTTCCACCACGCTCAGTCCGTTAAGCGATTGGCAGACACCAAGTGGCACCCCTACCAAAAGCGCAGCGACAAAGTTGTCGAATTGGTCACCGAGGGGGTGCATTCGCTTGGTTGTTAACGGCGTCAAGAATGTCGCCGTATGATGCACCTTGTGTAACTCCCAGAGAACCGGGACAACATGCTGAAGATAATGTGTAAGATAATTAGAGAAATCAACGATAATAAAGAACACGACAGACCATATAATAATTGTTATTACATTCAGTTCAATAACCGCGTGGCCTGGAAACGCGACGCCAATGAGATGTGAGATCAATTTGGCTACGATCACACTGACCGAGAAGTTTACGACAGTGAATACTCCCCCTATAAATTTCGATACTATATACATAAAGATATCTATTCTCGACGACGGTGACTTCCACTTAGAAAGAGGAAACGAGTATTTTAATAGACCAAGCAAAGAAAATTGGTTCTTCGTTAGCCGGCAATAAGAAACATAGAAGAGCAGGGCCGCAAACAGGAATGTGAGCCAGGTTATGCCGAACATTCCAAACTTACCGAAGACCATGCCAAGGTTAGCGAAGTGACCGTCTAGCATACGCCCCCCTTAATAGATCAGTGATGCGGTGGTGAAAATCTAACGGTTGGAATCCCTGTCAATCAATGCGAATGCTCTCCCTTGCAAACTTACACCTTTGATTTTCAAGAATATTTGAGGCGGAGCCATCAATCCGGCCTCGACAACCTCCTAGCGCGACGCGCCTAAGCCCAACGCTATCCAAAATTGTATCTATGGCTTTTTAACACAAAACGTTCAAAGTGTCTGCACTATACAAATGACCATCTCATAGCGGCTGATCGTCCAGCAGCGCTGAAAAGCAGCTAATCCTTGAAAGGCGAGGCCAATGCGTTCGGCGGCAGAGATGCCGCTATGTAAGACTGCCGAGCCGTCGATGGAGACCGGGTTCAAAGGTTGAGCGCCCCACAAAAAGAAAGCGCCCGCCGGGGAGGATCGGCGGGCGCTTCTGGCCGGTGAGGGGGCTTAGGTGCGGCCAGAGCCCCACCGGCACATCCGAATTCAAGACCTTTACCGAGCTTTAGCCGTAACAGAGGCCTAACTTGTAACCGGTACGAATAACTACGAGGCTTAGTGACTTCGAGGCGCAAACTCTAACATTCCAACTCACCAAAAACCCTAATCTGGGTTTTCCTATGACCGAACTTCGACTGCTGCGAATGACAGCATCCGTCGCACGATTGGTACAACGCGCGATCCACAATTAACCCGACATGAACGCCGGAAAATCAGCTTCGCACGCTTTGGCTACAACCGCCGGAACCCTGGCCCCGGCTTGTACTCATTTGCTGCATTGCAATATAACCGATTATATTTCACATGCAAGTCTCGAATTTAGGAAGCTGCTATGCGTTTATTGCATGTCTTTCGAATGTTCGTCCCTTTCGTCCAGAACGCCCTAAGCTGTCACGCTTAAGCCTCTATCGCTTTGTTCCCTCCCACGATCCTTTCCAAAAGTCAGCGCGTTGCAGGCGCGCGCTCCCTGGCTCGTCGAGCGCGCCTTGGTTCCGCCGGGTGTGAAGGAGAAACGCTTTACTTTAAGCTTAAGTTATCTTGCCAAGCTTGCCCGAGGCTTGCTCCGGTTGGCCTGATTACTCGGCGGCCTGTTTTTTCGGCGGACGCCGATCAAGCGCTTCCTTCAAATAGAGTCCGGTGAAGCTTCCCTTGGCCTTCACGATCTCCTCGGGCGGACCCGCCGCCACGATCTCGCCACCGCCGTCGCCGCCTTCGGGACCGAGATCGATGATCCAATCGGCCGTCTTAATGACTTCGAGATTGTGCTCGATCACGATCACCGTATTGCCCTGATCGACAAGTTCATGCAGCACTTCGAGGAGCTTGGCGACATCGTGGAAATGCAGGCCGGTGGTCGGCTCGTCGAGGATATAGAGGGTGCGGCCCGTCGACCGCTTGGAAAGCTCCTTGGCGAGCTTGACCCGCTGGGCCTCGCCGCCGGACAGCGTATTGGCTTGCTGGCCGACCTTGACATAGCCGAGGCCGACGCGGGCGAGGGTCTCCATTTTTTCGCGGATCGACGGCACGGCCTTGAAAAGGATTGCGGCTTCCTCGACCGTCATGCCGAGCACGTCGGCGATCGATTTGCCGCGATATTTCACTTCCAATGTTTCGCGGTCGTAGCGCTTGCCCTTGCAGACGTCGCAGGTGACATAGACATCGGGCAAGAAGTGCATTTCGATCTTGATCACGCCGTCGCCCTGGCAGGCCTCGCAGCGCCCCCCCTTGACGTTGAAGGAGAACCGCCCCGGCTGATAGCCGCGCGCCTTGGCCTCAGGCAAACCCGCGAACCACTCGCGGATCGGCGTGAAGGCGCCAGTGTAGGTCGCCGGATTCGAGCGCGGCGTGCGGCCGATCGGCGATTGGTCGATATCGATCACCTTGTCGAGATGTTCGAGCCCGTCGACCCTCGTATGCGGCGCCGGATGTTCGAGCGCGCCATTGAGCCGCCGCGCGGCCGCTTTATAGAGCGTGTCGATGGTCAGCGTCGATTTGCCGCCGCCGGAGACTCCGGTGATGCCGGTGAAAAGCCCGAGCGGGATCGAAGCCGAGATATTTTTGAGATTGTTGCCATGGGCGTTGACGACTTCGAGTTTACGTCCGGGATCAGGCTTCCGCCGCTGGCCTGGAATCATGACCTCCCGCACGCCGGTCAGATATTGGCCAGTCAGCGAATTCTTGTCCGCCATGATCTCGGCGGCAGTGCCATGCGCGACGATTTCGCCGCCGTGAATGCCAGCGCCGGGGCCGACATCGACAACATAATCGGCGGCAAGGATCGCGTCCTCGTCATGTTCGACGACAATCACCGTATTGCCGAGATCGCGCAAACGCCGCAAAGTATCGAGCAGCCGCGCATTGTCGCGCTGATGCAGACCGATCGACGGCTCGTCGAGCACATAGAGGACGCCGGTCAGGCCCGATCCGATCTGCGAGGCGAGTCTGATCCGCTGGCTCTCGCCGCCCGACAGCGTGCCCGAGGCGCGGGCAAGCGTCAGATAGCCAAGCCCCACATCGACAAGAAACGACAGCCTTTCGGAAATTTCCTTTAAGATGCGCTTAGCGATCTCGGCGCGTTTCGGATCGAGCTTGCCGGGCACGGCGGCAAACCATTGTTGCGCGGCGCGCACCGAAAGCGCCGTCAATTGACTGATATGGCAGCCATCGATTTTGACCGCGAGCGCCTCGGGACGCAGCCTCGTGCCTTCGCAGACGGCGCAGGGGGTCGCCCGCATGTAGCGGGCGATATCCTCGCGCGCCCATTCGCTTTCGGTCTCGCGATAACGCCGCTCAAGATTGGAGATGACGCCTTCGAAGGGCTTCACGACATCGTAAGAGCGCAAGCCGTCCTCATAAGAAAAGCGCACATCCTCCTCGCCCGAGCCATAGAGGATCACATCGCGGACCTTCTGTGGCAGCGTCTCGAAGCGCGTATCGAGGCGGAACTTGAAATGCCTGGCGAGCGCTTCGAGGGTTTGCAGATAGTAAGGCGAGCTCGAGCGCGCCCACGGTGCAATCGCCCCTTTGCGCAAAGTGAGCTTTGGATCGGGGACGATCAGTTCGGGGTCGACGGTCTGCTCGACGCCGAGGCCGCCGCAATGCGGGCAGGCGCCGAAAGGATTGTTGAAGGAGAAGAGGCGCGGTTCGATTTCCGGGATCGTGAAGCCGGAGACAGGACAGGCGAATTTCGACGAAAAGACAATTCGCTTCGGCGAACCGTCCGCTTCCGTCTCGTCGGCGTATTCCATGATCGCTATGCCGTCGGCGAGCTCCAGCGCGGTCTCGAAACTTTCCGACAATCGCGCCTCGATGTCGGGCCGCACCGCGATCCGGTCGACGACGACGTCGATATCGTGTTTGAGCTTTTTATCAAGCACCGGCGTATCGGCGATCTCATAAAATTGTCCGTCGATTTTCAGGCGTTGAAAGCCGCGCTTCATGAAATCCGCGATTTCCTTGCGATATTCTCCCTTGCGGCCGCGAATCACGGGCGCGATCAAATAGAGCCTTGTGCGCTGGGGCAGGACGATCACGCGATCGACCATTTGGCTCACCGTCTGGCTCTCGATGGGCAGCCCTGTCGCCGGCGAATAGGGAATCCCGACGCGGGCAAAGAGGAGCCGCATGTAATCATAGATTTCGGTGACCGTGCCGACCGTCGAACGCGGATTTTTCGAGGTCGTTTTCTGCTCGATCGAGATAGCCGGCGACAGGCCGTCGATCTGATCGACGTCGGGTTTTTGCATCATTTCGAGGAATTGGCGCGCATAGGCCGAAAGCGATTCGACATAGCGGCGCTGGCCCTCGGCATAGAT
>CAYTRB010000065.1:0-16714 GCA_964440215.1 uncultured Methylocapsa sp.
TTGGCGCTGTCGCCGCACCATATGTTTTTGTCACCGATGAGCAGCCGGCCGATTTCGTGGCCCGCGAAGATTTACTCGATGCCGCTTTCGGTGCGGCGCGTTTCGACAAGACCGTGGAGCGTCTTCGCGAGGGCCGCTTGCCGGCGCCGGGTCTCGCCCTCGTGGCGAAGGATGCGGGCGAACTCGTTGGCACCATACGGCTGTGGCCAATCAGAGCCGGTGATGTGCCAGCGCTTCTGCTCGGGCCCCTCGCAGTCGCCAAGGCCTATCGTTTGCGCGGGCTCGGCCGGAGGCTCATGGGGGAAGCTTTGTTCCGTGCCATGGCCGCGGGGCATCGCGCCATCCTGCTCGTCGGCGACGCGCCTTATTATGATCCTTTCGGGTTCACCCGGCGCCATACGCTTGGGCTTTCCCTTCCTGGCCCCGTCGATGAGGCGCGTTTTCTTGGGCTCGAACTCGATGATGGCGCTTTGAAAGGCGCGAAGGGCCTGGTAACACCCGCTGGCGCACGCGATCTCCCGGTGCATCGCGGAGCCTTCGACTTGCGCCGCGCCGCTTAATTGGTGCGAGCTGCTGCAATGTAACCTGCCGTCATATAGGGTTCACATCCCCACCATCAGGTTTTGCAAGGAGGAGAGGCTGGCTTGAAGCTGGCGGCTCCTTCTTGTACCGCTTGTCCCGCAAAACGCGGCCCGCGTCCTCTCGACCCTTCCGGAGAAAACCAATGTCGCAATGGCCCGTGCATGGCACGATTACAGGTCCAATTGTCCTGATCGGCTTCGGCTCGATCGGGCGTGGCGTGCTGCCGCTCATTGAACGTCACTTCAAATTCGACAAATCGCGCTTCACGGTCATCGATCCGGAAGACAAGGACCGCCATCTCCTCGACGAGCGGGGCATTGCGTTCATCAAGAAAGCTGTCACCCGGGACGATTTCGTCGCTTTGTTGAAGCCGCTTCTCACCAAGGGCGATGGCCAGGCCTTTGTCGTCAATTTATCGGTTGACGTGTCCTCCGCCGCGATCATGCGGCTTTGCCACGAGGTCGGCGCGCTTTACGTCGATACGGTCGCCGAACCTTGGGTTGGGTTTTATACCGACACGCGGCTGACGGCATCGGAGCGCTCGAATTATGCGCTGCGCGAGGCGATCCTCGACCTCCGCCGCGCGCTGGGTCATGGCCCAACCGCGATCTCTTGCTGCGGCGCCAATCCGGGCATGGTCTCCTGGTTCGTCAAGCAGGCGCTTTTGAACGTTGCCGCCGATTGCGGCATCGACGCCGGGCATCCCGCCTCGCGCGACGATTGGGCGCGGCTCGCGCGGAACACCGGAATCAAAGGCATTCACATCGCCGAAGCCGACACGCAGCGCGCAACGGCGGCGAAGCCGCGCGGTGTTTTCGTCAATACTTGGTCGGTCGAGGGCTTTGTTTCGGAAGGTCTCCAGCCTGCCGAACTCGGCTGGGGAACCCATGAAAAACATATGCCGCTGGAAGGAAAACGCCATGCTTTCGGGCCGGATTGCGCGATCTATTTGCTGCGTCCTGGCGCCGGCACGCGGGTGCGCTCCTGGACGCCGACAGCCAAGGCGCAGCACGGCTGGCTCATCACCCATAATGAAGCCATTTCGATTGCGGATTACCTGACTCTGCGCGAGGGCGGAAAAACCGTCTACCGGCCGACGTGCCATTATGCCTACCGGCCGTCCGACGATGCCGTGCTTTCGCTCGACGAGATGGCGGGCGCCCAATGGCAGGTTCAGAAGAAAACCCACATTCTCGACGAGAACGAGATTGTCGACGGGATCGACGAGCTCGGCGTGTTGCTCTATGGGCACGCGAAGAATGCCTATTGGTACGGCTCGCAGCTGTCGATCGAGGAGACCCGGCGGCTCGCGCCCTATCAAAACGCCACCGGGCTTCAGGTGACCTCCGCCGTGCTGGCGGGCATGGTTTGGGCTCTCGAAAATCCAAAGGCCGGGATCGTCGAGGCCGACGAGCTCGACTTTCGCCGCTGTCTCGAAGTGCAGCGCCCTTACCTTGGCCCGGTTACGGGTCATTATACGGATTGGACGCCGCTGGACGGCCGAGCGGTCCTCTTTCCCGAGGACATCGATACGGATGACCCGTGGCAGTTCAAGAATGTGCTGGTGCGGTGACGGGGAGACGGGGTGATGCCTTTTGCATTTTGGCCAACATCGCCAACCGTGTCGCAGACGTGGCTGGATTTCCTCGACTTCGCTTCAACGAAAGCCGATGGCACCTGGCTCTTTCGTGGGCATGGCGATGCGGCTTGGGATCTCATTCCTTTGATCGGCCGGCAGCCATCCGCATCGGCCTACCGCGTGGCCGACGAGAAGATTTTGTTCGCGGATTTCGTGCATCAGTCGAAGCGCAGGCTCGATGCGGACGCCTTCACGGATATCGAATGGCTGGCGCTTGCGCAGCATCATGGGTTGCCGACACGCTTGCTCGCATGGTCGGCCAATCCCCTCCTTGCCGCTTGGTTCGCGACTGGAGATGAAAGCGTTTCATCCGATGCGAGAATCCTGGCCCTTCGCGTCCCTTTCGTCCGGCGCTTGAAAACCGCTCAGCTTTTTGGCTCGCCGGAAGACGCGCCGTTGATTGTGGAAGTCTCCCCGCGTGTCGCGCAATTAACAGCGCAGGAAGGCTGCTTCTCCTTGCACCCCGATCCGCAGACGCCATGGCTGCCATCGCCGCCCCTATACGACATTGCGGCATTTCCGGTTCCAGCTTCGGAAAAGGCTGAATTCCGGCGGCTGCTGCATATATTCGGCTATGATCCGCATCGGATTTTTGGGGATCGCGACGCGCTCGGCAAGACGCTGGCGTGGCGCTACAGGCAACGCTAACATTTTAGACACGGACAGAACTTATGTCTCTTGAGGACCTGCTTTCCATAGGTCAAAGCGAGGCCGCAATGGCGGACCGGATCGTCAAAGCGGTGGCCGGCTACAAGGTCGAAAGCTCCGAGCAATGGCGGGCACTTTCCAACACCGTGCCGGGCGTCACGTATTTTGCGACCGACCTCGATCCGCGGTCTTTCGAAAAAGATGAAATGCAAGAAACTTGGCTTGGCCGGGCCGAATTGCTTCTCAAGGCACCGGCTGCCTTGCGGCCGGGGCAAGCGAGCCAAGAGGTGTCCTTCACCCTGCCGGTCCGGGTGGTGCTGGCCGAGGAGGGCGGCGTGCTTTCCGTCGCGGCGTTTGATTTCTATTTCTCTGACGAGAGTGAACCGCCAGAACCCCGCTTCGATCCCGATGATGGCCCGCCCAAGACGATCGGCTGGGGTCCCTTCACGGGTCTGATCAAGGATTGATGGTCATCGCAGTCATTCCGCCGCCAGTTTCACCGGTGCCGCGGCCGTGCGGAATTGCTCCATCAGGCCTTGCTCCTCGGCCTTGGCGGCTTGCAAATGCCGCATTTTCACATGGCCGTAGCCGCGGATTTTCTCTGGAACGGAGGCGAGCGCGACGGCGATTGCATGATTGCCAGGAGAAAGATTGGCCGATATCTCATCTAACAAAATTTCATAGTCTACAATTAGTTTGCGCTCGATACGGCGGTCCTTCGTGTAGCCGAAAATATCGAAAACCGTACCGCGTAGCCTTTTCAGCCCGGCAAGAAACCCGAAAAGCGGCATGACCCAAAGCCCAAAACTCGATTTCAGCGCCTCGCCCTTCTCGTTCTTGCGGCTGAGAGCCGGCGGCGCGAGATGGAATTCAAGGCGCGGCTCACCCTCGAATGCCGCCGCGATCTGCTTTGCGAAGGACCCATCGCTATAAAGTCTCGCGACCTCATATTCGTCTTTGATCGCGAGCAGTTTGAAATAATAGCGCGCACAAGCCGCCGTGAGATCGTGACGGCCGGGCACCCTCGCCCGCTCGGTTGCCTCGATGCGCTTCACCAAATTCAAATAACGTTTGGCATAGGCTTTGTCTTGATAGGCGGTCAAAAAACCGGCGCGCCTTTCGATCACTTCGTCGAGGGAGCGCGATTGCGCTTGCGTCACGCTGCTTCGGCGCAAAGGTGCGACCGCGGCTTCCACTTCTGTGGAATTGGCGGCCTCGCGGCGGCCCCATAAAAATGCCGCCTGATTCATCTCGACGGCTTCGCCATTTAGGGCGATGGCGCGCAGGAGGGACGCATCGTCAACCGGCACGAGGCCTTTCTGCCACGCGAAGCCCAGCATGAACATATTCGCGGCGATGGAATTGCCGAGCAGAGCGGTTGCGATGCCCGTTGCGTCGAGGAAGCTGACACCCTCCCCGGCAGCCTCCCGGATCGCCTGCTTGATGCGCTCCGGATGCAACGAGAAATCGGGATTGTGGGTGAAGTCGCCCGGAAAAATTTCCGCCGTGTTGACGACAAATCCTGTCTCGCTCTTGCGGACGGCAGCGAGCACTTTCTTCGTGCCGGAGACAACAAGGTCGCAACCGAGCACCAGATCGGCCTCGCCGGCCGCGACCCGGATCGCATGAATGTCCTCAGGCTTAGCGCCAATCTTGACATGGCTGTAGACGGCGCCGCCTTTCTGGGCGAGGCCCGCCATGTCGATCGAGCCGCACCCCTTGCCTTCAAGATGCGCGGCCATCCCCAAAATCGCGCCGATAGTGACGACGCCGGTGCCGCCCACCCCGGTCACGAGGATCCCATAGGGTTTGGCGCCGATCGCCGGGATCACGGGCCGGGCGAGGCCCGGGAAATCCCGCGCCTGCGTGACCGCGGCCTTCCTTGGGCGGGCGCCATGCACCGTGACCAAGGCTGGGCAGAACCCATCGAGGCAGGAAAAATCCTTGTTGCAGCTCGACTGGTCGATCACCCGCTTGCGGCCGAATTCGGTTTCGAGCGGCTGCACCGAAACGCAATTGGATTTCACGCCGCAATCGCCGCAGCCTTCGCAGACGAGTTCGTTGATGAAGACGCGCTTGGCTGGATCCGGCATCTCTTTCTTCTTGCGGCGGCGGCGTTTTTCCGCCGCGCAGGTCTGATCGTAAATGAGCACCGTGACGCCGGGAATGTGGGCCAGCTCGCGCTGCACATTGTCGAGCGCGTGACGGTCCTTGATGGTGAGACCCTCCGGCCATTGCGTGGCCGCCGGATATTTGTTGGGCTCGTCGGAGACAATGACGATGCGCTTCACATTTTCGGCGGCGACCTGGCGCGCGATCATGTCGACGGTCAGGTTGCCCTCGAGGTGCTGACCGCCGGTCATCGCCACGGCGTCGTTGAAAAGAATCTTGTAGGTGATGTTGACGCCCGAGGCGACGGCGAAGCGGATCGCGAGCGCGCCGGAATGATCGTAAGTGCCGTCGCCGAGGTTTTGGAAAACATGCGCCCGTTTCGAGAAAGGCGCCTCGCCGATCCAATTCACCCCTTCACCGCCCATTTGGGTGAAGCCCTCGGTCGAACGGTCCATCCACTGGACCATGTAATGACAGCCGATCCCAGCATAGGCGCGCATGCCGTCGGGGACTTGTGTCGAAGTGTTATGCGGGCAGCCGGAGCAGAAATAGGGGGTGCGGACCCCCAAATCTCCGGCGCTCGCGAGTATGGCCTGCCGGCGTTCGAGCTGGCGCACCCGGGCCTCGAGATCCTCACTGCCGGCGAACCGCAACAAGCGGCGGCCGATTGCGATTGCGATGTCATTGGCGTCGAGCGCGCCGGTGACCGGAAACAGCCAGTTCCCGTCTTCATCCTTTTTGCCGACGCAGATGGGCTGGGAGGCAGATCCGTAGAGCTCCTCGCGCAGCTGCACTTCGATCAGCGAACGTTTTTCCTCGACGACGATGATCAATTCAAGCCCGCGCGCGAATTCGCGCAGACCCATAGGCTCTATCGGCCAGGTGCAGGCGAGTTTCATGAGCCGCAAACCGAGCCTGTTCGCGGCGATCTCGTCGATGCCGAGATCGTCCATCGCCTGGCGCACGTCGAGATAGGATTTCCCCGCCGTGATGACGCCGATTTTCGGGTTGGGGCCGCCGGAGGTGATGATCTTGTTTAGACGGTTGGCCTGGAGCCACGCCAGCATGGCGTCGCGCTTATAATTCTGCAGGCGCTTCTCCTGATCGAGAACCGTGTCGTGCGCGCGAATATTGAGGCCGCCTGGCGGCATTACGAACGAGGCAGGAACAATCGGCTTCACGCGATCTAGCGAGACGTCGATCGAGCCGGTTGATTCAACCGTATCCTTCAAGCATTTGAGGCCGACCCAAGTGCTCGTGAAACGGCTCATCGCAAAGCCGTAGAGCCCGTAATCGACAATCTCCTGCACGCCTGCCGGGGACAGCACCGGCATCATCTTATCGACGAAGTTGAATTCGGACTGATGCGCTGTCGTCGAGGATTCAGCGGTGTGATCGTCGCCCATGAGGGCCAGCACGCCGCCATGTCTCGACGTGCCTGCGAGATTGGCATGGCGGAAGACATCGCCGCTGCGGTCGACGCCCGGCCCCTTGCCGTACCAGAGCGAGAAGACGCCGTCGTGCTTGCCTTCCCCGCGCATCTCGGCCTGTTGCGCCCCCCATATGGCGGTTGCCGCGAGGTCCTCGTTGAGGCCCGGTTGAAATTGGATGCCGGCTGCGTCGAGCGGGACCTTGGCGCGCTGAAACGTCAAGTCGAGACCGCCGAGCGGTGAGCCGCGATAGCCTGAGATAAACCCAGCCGTGGCGAGGCCATTGCGCCGGTCGAGCTCCCTCTGCATGAGCAGGAGCCTGACAATGGCTTGCGGGCCGGAGACGAAGATCCGCCGTTTCGTCAGATCATATTTGTCGTCGAGGGAAGTGGCTCGGAGGTCCTGGAGCTGTTCTTTGGGCGATTCCTGGGGCAGGTCGACCGGGCCTTTCACCGCGTCCGCCATCGCTTTCTCTCCTGCCGGACGGTGCAGCCCGGCCATGCGGCGATCATAGCCACAACTTCCAGAATATAGGCGGGAATGCGCTATTTTCCAAGGTTTGGCGGGCTTTTCCACCGGGGAAGTGGTTGCTGCCCAAGCAAAAAGAGCTAGTCCGCCGGTTCTCGCAGTTTCATGTGCCTATAGCGATAGTGAGGCGCGCCGCCCTCGTCTTCGCTTTGTGCCGCGATTTCTGTGATCTTAGCATGGTCCGGCGAGAGGTGACACACCGGATCGGCTTCCCGCGCGTCGCCCGTAAGCGCCAGCGCCTGACAGCGGCAGCCGCCATAATCGATGGTCTTGCGGGGGCAGGAGCGGCAAGGCTCGCGCATCCAATCCTCCCCCCGGAAGGCATTGAAAGCCGGCGAGTTGTGCCAAATGTCCTCGATCGAACGCTCCCGCACGGTCCAGAATACAAGACCGGGAATGGTTTCCGCCGCATGGCAAGGCAGCACTTTGCCGGTTGGCGTCACATTGAGCCCGCGCTTGCCCCAGCCGCCCATGCAGGCCTTGGGGTAGCGGGCGTGGTAATCGGGAATCACATGGTCGATGACGATGACCCCGGCGAGGCTCTTTTTGAGCGCTTCAACCTCGGCGATCGCGGCCTCCGCCTCGCTTCGCGAAGGCATCAGCGCGGCGCGATTGACAAGCCCCCAGCCGTAATATTGCGTATGCGCGATCTCGACCCGGCGGGCGCCAAGGCTCACAGCGAGGCGGACGATGTCGCCTGTGCGAAAAATATTGGCACGGTGGATGACCGCGTTGATGGTGAGCGGCAGCCCAGCTTGCGTGATCCATTCCGCAACCGCCTGCTTGCGGGCAAAAGCACCCTTATAGCCAGCGATCCGGTCGGCAGATGCGGCGTCCGAATCCTGAATCGAAAGCTGCGCGTGATCGAGCCCGGCTCGCGCGAGGTCCTTGACCCGCGCCTCGGTAAGACCGATTCCTGAGGTGATGAGATTGGTATAAAGTCCCACATTCGCGCAATGCGCGACGATATCGGTAAGATCCTGCCGCGACGCCGGCTCGCCGCCGGAAAGATGCGCATGCAGAACACCAAGCTTCGCGGCTTGCGAAAAAACCTTTGTCCATTCCGCCGTCGAAAGTTCGTCCTCGCGCGAATCGAGTGCGAGCGGATTGGAACAATAGGGGCAGCCCAGCGGACAGCGATGCGTCAGCTCGGCGAGGAGCGCGACGGGGGCACCAAGTTTTTTTGGTGATCCAGGGGAGCCCGGCGAGGCGGTCATAGATCCATCATTCGCTTGGCCGCGAGTTCATTCAGCAGGGCTCGCACATCCGCTTCCACCCGGGTGTGATCGGCGGAGAACGTTTGCGCGAGATCGTCGACGATCGCCGCGAAGGTGGCGGTTCCGTCGCAGCGTTTCAAAATCTCGACCGCGATGGCATCCGTTTTGATTACGCGCTCAGGCGCGAGAAGAAGCCATTCATTCCGCGTCTCGTCATATTTCAAGCGGACGCCGCGCGGCAGACGCGGTTTTGCAATCATGTCTGGCGAGCTGACTTCCTCCGTCATGCGGCCTGGCCCTGCGCAAACTTGATTCCCGGCACCCAGGCACCGGGCGGGATGGCGCCATCGACATAGGCACTCCAGAGCGCGTCGAGCTGCGCCCAAAGCACGGAGCATTTGAACTCCAAGGCGGCAATGACGGAATTCTGTTCTGCCCGTGAAATGGCGTGCTGTTTGACGTAGTCGAGGGCGAAGTCGCTGTCGCGCTTGGCCTGAACCGGGCGCTGCGAAAAATAGGCAAGCGTCTCCTTGCTCACGAAATCATAATGCGCCAGCATTCCAGCAACGCGTTCACTGATGATGGCAGGCGAAAACAATTCGGTAAGGGAAGAGGCAACCGCCTGCAAAAGGCTCCTGCTGCGGCAGTATTCCGTATAGGCTTCGACGGCGAAACGGGTGCCGGGCAAAATGCCCTGCGTCGAAGTCACATAATCGCGGGGGAAGCCGAGGCTGCCGGTGAGCTTCAGCCAGCGCTCGATGCCGCCGTCGCCTTCGCGCAGGCCGTCATGATCCTCGATGCGTTTGCGCCATTGCCTGCGGTCTTCGGTATCGGTCATCCGGGTCAAGATCGTCGCATCCTTGATGGGGATCATCGCCTGATAATAATAGCGATTGAGAGCCCAGGCCTGGACTTCTTCATAAGTGCATTGGCCAGTGTGCAGCCGGCGATGGAAACGATGCAGATTGTGGTAGCGCTCGGCTCCGATTTGGCGCAAGCGGGCTTCGAACTCATCGCCGGTCAGGAGTTGCGCGGTAACGCTCATAGGGAAACCTCCATGCCATCATAGGCGATGTCCCAGCCCGCGCGCATGGCTTTTGCGTGTTGCGGCGAATCCTCGATCAGAACTGGGTTCGTATTGTTGATATGAACATAAATTTTGCGGCCGATCCTGCAAGAGGCGAAGAGATTGAGCGACCCTTTGTCGCCGCTCATTGCCACATGGCCCATGCGCCGCGCGGTTTTCTTGGATAGGCCCAGATCAACCATCTCGCTATCGGTGAACGTGGTGCCATCGAAGAAAAGAAGTTCTGCGCCGGACAGTCGTTGTAGGACGCTTTTGTTGATCTCGGCGCAGCCCGGCACGTAGAAAAAGCTTTTGGCGCCATCGCCGCCGATCTCAAGCCCCACGGTTGTCTCGGTTTCCTCGCCGATTGCGACGTTCTCGCCTTCGAGATAAAGCGCAACTTTTCCGGGTACCGCAAAAGGTTTTACCCAAAGGCCGAGGCCGGTATCGACGCGGGCATCAAGTTCGGTCGCGCGGGTCTCGACGAGTTCCTTGTTCAAAACCCCGAAAATCCCGCTGCCTGCCTGCGCCAAGGTCGTCCCGCTTCCAAAGAGCGTGAAGCTTTGGCTCTCGCGCAGGGTCAGGAGCCCGGCGAGATGATCGACATCGGCATTGGTGACAAAGACGGCCCGGATGGGCGACTGCCGCTTCGCACCCCGCGGGTGCAAACACGGCGAAGCGATAATCTGCTGGCGGAGATCCGGCGAGGCGTTGAGAAGCAACCAGCGCTCGCCATCGCCGCTGACGGCGAGAGAGGATTGGCTGCGCGGGGTGACGCGTCTATCGCCGTTCCAGGCAAGCTGACACACCGGGCAGAGGCAATTCCATTGCGGAAAGCCGCCGCCCGCCGCCGAACCCAGGACAAGAATGCGCAAAGCGCGCGCCAATCACGATATCTTGATAAAAGCGGAAATCAGGTGCCGTCAGATCTCGGCCGAAAGATAGCTCGTGACTTCCATGCCGATGCAAATTTCAGTGATTACGGGAGTGGTCCAAGTCATATCAGCCTCTGCCTCAATCTAATCGTTGCGGTTGCCGCAAACGTTTCATTACCCTGAACAGGTTTCGACACTGCTCGGGCGCCTATTTAGCATTGGATGGCGCCCATTGCCACCGTATTTTTTCCAGCCGATCAGAGCCAAAAACGCTCCGCTGCCGATTTTTTCTCGAACGCCTCGATATGGGCGGATTTCTCGAGCGTCAAGCCGATATCGTCGAGACCGTTTAAAAGGCAATGCTTCCGGAACGGGTCGATCTCGAAGTGGATCATACCACCATCGGGGCCACGGATTTCCTGGGCTTCGAGATCGACCGAGAGCGTTGCATTAGCGCCGCGCTTGGCGTCGTCGAGGAGCTTGACGAGGTCTTCTGGTGAAACGACAATCGGCAGAATGCCGTTTTTAAAGCAATTGTTATAAAAAATATCGGCAAAACTCGTCGAGATCACGCAGCTTATGCCGTAATCGATCAGCGCCCAGGGCGCGTGCTCGCGCGAGGAGCCGCAGCCGAAATTATCTTCCGCGACGAGAATTTTCGCGTTGCGATAGGCGGGCTTGTTCAAGACGAAATCGGGATTTTCGCTTCCATCATCCCGATAGCGCATCTCCGCGAAAAGACCCCTGCCGAGACCGGTGCGCTTGATCGTCTTGAGATATTGTTTCGGGATGATCATGTCAGTATCGACGTTGGTGATTTCGAGCGGCGCCGCGACACCGGTGAGCGAGGTGAATTTTTCCATGGTCTTTCGCGATCTCCAGGGGGACGGGTAGGCTCGCCTCGGTCTTGCGCGCCAGCTCTCCGGACTTCGCCGCGGCGCGCAAGAAATCAATGGCCCTTTGATCCCAAATATCCGACCATGGCCTGATTTTCAAACAGATCCATGGAGTTTTCGATGATCACTGACCGATCCGAAGTCACCGGTATGATCCGCGCCGCCAAGGTTAAGAGGAACATCAAATGGGCGGAGGCTGCAAGCGCGATCGGGCAGAGCAAGGAATGGACGACGGCCGGTTGCCTTGGCCAGATGGCTTTCACCAAGGACCAGGCCGAAAAAATCGGTGCCCTCTTTGGCTTATCCGACGAGGCGGCCGCCTGGCTCCAGATCGCGCCTTATAAAGGCTCCCTGCCCACCGCGGTGCCGAGCGATCCGCTGATCTACCGCTGGTACGAGATCGTTTCCGTTTATGGCACAACGATCAAGGAGCTGATCCATGAAGAATTTGGCGATGGCATCATGAGCGCGATCGATTTTTCGCTCGACATCAGCCGCGAGGCCGACCCCAAAGGCGACCGGGTCAAGGTCGTCATGTCTGGCAAGTTTTTGTCCTACAAATCGTTTTGAGGATCGCGGCCAGGCGACAACGCCTCACGCACGGCTTGCGGGTTGCGGCCGATCACAACAAGATAGGCGCGGGCGGCGGCATCGGGCGCCTTCCGCCCTTGTTCCCAATCCCGCAAAGTGCCGAGCGGGATATGAAAGCGCACCGAGAATTCCTCCTGCGACAGCCCGAGTGCGCGGCGAATGATTGTGACTTGCGGCGTGCGCTTCATCCGCTTGAAGTCATCAGGCGAGAGCGGCCGGGCTTCGGGGTCGCTCGCGGCGGCGGCATGGCGTTGTGCGCCGCTCATTGCGTCGAAACGGCTCCAATCCTGTTCAGGCGACTCAGCTGTTGCTTTCGTGATATCGGCGTTGCTCATAGGTTCGGCTCCTCTCGCCGAAATAATGCGAATGGTTTCGCTCCTCATGGTGTAAACGACAAAAAGAAGCCGGTTATCCGCCATCCCAATGATAATAAACCGGTCCTCGCCATAGGCCTCGCTGTCATCGAGCAGTTCGACGGCGAAGGGGTCCTTGAAAACACCGCGCGCTGCGGCGAAACTGACGCCGTGCCTTGCATAATTGTCTGCGGCTTTCCAATCGTCCCATTCAAAGCCAACATCATTCATAAATATACGGCTTAGCCGTAGTAAAGTCAAGCATCAAGAATGTTCATTCGCGTGCAGAAGATATTGGCGTCCTCTCAAGATATGGGCAAAGCCGCTGTCGCAATCGGCATTGGCTGCAAAAAGGGCTGCTCCACGGAAACCATAGTCGCGCTTGTTGTGCGTGCGATGGCGGCGGCTTCTTGCGCGGGTGCAAGCGCCAGCCTCTTTACGCATGAGTCCAAGAAAAGCGAGGCGGGCTTGGCTGCCGCCGCAAAGGCGCTTGGCCTGCCGCTCGTCTTTCTCGAAGCAGAGGTTCTGCGGCAAGCCTCTTTACGCGCCGCCACAAGCTCGCAAAGAGTGATGGCACTGTTTGGACTGCCATCGATCGCCGAGACGGCGGCACTTGCGGGCGCCGGGCCTTCCTCCGTCCTGCTCGTGGCGCGGATGAGCGAAGGCGGCGCCAGCTGCGCGATCGCGGGTGAAAGAAAACCATGACCGTTCACTTCATCGGCGCGGGGCCTGGTGCTCCCGACCTGATTACCCTGCGCGGCCGCGATCTTATCACGCGTTCGCCGGTTTGCCTCTATGCGGGCTCGCTCGTGCCGCAAGCGCTTCTCGAACATTGCCCGAAGGGCGCCCGAATCCTGGATACGGCTTCGATGAGCCTCGATGAGATCGCCGCCGAATTTTTGCGCGCCGATCGTAGCAAAGAAGATGTCGCGCGCCTGCACTCCGGCGATCTCTCGATATGGAGTGCGCTTGGCGAGCAGATCCGCGTTCTTGAACGCTTGTGCATTCCCTATACGGTCACCCCAGGGGTTCCGGCTTTCGCCGCCGCCGCCGCCGCCTTGGGCGTCGAACTCACTCTTCCGGAAGTCGCGCAATCGCTCGTGTTGACGCGCATGCAAGGGCGCGCCTCCGCGATGCCCGAACATGAAACGCTCGAAAACTTCGCGGCCACGAAAACGACGCTTGCCATTCATCTCTCGATCCATGCGATCGAGCGGGTGGCCGCCGAATTGACCCCCTATTATGGCGCCGATTGCCCGGTGGCGATCGTCTTGCGCGCCTCCTGGCCAGATCAAAGGATTCTTCGCGGCACTCTTGCAACCATCGCCAAGGATCTCGGCGAAGCGCCGATGGAGCGCACCGCGCTGATCATCGTCGGCCAAGTTTTGGCAAGCCGTGATTTTCGCGCGAGCGCGCTCTATGACAAAGATTATCAACGCCGTTTCCGGGGAAAGTCTCAATGAACCGGCAACAACGGCGTTCGCGCGAGGAGCTCGCCTTCGCGGCCGAAAACCGCGATTTCAAGTGCGATGCTGCTGCCATGCAAAGCTTTCGACGCCGTGCGCCAGGCTGCCTGCGCGACCGGCGCTGCGATATCGAAGCCTTCCGCGCGAGCGCGTTCCAGAACTTCCCCGGCGCTCCGCGCGGTTTTGACCTGCGCAATAAAAGCATCATCGGCGCCAGCTTCCGCGCTACACGCCGCGAGCCAGGTGAGATCGACCTCGCCGCGTTTCGAATGAAGATCGAGCAGCCCCTGACCAAGCTTGGTCATTTTGGCGAAGCCGCCCGCGATGGTCACCTTGGGTATTTCATGCGTGCGCAAATATTTCAGCATGCCGCCCGCGAAATCGCCCATTTCTATGAGAGCGATCTCCGGCAATCCATGCAAGGCCCTGACCGCCGCCTCCGAGGTCGCGCCCGTCGCGCCCGCGACATGATCGAGCTTTGCGGCGCGTGCGACATCGATCCCGCGATGGATGGTGTCGATCCATGCGGCGCAGGAGAATGGCACGACAATTCCCGTCGTGCCCAGGATCGAGAGGCCTCCGATAATTCCGAGCCTTGCGTTGAGGGTTCGCTTGGCGATCTCCTCGCCGCCTGGAATCGCAATCTCGACGATGACGTCACGGGCGCCGCCGAACAGGCTGGCGGCCTCAAAAATCGCTGCCTCGATCATCCGGCGCGGAACCGGATTGATGGCCGGTTCTCCCGGCGGCAGCGGCAGCCCCGCGCGGGTGACCCTGCCAATGCCTTCTCCAGCGCGAAACGCCACGCCCGATCCGGGCGGGCCATGCGACACGCGCGCGATCACCAGGGCTCCATGGGTGACATCCGGATCGTCGCCCGCATCCTTGATGATTCCGGCGCGGGCAAATCCCACACCCAGCTCCTCCAAGGCAAGCGCGAAACTGGGCTGTGCGCCCCCCGGCAAGGTGATGGTGACCTGCCCGGGAAACACGCCAGTCAACAGCGCCTCATAGGCTGCGCGGGCGGCGGCGGCGGCGCAGGTGCCGGTCGTCCAGCCCTTGCGCAAATGCGCTTTTTGGGGAGGGGTCTCCTCGATACCGCTCATGGAACAGGAAACGCCATCTCGTGAACCTCGCCGGTCATGACGGCAATAGTCTAGCACACGGGCTTGTCATCGCGGCGCCCCGCTCGGGCAGCGGCAAGACGATCCTCACGCTTGGCCTGATGCGCGCGTTCCGCAACGCGGGCCTCGCCGTTGCCGGTGCCAAATGCGGGCCGGATTATATCGATCCCGCCTTCCATGCCGCGGCGACCGGCAGACAAAGCTTTAATCTCGACAGCTGGGCGATGTCCCCGGCGCAGCTCGGCGGACTGGGCATTGCTGCGAGCCAAGCTTGTGAACTCATTCTCTGCGAAGGTTTGATGGGGCTGTTCGACGGCGTTCCGGGCGAGCCGGGGCGCACCGGCTCCTCCGCCGATGTCGCGGCGGCACTTGGGTGGCCGGTTTTGCTTGTGCTTGATGTAAGCGGGCAATCACAAACAGCGGGAGCAATCGTTAAAGGCTGCGCCAGCTTCGACCCGCGCATAAACATCGCAGGCGTGGTCTTGAACAGGGTCGCAAGCCCGCGTCATCGAAGTCTCGTCGGCGCTTCCATCGAGGCCCTTGGAATCCCTGTGCTCGGGGCCTTGCCGCGTGACGAAACAATTTCTCTCCCCGAACGCCATCTCGGTCTCGTGCAGGCCGATGAGACCAAAGGTCTCGATGCGGCTTTGGACAGGATCGCCGATTTCATCAATACGCACGTCGAGACCGAAGCCATTTTGGCCTGTGCCCGCGCGGCCAAGACATTGTCTCATGCCAGATCGCGCGCGCTGCCACCGCCAGCGCCGCGCATCGCGATCGCGAGGGACGCGGCGTTTTCCTTTCTTTATCCGCATGTTCTGGCGGGCTGGCAAAAAGCGGGCGCGGCCATTGCTTTCTTTTCGCCACTCGCCAATGAGCCGCCGCCGGAGGAATGCGATCTTCTCTGGCTTCCTGGCGGCTATCCCGAGCTTCACGCGAGGCAGCTCGCGGCGGCGGGACGTTTCCTAGAAGGGGTGCGACACTTTGCGGAAACCAAGCCCGTGCATGGCGAATGCGGCGGCTACATGGTTTTGGGGGAAAGCCTGACCGATCAAGCGGGCGATGCGCATCGCATGGTGGGCCTGCTTGGCGCCTCCTTTAGTTTTGCGAAACGCAAATTGCATCTCGGCTACCGGCAAGCGCGCCTCGCCGAGGCGCATCCCTTAGGCGCCAAGGGCGCCTTGTTGCGCGGCCATGAATTTCATTACGCCACGATCGCGGCAACGAGCGAGGGAGACGCGCCTTTCGCCTTTGTCCAAGATGCCCATGGCGGGGCGGAGCAAGCGGAGGGAAACCGGCGCGGCAAGGTGACGGGAAGCTTTTTCCACGTCATCGCGGCGGAGTGATCGAACGGATGATGCCAAGTCTCGCGGAATAAGAATCATGGATGCCGTCTGGTCTTTAGCGCGCCCCGGCGGGCAGTCTGCCTCCCGGGGCCGAGGTTGGTTTGGCTGCCAATGCCTGTCAGCCGGGAAGGACGTATAGAATTTCGAGCGTGCGCGGATCGATGATCAAGAGATCGTTCTTGACGACGATGTAATCGAAGTCACGATACTGTGGAACGACATCGGCGATCGACTTTGGCACGCTGTAAATCCGCACGGTGCGGGGAATGCGCTGTCCAACAGAAAGCGCGAAATTTGCCTGATTGATGCTGTGTAAAATCCCGCTCGCGACAAAGGTATGGAGTCTCGTCACCTGGGCCGAAGATAAAGTTTCGGTTGCCACGGAACGCCGCTCTTGAAGCCTGCTTCCGCTTAGTGCCCCTCTTGCCCCCATGGCGATGACGTAGTCGTTAGCATGAGGTTGGGATGGGCTTTGCGAAGCGCCACTCATATGAGCGGGTGAAGTTTCCATCGGTGCCGCAGCCATGCCGCCGCAGGCGGTCATCGCCGCGCCCGCGATCACACTCAACAAAAATAGTCTCATCTGGGACTCTCCTTGGGTTGAGATGTCACGCCGGGCAAACGCGACCTCCAAGGTATTGTTCCAGATTATTTCAAGATGAATTGTATAGCTCTTGGTAAATAAAAAAGCCTGAGCTACACAAAATCTTTTGGGCGATTTTGCGCCAGGCTTTTTTTCTCCAATTCCTCGCGTGATCTTAGCCCAAGCTAGGTCTTTTGGCGGTCCTTAATCATTGTCAATCGTCGTCGTGACGCTTCTTCTTGCCCTGCTTCTTGCGTT
>CAYTRB010000066.1:0-16578 GCA_964440215.1 uncultured Methylocapsa sp.
ACTAGGCAAGCTGCCCGGCATGACTTGTTCGCTTCCATAGAAGGATATTACAATCGTCAGCGGCTACATTCCGACCTCGGGTATATCACTCCCGAACAGGCAGAGCGCCAAGCCGCTTGATCCCGTGTCCACTAAATCGGGGGAAGGTCAACACAAGGGACATCGTTCCAATGGTTGTATCCGATAGCGATATTCTCCGCATAGCACAGGCATGGAATGAGGCAGGGCGCGACATTGCGCTTGCGACCGTGGTCAAAACCTGGGGCTCAGCACCACGTCCGGCTGGAAGCGACCTCGTCATCGACTCGGAGGGGAATTTTCTAGGGTCGGTCTCCGGCGGTTGCGTCGAGGCTGATGTCATCACCGAAGCGCTGGATATCATCGCGATGGGGGGACACAATATGCTCGATTTCGGCGTTGCCGATGAGACGGCCTGGCGCGCAGGTCTCTCCTGTGGCGGCCGAATCAGCGTATATGTTCAAAGCATTGACACGCGTCGCGCAAGGCTTATCACAGATTTCAATGCCGAGCGCGCCATGCGGCATCCTTGTGTGCTTGTGACCGATGTTGCATCGGGCGAGCAGCGCCTCGTCCGTGCCGCAGATGTCGGCTCTGATCCCATGGCCGAGATTCTTCAGGAACGGCTGCGGCTCGGCAACAGCGGCATCCTGGAATGGGGTGGCAAGGCATTCTTCCTTCGCGCCGAGACGCCGCCGGTGCGCCTCATCACGATTGGGGCCGTCCAAATTTCGCAGATGCTCGCACCGATCGCCAGCCTCGCTGGTGTCGAAATGATCATCATCGATCCGCGCAACGCCTTCGCAACGCCTGAGCGTTTCCCCGGCGCACGTCTCATCGCTGAATGGCCAGAGGTCGTGCTTCCCTCTCTGCATCTCGACCGCTATACCGCCGTGGTACTGTTGACCCATGATCCGCGGATCGACGATCAGGGCCTGATGGAGGCCTTGCGTGCCGATTGCTTTTACATTGGTGCGCTGGGATCGCAAAAGACGCATGCCAAACGGCTCGAGCGGCTGCGCGCCAAAGGTTTCGATGACGGCCTGCTCACGCGCATCCATGCGCCGATCGGGCTCGACATCGGGGCGATCAGTCCGGCCGAAATCGCCGTCTCTATTGCCGGCGAAATCATAGCGGAGTTGCATCGCTAAGGATTACGTGTGGAAACGGAGAAGGCCGCGTGAAATTCGGACCGCTTCCCACCTCCGAGTACGAAAGCGTTTTCCTCGCCCATGCGATTCTAGGGCTGGCTTGACCTTGAAAAAAGGTGTGAAGGCGAGGATAAGCCAGTCATCGGTGCACCAGGCTGCGCTCGTTCGCCGAAGAAAAATGGATTTGACTTCGTGTTAGACTGCATTCTCGCCGGATTGCCGATCCGCAGTGAGGACATCCGACGGATGGGTGTCGGCGGCCTTCTGGTTGAGAACACTATACGTTCGCACCCGGGCATCGTCCTCCCTGGTCAACGCCCTTGAGCGAGATCGCTCCAATCATACTCGCAGCCGGGCTTTCGTCGCGCTTCGATAGCGGTCCGGAGGAGACGAAACTCGTCGTGCCGCTTTTCGGCAAACCCCTGGTCCGGCGGGTCGCGGAAGCAGCGCTTGCTTCACGAGCGCGCCCGATCCTAGTCGTCACCGGCCATGCCGCTGCGAAAGTCGAGGCTGCGCTCAAAACCCTCGACCTGTCTTTCATCTTCAATCCGGGCTACCGGACAGGCCTCGCGAGTTCCTTGAAGGCCGGGATAGCTGCTTTGCCTGCGTCAACGGCAGGAGCCCTCATCATGCTTGCCGATATGCCTTTCGTTTCGGCGGGCCTCATCGATCACTTGATCCAGGCGTACGAGGAATCGGCGCCTGTCCCGCTCGCCGTTGTACCCGTGCGTGCAGGCGTGCGCGGCAATCCGGTGCTGATCGGCAGAGATTTGTTCGACTCCATAAAATCTCTTGAAGGCGACCGGGGCGCGCGCGCCATTCTTGACGGCGCCGGAAAGGATGTTCTCGAATGCTTAGTCGATGATGAGGCGATCGGAATCGACATTGATACAACAAAGGCGCTTCGTCATTTGCTCCTGTCGCTGCCACATGGAGGTTAGTGTCCGATGCTCGGCCATGCGAACCGCAAGATCCTAAACTTCGACGAGATCGAGAAGATAGCTATTGTGACCTCGATGCATTCGAGAAACAGTTGCGGGCGCATACTCCAAGCTGGAAGGGCTGCGATCGGCGTGCAATGTTCCGCGGCTATCAAGAAGATGGCGCAGCGGCGCAGGCTGCCAACATCGAAAGTCTGACCGGCCTCCTCGGCCGGCCGCCGCATCCTTATCGCGACTTCGCAGTTGAAGCCGCGTGGTCCTGGCGGACCTCACTCGGGCTGAATGCCTAAGGAATTCTACCTCAACGAAACAGCTGACATGAAAACTGGGGCATTACCGACAGCGGGTCATTTCATGTCAAACTATGCGCAGACGTGGATGTCCGCCACATTCTTGCCGCTACCGCCAAGAATCGTTCCTGACGAGCGATGCTTCAACAAAAGCTGACATCAGATGGCCAACACTACCAGCACGACGACTCAGCCGGAAGCGAAAGGCGCGGAACCGCTGGGGTTTGGATCTAACAAAAATAGCGATCTGAGGCGCCCGGCGGTCTCAGCGATTTCGGTTCAGAGCGAGGACACCTTGTGGGTAGGGACCGGTGCGTCGTGTAGTAACGCTGTGGCGCGCGATGGCGTTGCCAAGCCCGTGACCAGCGACTATTCCTCCACCCGGACCGATGCAGCTTGCGCCGTGCACGCTGGGAATACAGGCGCCGGCATTGGCTTCGGTGATGGCGGCAATCACCGCGCCTATAGTGACGATGGCTGTGGCAGCAAGAGCAAGCACCTTTTTCATGCAGGACCTCCTGAGAGTATTCAACGATTCGAAATAACAAGACAAACTCTCTAGCATTTTGATCTTTCGCATTATCCTTACCCGAAACTATCGCGCTGCATGAACTGTTATGGCGACCCATGTGCCATGCGGCTAAAAATTCACAAGGAAGGTAGGCTTTGACCATGAACGGAGAGTGTGGCGAACATCATTGACGCCCGCTCAATCCCAGAGGTTGAAGGGTAACTCTGTCAAATGGGAACAAACTCCGACTCAACCCCACCAAAAGGCCATGCCGTCAACCTTCTCAAACTCCTGAATCACGCCGCCGATTTTAGATTATTAGGGTACGCCGGACTGGGCAGTGCCAGGAACAAACGTCGAATCTGACCCTTTGTTGAAGTTCGACTCAGAGTTCTCGATGACGAGAGTTAACCCAATCACGATCCGGCGTTCGCTTCCATAACCGCTTCAACTCCGCAGGGCGACACAAGCGCCACCGGCGCGAAGGATCTTTTCACAAAGTGCATCGGCTGCCGCGCGCGAGGGCGCGGGCGCGCGCACCTGATAATATGGAGCGAAGCCGCGGCTGGGCACGCGGCCACCGATGACCATGGGTTCGATCCTGCCAATAATCGCGGAATAGCTGCTCCGGGCGCGCGCATAAGCGGCCAGCGCCGACACCTTCGAAAAACTGCCGGCCAGCTGGACCCCCCAAGGCGCAAAGAGCGCTGAGGGGGCAACGGAGCGCGGCTCCGAGCGGCGAATGGCGGCTGTCGCTTGTAAACAGGATGGCTTTGAGAATACGACGCTGTCTGTTATTGTTTCCGCTGCCGCGGCGCCAGTCCAGTCTTCGACTGGATGTCGCGTGATGGACAGAACGTACTCCCGAGTCTCGGCCTGCAAATTGCCGTGGCCGGCGAGCCAGTTCGCAACACGGGTAGCGCCGGCATTGTAGGCGGCGGCGGCCAGTCCAAGGTTGCCGAAACGCTGCTTGAGGTCGGCGAGAAGTTCGGCGGATTTTGGGATTGCTTCTTCGGGATCGAAAGGATGGGCAAGGCCACGCTCATAAGCCGTCTTCGGCATGAATTGCGCGATACCTTGAGCGCCGGCTGGACTGACCGTGTTGGGCCGAAAGCTGCTTTCCTGCCAGATCAGCCGTGTAAGGAACGCGACCGGCAGACTCTGAGTTTGGGCCGCCGATTCGATAAGGCGGCAGACGGATGTTTCGATTGATTCAACCTTGCCTGTCGCTGTGCTCTCTGATCCTGCCAGCACAGAGCTACCGCAAACGAGGGCGAGCAAGCCCAAGGATCGGAGGGTTACGAACATCCGGTGCGCTCTCGCAAGAAAGTCGGCCCGGACAGACGGGCCAAAATCAGGATTGATGCAACTTGACCCACGACCGTGATTTTCGTCCACGGCATTCAGTTCGGCAAATATTGAGTATCCGTGCTCGAACATCTCATAGAGCAACGAATTTGTATCGAAGAACCGCGCTTTGCGACGGAATTCCTTGGCAGGGATTGTTTGCTAAGCTAGCGCGGGGGTCGGCGCGTGCCGCCATCATCCGGCGGAAGATAAATAGGATGCGATTAGGAAAATCCGCTGCAGACATGGCGATGCCACGGGGAGTGGTTTGCACTCCGGCGAGACTACCATGGTTCATATAGGCCGCCACTATTAAATGAAGGCGCATAAGCCGGCGAGCGCCCATACGACGGGTCATCCTGTCGGTCGTATTTGTTGTGAACCTCGGGATCATGGCGACGCATTTTGATGGCACCTTGTGGTTTATCACTCATGCCCAGGCTACGGATGATCGGGGCGAGCTCAGCCCCGATTTCCGCGCTTTGGTCCATAGCGCGATCATTCATCCCAAGGCAGCGAGGGAAGGATGCGCGCGTGTCAGGGCATGGGGCGTTGTGCGAATGGGGAGGCACTGATGCGTGGGGTATCAGGTTTGACCGGAACGAGGCCCCGACCGGACCAAAATGTTTCACGTGAAACATTTTGGTCTGATTGACGTCTGCGCAAACGCACTTTTGCCGGGCGTGGCAAGGTGCGAAGCTGGGATTTGTGGCAAGCGGACTGTTGCGATAAGGTTCGAACTGGGAAACGCTAGGCGGACATATTATTGTCGATGCGGGTTTTACCTGGGCGATACGTTGTAGTTCTCCGAAGGACCGCATCCAGGCGAACATCTGGCGTCCGGCCTTATAGCGCGAGCACACCACATGCGAATTCGTGTATCGGCCCCGGCAGTTTTCGCTTCAGCCCTCAAAACGACGTCAATTTACGAGTAATAAATGTTTTGACACTTTTAAAAATCCCCTTTGACCTCCAGGATCCCCAACACAAATGTGCGCCGTATGATGGATAACTACGATCATACGATAGCCCTTTGCATGTAATCAGTGGGTGGAAGAATTTCCTTGGGGCCACATAAAGGTCTGTGTAGACGTTCCGGTTATCAAGATAGAATCTTGTTAGTCCTTCCGGCCCAGTCACTTTTTCAACAAGGCTTTCCGGCAATTGTTCTAAATCCGGGAATGTAAAAATCCGGTTCAAGAAGCCTTCCCAAAATGGGTGCCTCGGCTCCGATGCTAAAACAGAATTACAAATCCTAAAATCAGGGCTCGCCTGGTCATCCGACCTAGAAACGGGTAGTACACAATGACATTTGAGGATTTCATCGCCAATTGGCCTTAATATTTTATAGTCAGTGTCAATATATAGACCCCCAAAGGCGTATAAGTAGACGCATCGGACAATGTCTGCTTTCACAACACCTCGTTTTATGGCCATGAACTTATCAAAATGGTCAGGAAATGACTTCCTAACAATTTCAATATTATCTCTATCGTCCCAGATATTCATTTTCCAGTTAGGCAGTATTTTTGCCGTCCGCCGTCTGAGTCGTTCTTCCTCAGGCGACAGTATCTTTGATCGAGACGTTTGGTGGATCAGTTTGGGAATCATCAATATTCCTTTCGGGATTAATATATTTTTATAAAGACCTGCATACAGGTGAACAATTAGAGGATAAGTCCGCTTGCTCGCTCAAGATAGAGGCTGGCCGCGCCCGCAGATCTGAAGGTATAGGCTCGGGCGTCCTAAATCTTTTGCGGAATGCCATCTCGCGGGACTGTATCCCCAACGAGCATCGGGCCTTCTGACGTTCGCTTACGCCGAGGAGCGCAGAACAGCGCGACGCACGAGCTTCATAGTGCACACACAGTCGGCAACTGCAGCTTCCGAGTCAAGCAGGAGCCAACGCAAACCTGGTGCTGCGCTTGACATGAAAATGACCCTTCATCCACTCCCGCGCGGACCAAGTCTCAAGCCTCCGGCTGCCCGTGAACGGATAATCGAGATGCAATTCGTCATCAGCCAGAGCGCCAGCCGCTATCCACCGCCCCCATGGGATCTTGAAGGCCGGGCTGTGGTTCCGACGTTGTTTCTTCGTCATGCCTTCCCCTATTCACGGCAGCCTACGCCGCATTCAGGCAGAATTTCCGCCTATCCAGGTTGTTTAGATTTACCAGGCCGCCTCTACAACGGAGGAGACTATTTTCTAAACCAGACGGGACCATACTTGACATGCTCAGCGTGATTCGCGAGCGTTGCACCGCAGTTGGCTGGATCTCAAGCGCAGCACTGAGGCCCGAACGGGTAGTCGCGGGTCGTGGAATATGCTAAAATTAACCTTTACGGGTCACACTTGCTCATCCCCATGCCGTCGCGGATTTTAGGGAGCAGCAGGTTTGCGATGAATAATGTTACATCACGTTCCCATAAACAAATCCCGGTTAGCTTGGAAGTAAGAGGGGCTCAATATCAATCGGCTAGTTAAGTATCTCATATCTCTAGCGACCCCCGCTTTTTGGCCGGCGATCGCTAAGGGTGTTGTGCCTGCGGTCGAGCACATCGATGCAATCAAGCGCCTCGCTCCCAGGACACTCATTGACGTTGGAGCCAATAAGGGACAATTTTCTCTTATTGTGCGACATTTATTCCCACATGTAGAAATCGAAGCTTTTGAGCCGCTTGAGAGCGAATCTGCGATCTACCGATCTGCCTTAGGACCCTCTGCAAGACTCCACGCCCTAGCGCTTGGGCATATTGCGGCGGACGTGCCTTTTTTTGTCGCCTCGCGCGCAGATTCGTCGTCTCTTCTTCCCCTGGGTGCAGCCCAGAGTGCCGCCTATGGGGTTCAAACAAAAGCTATGATCCGCGTACCGGTGGCTCGGCTCAGCGATATACTTGACCTCTCAAGCCTGCCGCGTCCGATACTGCTTAAGCTCGATGTTCAAGGTGGAGAGCTTGATGTGCTTAAGGGGGCAGCGGCTGCCCTGCCGGCAATCAATTTTATCTATTGTGAAGCGTCTTTTGTTCGTCTCTACGACGGCCAGCCCCTGGCCGCGGAAATTATTGGCTATTTGCTGACGCAAGGCTTTGAGCTTAGGGGTGTGTTCAACCAATCTTTGACAAAAAAATTCGGTCCCACCCAAGCGGACTTTCTGTTCGAAAGCACTGAACGGTAACGCTCATAACATAACCACGGCCTACGGCAAGAACGCACATCGGTCGAAGGAAAGTCGGATGTTAGGGGGTAAGAAAGACCTACAAGAACGCTTGGTCTTTGTTTGGGACAATTTTGGGCCCATGCATGTGGATCGTTGTGAAGCGGTTGCGATGCATTTCGCCGGTCGGAAGACTGTCGTTGGAATCGAGTTTGTGGGGTCTAGCCACATATACAATTGGGTGAGCTCCGAACCTCAACAGTTTCGAAAGGTCACCCTTTTTCCCAATGGCTATCCGACCAAATGGCGAACGCTCCGACTTTTCTGGTGTCTTTTAAGATGCACGTTACAGCTCGGGTCCGCAGACATATTTCTCTGTCACTATGAGAAACCAGCTGTATGGCTTACGGCCCTTCTCTTGCGTCTGTTTGGGCGAAGAACCTTCGTCATGAACAACTCGAAGTTCGATGACAAAGTCCGCTACAAACTTAACGAACTCCTAAAGGTTTCATTCCTTGCTCCCTACCGAGGAGCTCTAACTTCATCGACGCGGGCCCACGATTATCTTAGGTTTCTAGGAGTGCCCAAGAAACGAATTTTCTTTGGTTACAATACTCTGTCTATCGCGCGGATTCAGCGTCTCAGTGGCGCGCCGCCGGCCCCAGAGGGGAACTCTTTCGAGGAGCGCGTTTTTCTCATCGTGACACGGTTCGTGTCCGAGAAGAACTTGATACAGTCACTCGTCGCCTACAAGCTCTACCGAGATCTTGTGGCTAAGCCACGGTCGTTGCACATCGTTGGCTATGGCGCTCTGGAAGGCGAGCTTCGCCAACACGTGGACGACATGGGCCTTTCAAACTGCGTCCTATTCTGCGGCGCAATGCAGACCGAGGGGGTTGCCAAGAAACTTGCAATGTCTGTAGCCTTAATATTATTCAGCTGCGTGGAGGCATTCGGCAATGTCGTGATCGAAGCGCAGGCGATGGGACTGCCGGTTCTCATATCGGAGGTTTGTGGCGCGTGGGACAATTTGGTTCGAACCGGGGTAAATGGGTTCGTCGTTGAGCCGAATAATGCGGCCGGGCTGGCGTATTTTATGTCGGTTCTATCGGAAGACCGGGATCTCTGGGAACAGATGTGTCGAGCGGCGCTGAAAAGCAGTCAATTGGGCGATGTCGCAGAGTTTGCGCGTGGCGTAGAATTATTGGTCGAATGAAATTGACGGTTTACACGACGCTGTATTACGCCTTCACCTTTTAATTATTAAGTAAAGTTCGGTTGAATCGAGATTGCATGTCAGATTTAACACCCCAAAATGCCATAGTTTTCCTATGGGAAAACTATGGCCCTGTGCATCTGGATCGATGCGAGGCGGTTGAGCGCGATCTCGGTCATGTGGTCGGTATCGAGCTGTGCGGTATAAGTCACACTTACGATTGGTCACCTCCTGATGGCACAAGTTTCCACAGAGTTACATTGTTTCCCGGTACTTCTCTTAAACAGGTCCCCGTCTGGAACCGCTTTGCCGCGATAATGCGCGCCTGCCTTTCGGTAGGCCCGGCTGTTTACTTTTTCTGTCACTACGAGCAAGCGGAAATTTTTTTCGTTGCAATTCTGCTCCGGATTTGCGGTAAGCGCGTTTATATCATGAACGACTCAAAGTTCGATGATAAGCCTCGCACTATTTGGCGCGAGATTTTTCTTAAGCCCGCGTTCTTCTGGCCGTATAATGGTGCATTGGTCTCCGCGCCGCGCGCTCTGGATTACCTGCGCTTCCTGCACTTCAAGAGATCACGGATCGCGACCGGCTACGATACACTTTCCATCTCGCGAATTCGGGGTCTCGCTGGTATGCCTCCCGCGCCAGCTGGCTTGCCTTTTGAAGCGCGTCATTTCACGGTAATTGCGCGGTTCGTCCCCAAGAAGAACTTGCCAACTGTGCTGGAGGCCTATGCACTTTATGCTCGAAGCGTTCAGAAGCCGAGAGCACTGCATCTTTGCGGGTCGGGACTTCTGGAAGTCCAACTGCGCGAGCTTGTCGGCAAGTTGAATGTGCAAAAGCATGTAATTTTTAGGGGATTCATTCAGTCCGAGGAAGTTGCGCAAACGTTGGGACACACCCTTGCTCTCTTGCTCGTTAGCGTGGAGGATCAATTCGGTCTCGTCGTCTCTGAAGCACAAGCAATGGGCGTTCCGGTACTTTACACACCAAATTGCGGCGCGCGCGACGATTTGCTTCGTTCGGCGATCAATGGCTTTATGGTGGAGCCAGATAACATCGCCGGCATCGCCTATTTCATGCGGCTGATAGCGGAAGACGAAGCTATATGGCGCAGGCTTGCCAACGGTGCCTTGCAAACCGCTCCTCTGGGCGATGTAACCCGTTTCGTTAGCGGTGTCAGAGAATTGATTGGGGTGAGCAAGCGCGCTTAACCAGAGATTCCCTATCTGTTTCGCTCCGGCATTTGCTGGTGCGAGCTTAAATCGACGCCGGAAATAGGACTGGCCTGCCCCTATCGGGGGATCCGGTTTGCACGATATTTATTAGTACGAAAGCAAGTAGACATTCAGGCGGCGTATTTGAGTGTGTTTTTTTGGAAGAGGGAGCGGATTTCTCCGGGATCGCGTTGCATGCGGCGCATGGACGATCGAGCCTTGCGTTTAAAGCCGGTCTTGCCGGTGACCGCCGCGACAGACGGTATCGGTTTTTGGGTGTTGGAGCGTAGGCGGACGGGATTACGCCTCAAGCTGTGGGCGGACCATCAAATACGAGGAGGTTGACTTACAGACCTGCGCCAGTGACCCAGAGGTACGGCCACCATCGGCCGATATATCGACGGCTTTTACAGTGCCCGAAGGCCCCCATTCGAGCCTTGACCGGCGGAGACCGGATGAGGCCTACTTCATATCACGGCGCTGCAGCCAATCCCGGTTGCAGCATAACCATGGCAGAAATCAACGTAGCCGCAGCCAACAGGCTGTTCAGACTAACCGAGCCAGCTTTGTTGAACTACTTTGGGCATTACTGTCCATCGATTATGTATCCAATGTGGAAATGATCCGGTTTGTGTTTGCCGGTACGCTGATGTATTGTGATCAACATGCTAGATTTTAAAAACGCTGTGAATCCGCCTAATAATGCGTCTTTGCAGCTTGGCTCCTCCGCTCGAACCGCCATCGATTTTTTTGGCACCCTTATCCGCCGGCAGGCGCGGGTTTTTTTTGTAATTGTTCCGTGCGCCTTGGCACTTGGTCTTCTTTACTTGCTGACAACGCCGCCGAGCTACACGGCCGTGGCCAAGATCGTCATCGACCTCCGGAAGCCGACGGGTTTTCAGCAGCAGCAAATCGCTGGTGATTCGATAGTCGACGCCGTGGCGGTGGCGACACAGGCGGAGATCTTAACCTCCGATAATGTCAGTCTTGCTGTCATCAATAAACTCAAGCTGACAGAGGATCCGGATTTTGTTAGGCCCAGTCCCGGGCTCTTCCGTGCGGCGTTGAACACCCTCTTCCATTGGATCTACGGTAAAACTGACTCGGAACCGGCGTTGACTGAATCTCAGCTCGAGGCCCGAGCACTCGGCACGTTCGAAGCCCAACGGAAGGTTAGCCGTGTTCCGAACACTTACGTGATGGAGATTTCGTTTCGGTCTCCTGATCGTAACAAGGCCGCACAAATCGCCAACGCGATCTTTGCCGCCTATACCGATAATCAGTTGGCGGCAAAATATGAATCCGCGCGCCGCGCCAGCACGTGGTTGCAGGATCGTATCGCGAGCTTGCGGGCCGAGTCTTCGGCGGACGCAAAGGCTGTCGTAGAATTTAAACAACGGCACGATATCGTCGAAAACAGCGGAAGGATGATGTTCGAGGACCAGAGGAGCGAGGTCAGTAGTCAACTTATCCTCGCCCGTGCCGCGGCGGCCGAAGCAAAAGCGCGCTATGATCGAATCCAGCAAGTCCTGTCGCAGGATGTTACAGATGGCTCCGTTACCGACGCTTTAAAGAGCGAGGTAATCATTAGACTGCGTCAACAATATTTGGATTACGCTGCCAGAGAAGCAATTTGGTCGCAAAGATACGGTCCCAATCATTTGGCTACGATCAGTTTGCGTAATCAGATGGTCGAATTGCGTCGCAGCATTACGGACGAAATGAAGAAAATCGCGCAAAGCTACAAGAGCGAGTATGAAATTGCGTTGACACGCGTGGCGAGTATCGAGAAAAGTCTCGAAAGCGCCGTCACGGAAAGCCGGTCAACGGAGCAAGCGCAAGTGCAACTCCGCGAACTTGAAAGTAATGCTCAGACGTCTCGGACGATGTACGACAATTTTCTGCAGCGCTACATGGAAGCGGCTCAGCAGCAGACCTTCCCGATTTCTGAAACTCAGCTGATTAGCCCGGCCGCTCCCCCAGCACATAAAAGTCAGCCGAATACATTGATTGTTCTGGCTATCAGTACGATTGGCGGAATGTTGGTCGCCTTCGGAGGCGCCATGCTGCTTGAGGCGTACGATCGAGTATTCCGCACCAGTGCTCAAGTTTTGGATCTCCTGCGAGTCGATTGTATTGCGGTCCTTCCGCTCTTGAAGCTCCGTGGTTCCACCACCCATGATAAAGAGCAAAACATAGCGGGTCTCGGCAAGCGAGGAAGCACGGGTCAAACCGATAATCTCGATCTGCTGCGGCACGTCATCAACGCGCCATTTTCGATTTTCACGGAAAAGTTGCGCTCGCTAAAAGTGATTGCCGATCTAAAAGGTGCGGTCGCGGTGAATAGCGTGATTGGCATGACCTCGACCTTGGCCAACGAGGGAAAATCGACGATCGCGGCCAATTTTGCGGCATTAATTGCTCATTCTGGATCACGCGTGATCCTTGTCGACGCTGATCTGCGTAATCCATCCCTCTCTCGGCTTTTTGGCCGGGCCAGCAGCGCGGGATTGGTCGATGTTGCTGCGGGACGGGCAGCACTCAACGACGCTACATGGATTGATCCTGCGAATGGCCTGACCTTCCTATCGGCGGGCGCACAGGCATGGAAGTTAGTCCATCCAGATCAAATTTTGGCTTCTATCGGCGTCAAGTCCGTGATGGATAAGCTCCGGGACGAATACGATTATGTCATTGTGGATTTCCCGCCTCTCGGGCCTGTGGTGGATACACGGACGACGGCAGGTTTCGTCGATTCCTACATTTATGTAATTGAATGGGGCCGGACCAGGATAGATCTAGTCCAACACGCTCTTGTCAACGCTCGTGAGGTTTATGATCGGCTACTTGGGGTTGTATTGAACAAAGCCGATATCGGGGTTATTGAACGCTATGAGCGATATCGGTATGAGCGATATATGACGACTTATCAGTCTGCTGACGAAGTCGAGATTTGATTAACGGTAATTGCTCGGCCCCATGTTCCTGATGGTGTTATATGCTTCGTGGAAAAAGATCCCGACACGGCGCAGCGGACTGATTCAAGCTCAGGATGAATCGCGACACGGCTGAGTCGTGCGACAAGGAAATCCTGATCCCGGTGCTGCTCCTCTCAGGAACCGCGCTGGTCTCGGACGAAACCGGCGTGTGTCTTGGCAAATGGAACTGGTGGCGATCGGTCTTCCACGACAAGCGGTGTCCCGGCAAATCACCAACCGTTTTCCCACCGAATGGGGCGCGAAGCTTTATGCCGATGACCGCGCCTTCGTCGAGACCGGCCGCCGCGGCGCCATCGGCGTGCTCGCAGCCCTTACACTGGCTGGATTGCCGCTCAAAAACCTTGACGCCCATTGGCGGGTGCTGAGGTATTTACCACTTCGGCGTGTTCATCGCCGGCGTCGCGTTGGCGACGATCGCCCTCGGCTTGTGAAGCTTGCTCGCTATCACGGCCCACTTTTCATGTCGCAAGACATGTCTCAAGGTCGACAAGGTAGAAGGGAACGGAACAATCAAAGACGCAAGTGAGCTATAAATTTACCAGAAATCCCTAGACGGAATTATAGCACTGAATCACCTTTCTCCACTCCGCAATGCGCATCCATGTCTGAGAGGATGGGGAATTGTTAGAAGGAAGAAAATCGGGAAAGTCTTGATCTGCGGCATTTTCAGTCCCACACAGACAAACCTAAGCGGCCCTTAAAAGCCTCTCCTCCGGTGAGGAACATTTATGCCCAAAGTCGAACTCATATCCAACGTTACTCATTATTATTATACGGCTCTGGCCCTCTATCATTCCAATAGTCTTGGGCACTACATCACCGGCCCCAGCGCTACGGACAATGAAGCTTGGATGCAACGCGTGGGCGGACCCTTTAAAAGGCTATGGGCCGAGCGCCGGCTGGAAGGAATACCGCCCCATTTGGTCAAGCGCATGTGGTTGCCGGAGATTCTGCAAAAGGGAACTAAAAAGTTCGGCAGCACCAACGCACAATCCAACTGGTGCCATGACGAACTCTTCGCACGCAAGGCGGCGGAGATGATCGAGGAATGCGATGCCGTTCACTTCGTTAATGGCATCGGCAGGGAAGCCTCCCGTAAGGCGAAAAGAAACGGCGCAAAAGTTATTTGCGACATGAGGCAAGAGCACCCCCAGTTTCAGGAAGACATCCTTGCGGAAGAATCAAAAATATTTGGCATAGAATTTAAGCCAAGAGGCTCCAGTAAATTCCGGATGCTCGACGAAATCGCCCTCGCCGACCATATCTTCTGTCCGTCATCCTACGCCAAGCGCACATTTATCGAACAAGGCATCCGTGAGGAAAAACTGATCGTTTGCCCTTATGGCGTGGATACGGCGACATTCGTGCCGCGCCGAAATGAGAAATCGCCGGACGACTTTACGGTTTTCTTTTTAGGAAGCCTAGGCGTGAGAAAAGGCGTCCAATATCTTCTCGAAGGCTATAAAATGGCCGGCCTCAAAAATGCCCGTCTGCTCTTGGCCGGGCCTGTCGATTCTTCGTTCCGCCCCCTTCTGCGACAATATGAAGGCTTATTCGAAGAGCTAGGTCGCATCCCGCATTCCATGGTGCATAAATATTACCGGCAAGCCGATGTATTTGTCCTTCCATCTCTTGCAGACGCTTATCCCCTCGTTGCCCTTGAGGCCATGTCATCTGGACTTCCCGTGATCGTTTCGGAAAACACAGGAACAGCCGGCATTATGAAGGATGGCCATGAAGGCTTCGTCGTTCCGATTCGCAATGCACAAGCGATCGCCGACAAACTTGTGTTCTTGAACGAACATCGAGAGCAATGCTCTGCTATGGGGCTTGCCGCTGCCGCTACGATTAAGGCACTGAACTGGGACAATTATCAAAAGGTCTGTACTGACTTTTATAAGTCGGCCCTTCAATAACAATCACCTCTTTCCCGCGTATGTGTGAGGTCGAAAGCGGATCAGCTTGTATTTACCATCCCTCCCTCGTGCGTCGGCGGGCCGATGATTCAAGCCCCACTTGAACATCTGATGTCTATAAAACTCTGATTTCATACGCGTTGCGGCGAAATTCGAGGCGACGTGGCATTACGCTTTAGGCGGCCGCGACGTTGGGCGTAGCATCCGTGCATACCGGCCGATCCCTGCTGCGATGATCGAAACGCACATTCCTCAACCCGTCGAGATCGCGCGACAGTTTCTTCCATTCCGGCGTGGCGCCCGCCTCACGCAAGAAAATGTCGAGATGCTTTGGCATAGCGAGGCTGACCGGCGGGTGCGCGGGCTGCTGGAGCGAGCGCATAAAAACGTTGTCGTTGTTGCGCTGGCCAACAAATTGGCGCGCATCGCTTGGGCGGGCCTGGCACATGGCTGCGCCTATGTCACCCAATGCGAAGCGGCGGCAGTGGCATAGAAAAAAGATTGCCCGAGCGGCGTTCATCGCCGGTAGGCCGCCGAGGTCTGCGCGAGGTGAAAGGAAGAAGCCTTGGATCGTGAAGCGAGCCCGACGGCCGGCATCATCGACAGCCAGAGCGTGAAGAGCGTGGAACCCTTCGGCAAGCGCAGGAGGGGGCGCCACATCGATCCGGTCGGCTATGATGCCGGCAAGAAGATCAAAGGCAAGAAGCGCCATATCCTCGTCGATGCGCTAGGCCTGCTTCTGCATGCCGTGGTGCATCCCGCCGACATTCAAAATCGGGATGGCGGCGGGCTTGTTCTGTCGACCTTGTTCGGCTTGTACCCGTTTTTACAAAAACTCTTTGCTGACGGCGGATATCAGGGCCCGGTCATTCAAAAGGCTTCGGCCAAACTCCTGCCAAACCTCGAAAACCCGCAGCAACTTCAGGCAGCTTCAATGAAGGGACAAGGATTGAACGATCCGCCGCGCCGTGAACTCAAACAAGAGTCATCACACAAAAATAAACATGTTTTTCGAGGTGGCCGTTAGTCTAATATTTCTGTTGTGTGTAATTCAAAACTTTTCAAGAGTTTTTGCGGGACAAGAAATATCATTTTGATATGTCTATCTTGAAGAGACCCGTATGCAATTTTTTCAAATCGCGCCTTTTGCCATGCTTTATTTCTTACTAATGCAAATGCGTGATAGTTTACATTTGATATGAAATCATTTTAACTAGAACTAAAGTCGCATTCTGTCAAAATCAAAGGGTTGCGTTTAAAAATTGTCTCTATGTCTCCAATAAGTGCTTGAAGATCGCGCCCCTCAACATAAGTCTTAATGAGTACTACATCGATTTCAGGATGTGATCTTACGTTTTCATCAATTGAAATTCCTTAGAGCTGTATAGAGCAATCGTTACCTTTATCAATTACATGGTTTGTCGATGGATCTTCGTCAACAGAGAAAAAAATATTTCCGCTTCGTGCAGCGACCTCCTTTTCAATGACGAAGATATTTCCGCACATGGCGGCGTTTGCTTTTAAAGATAAGATGTTTCTTGGATCTGGCTCGAACGCAAATGCTCATCTCACCAATGGCGACAGATATGCTGAATAATATCCAATGTCGGCACCTATATCTAAAAAGTCTCGGTGGTTATCGGCATAAAGAGAAAATAGGCGCTCTGAGAGCTGGCTCGGTTTGTTTGAACAGCCGGTTGGGTGCGGCTAAGTGGATTTCTACCATGGTTATGCTGCAACCGGGATTGGCTGCAGCGCAGTGAAGTAGGCCTCATCCGGCGTCCGCCGGTCGAGGCTCGAATGGGGCCTTCTGG
>CAYTRB010000067.1:0-16481 GCA_964440215.1 uncultured Methylocapsa sp.
GACCACCGACGCAAAAAGGCTCTCCTTGCGCACCAATACGGGCATCAAAGCCTTCGCCGACGCGATCGTGAAGCAAATCACCTGCCCGTCTTCGGAGTAAATGAGTTCTGGCGGTGGCAGTCCGGCCTCCCCTGTACACACATGCAGGTCTCCGATCTCCGTGGGGATTACCTCTAACGCAATAGCGTAGAATTCGCGGGCTCCCTACAAATCGATGACGCGTTACAAATCCAAAACCAGCAGATCACTTCTGGCGCGAGAAACGCACGCGATAAAGAAACCCTCTTCCTTCTGTTGCGGACTGAGACGTTTATCGCGGTGATCGATTTCACCTTCTAAGACTTTTATCTTACAAGTCCCGCACATGCCCTGTTCGCAAGATGTCGGAATCTTCACGCCTTTTTCTTCCAGGAATGCGGTGACGGTCTTATCGCCCGGGATTTTATAAACATTCCCGGTACTAGCGATTTTCACGTCAAAGACTTTGTCGAGGATGGCTGCGGGCACCTTGACAGTGAAACGTTCGACATGGATGCGTTCTTCGGCAAAGCCCTTCTGCTTGGCAGTGTTGATGATCGGATCTTGCCACCAATCAGCCCCGCAGATGAAGAGCTGCATATCGTCTGGCTGATCCTGGAGAAGAGCCGCTGGGTTCAGCAATTGATTGAGTTCGCTCGACTCATAATAAAGCTTTGTGTTTTCGGCGAAGTTCGAGTCCTTGATCATCCCGTTAAATAATCCAGGCGACATCATGGCGAAGACATAATGGAGCTCGAAGGGAATATTTTGGGATTTCAAATAGTCGGCGATGCTCAAAATCGGCGTCACGCCGATGCCACGGGCCAGCAAAATGGCCCGCTTCGTACTGCGGGGAACACGGAAGCGGTTCCGCGGCAAGCCGACTTGCAAAGTGTCGCCCGCATTCACCTGCCCATGCAGCGCCTTGGACCCACCCCGGCTGTTGGCGTCGTTCCATACCCCAATGACATAACGATTGCGTTCGGACGAACTGTTGCACAAAGAGTATTGGCGCACCAACCCGCCGGGAATCGTCACGTCAATATGAGACCCCGCGGAGAATGCGGGAAGCGCCGCTCCGTTCGGATCGACCAATTCAAACGAGACCATATTATGGGCCTCGGTGGTCTTCTTCGCCACGCTGACCGGACGTAGAATGTCGTCTTCCATACCATCCTCTCAGTATAGGAGTGAGAATGCGTCTCTTTGCAAGACGCATACCCAGCCGTCTGCGCCAGGCCCTGCTCTGTAAACACGTGGTCATTTGGTTGGGCGTTACCGGCCGGAGAGGATTCCGGAAGTGAGACATGCGCGCCGGCACAAGCCTCACGCGGGCCGAGGGTTATCCCCTTGCTTGCCAGCGCTAGATGGAGCTCAACCCGCTCCGCGGCGTAATTGTGAAATCTTTGAGCAGCCGCAGGGACCACAAGCGGTAGACTTCGTGCCCGTACCGCAGTCAGCCAATTGCTCGCCTCGCCTCGTGTACAGCGCCAAAGATTTGGCGCCCCGCCATTCCCTCAAATCAATCGATCAGGAAGAATGATATTCGAAAAACGCTCCCTAATGCTACCTGCGGTTATTTGGCGGTGGTGGCGGCGGCGGAGGAGAGGTCACCCGGCGTACAGGCGCCGTCGCCTTTTGCGTCGCTTGTATGACAATATCGGTGGTGGCATTTTCGACGGTGGTGGTCTGCTGTTGGACTGGCTGGCTATTCGGTCCAACGCCTCCGTTAAGCCGCCCGATCCCGTATCGGCCCACGAGGCCATCCGTGGGGACAGCTGGCGCCCCTCCTTTCTGCCCTGGCTTGCTCGTCAAAACCCTTAGATATGTATTGATCTCTGTCTGGGTAGCACGCTGCGGCTCTGTAGGGCAGCTGTTCCAATCCGCCACCGTGATGGCAAATCCCGTGCGCCTAATCAATGTGGTGCCGCAGCCGTTGGTGATGCTGAGCTGGCCAAAATGGTTAATAATCCGGGTTCCACCTCGACCATGCGAGATGGTCGCGATCCCTCCGCGAATTCCGATCGCGGCAACAGGGGTGCTGACGGTAGCCGCACCCTGGTGGCTGAGTTGTCCGCCAACAAAACGCAGCACGCCTTTGGTGAGCGAAGTCACCATGTGACCCGTGCCAGCGGAAGGGTCATACACGAAACTATCGATCACCAGGCTGCTGTTCGGACCGATGTTGAGGGTGGTTTTGTCAACGAACAGAAGTTGAACCGTGCCCTCGGCAGTCGTCTGGATTCGCTCCTTGTGCACGACCCGCGCGCCAATTGTTAAAACACGGATTTGCCCGCCGGGCGGCGTGCTTTGCGAAAGCGGATTAACGGCCGCGGCCGTGCCAACATCTTGGGCCGTGGCGGGCACCGCCGAAAGCGCGGTGCTGGCGAGCAGCACGGCCAGGCTTCCTGTGATGTGGGTGTTCATCCGCGGCGGCATGGCAAACCTTCAAACTGTCATCATCGGGCCATCGTGACCAATACATCCATGACCGTGTTTCCAGGGATATTCAAATGTAAAGCACGATATTGCCGCTGCCCGCCACGTCCGAACCTAAAGCGGGTCGATTTATATAGCCCGATGCCCAGTCGTGGAATGTATCAGATCGCACTTACGATGCTGGCTTTGCTAGCAGTGCCTCTGCCGCTTCGCCTTAATCCGCGGGCGTGCGTAAACTTATGCAGCGTGTTTCCCGCTCTGGGTGGGCTCAGTCCCTTCGGACGGGTCTCGTCCTGGCTGCCGAGGCGGTGGGCCTTGGAACGCTCAGCCGCGCTGCGGATACTTTCTGCAACCAATCCTAGGAAGTACCCGGTTCGGATGCTTACAATAAAAACGACGATACGAACAAGTGCATCGATAGATTCGCTCTCAAGATACCAGGAATTGACCAGTATAAGAATGACGGAATGCATGCTAACAAGTTCGATACCAAAGTAATTTAAGAATTGTCCAAGTATAATCCCGAACATGACGCCTAAAAACACGAGAATAGCCATTCCGATCCCCCGTAACTATAATGATATAAGCGCAAGACATCACACCGCCGTGACATTTAAAATGCTCTTCAGACCTCTTATAATCGATATACTATGTCATATATGCTCCCTTTAACATTCACGGGCACGGCCGGGACAATAGGCCTCACTTCGCCCGTTAGCGCAGGTTCTCGTCGATCCCTTTTTGGATGGACTAAACAAATACCATGGATCTCCTGCCGCGACATCGGACGTTCGTCCTAAATAGCGATAGGGTTCCCCCGATTGTCGAGAGTGAGATGGGCGCCCTAACCTGATCGATTCATTCTCCAAATGAGCACCAGGAGGACGATCGCAATAATTATCCCTAGGCCGGTCATGACACCCTCCCTGTTGTTTATGGCATTCTCCTGCAAGCATCTAGATTTAGCCATTCCCGTTCGTGCGGGTCTGGACATGATCTTTGAGAATTCGTAACATCCCTTTGCGGCGGCGGCCCTCAAGAATACCGAGCCTGGCGGCTCTTGGCGTGTCGGCATCATGATTGAGCATTCATGCTCAATCATGACGTTAAAACACTCTGGCCGCGCCCATGTCCGTCACGGATTTTTTGATCGTCCCGCCGCGCCGCGCCGGCTCTTGATCTGCACAGGGGCATGCTGCAACGGGGGTGGCGCCGCGACGCGCATTTTGGACGAGCTCCGAATGAAGCTTCTGATTGCCATAAACGACGACGACATGGTTGGCGAAGCCGCTTGCGTTCGCCGCTCCTGCCTTGGCAAATGCACCGGAGAACCTTTGGCCTATGTGCAGCCAGAGGGAGTCTGGTACCATCATCTTTCCGCCGACAATCTTCTGCTCATCCTGCGCGAGCATATTGTCAACCAGCGGCCGGTGCCAAGCCTTATCCTGGACGACGATCCCTAATGCAGCGCTGCTGCACATTGGCCGGACATGTGCCGCTATGCACGTAATCCGGGGCAAGCCGCAAGCAATGCGGGCTCCTGCAAATTAGAGGCAAACCCTGTTCACGAGGCGTGTTGAGGCAGGGGGGATGCCTGCCCTTGCCGGAGTGTCTCACGTTGCTTCTCGATGGCGTGCTGGGCATGGGTGATGGCGATGGAAAATGCGGCCGAGTCAGCGGTTCCGCTGGCTTGTCCTTTGACGAACCACGCAATAATTCCGTTCAGCTCCTCTTCCAAAGCCTTGAGTTCGGATGCTTGCGCGGCAAGCGCCTTGTCGGCGAGCGCGATCAACCGGTCGATCTGCCGCAAATCGCTTTCGGATTTCTTGCGGTTGAAGCGTCCGATGAGAAGTGCCACGGCAGAACCGGCCATACTCAAGACCATTCCGCCCAGATAGAAATATTGCTGGAACTCATCGAAGAAGCTCTGTTCGCCGCTGTTGAGATAGGACGCGACACCCGGATGAACCGGCAAGACAGGGTTCTTGTCATCGGGGTCAGGCGCTTCAATCTGACTGGCGAGCGGCGTTTTGGCCACCAGCTGGGCTTTGGTCTTGAAAATGGATCGCGCAATCGCTCCCGCCACGGCGTCAAGCATGGTATTTGGCGCAACAAAGCGGTATGTGATGGCAAGCGTCGTCACCGTATCGTCAGGAATGGGCGGCCGCCCCCGGAAGGCTCCGGCAGGCACATCGATCGACTCGAGGCCGGGAACCCGCTTATTGATCGCATCCGCCTCGTCGATGGCAAGGATGCTCGGGGAACCCTTGGTCGCGAGCTTGATGGCTGAGACAACGTCGACAGCCTCGCCCGGCCCCATCGGGCCGACGGCGAGAACCGCCGCAACCTGCTTGTCACGAACCGCCGCCCCGATGCCGGTGAGCGGCAAAAAGACCCGTTTCACCGAATTCGCCGGAATATTGTAATAGCTCAAGATCGAATCGAGGGTCTGCTCATTGTATTTTTGCAGGGGTCCTTGCGGGATGCCGATGGTCTTGCCGGCGAGGTTTGGGATCTTGTCGATCGATGATTTGGCCGGCACAATGAAAGCGACGACATCCCGGCGCAGAATAGCGATGGTCTCGCCGTTGCTGGGGATCACGGCATCGCTACGTACGATGCCGAGATCGGTGGTATGGTCCTCGATCGCCTTGGCGCTCGCCTCCAAATCAGGAACTTCTACGAGTTTAATGCGGACACGCGGATGGGTTGCCTCGGTGACCGAGGCGAAAGCCGTGATGAAACGATAGGCGGTGCTGCCAGGCGGGCCGGTGGTCACACGCAGATTTGCGTGCGGCGACCAGAAATAGACAGCCGCGACGAGAGCCGCCGCGATGGACAAAACGCCCGCGATCAGAAGTGGTGCAGTGCGCAAGGGACGATTCCCGCCAATCTGTATCTCGCACCGGCGCTCAATCGCGTCCTGAACATGGCCCAGCTTCTCGATTGAGACAGGCTCCAGCTCTTTAATGATGAGCTGCGTCCTTATCAATCAATTCAGTTCATGTGACCGGTCGCGCTCTAAAGCATTTTTACCGTCCGTGCAATGTTGCTCGCGCATTGCCTGCGGCTGCATCAGCAATGTTATGCGGAGCGTTATCGATATCCGGAAGTGACTTCGCATCCATCATGGTATACAAAGCCGTGCTGGCGTGGGGACCTATCTCCATGTGAAGCATGTGTGGGCGTCAAAACGAAATTCGATCCCGCTTCAAATCCAAACAGGGAGAACGACCCATGCGACGGCGCTTGTTCGCGATCGCAGCCATCACGGCTTGCCTTGTCACCGGTGCGAATGCCCAAACACCCTTGAAGGACTATGCGGACAAAGAGGGATATATCGATGTCCAGGCTTTGACCTGTGCGCAACTCGCCGGGACTTACCAGGAAGATGCGGATTTGCTGACGACATGGTACAGCGGCTGGTACAATGGATTGGCGAAGAAGCATTACATCAATGTCACGCGCTCCAAGGAGGCCGAGCATGAAACGATCGTCTACTGCAAGGCGCATCCCGACAAAAGGGTGATCGAAGCGATCGGTCTCGTCATCGACGAAATGAGAGCGAAGCGCGGCATCGAACTTAGCAAGTAACGACGCCGGTTTGGTGGAAAGTATCCAATCGGCCACTGGCTGTTAACGTGGCGCTGCCGATACACTGATAGAGGCGTGGAAGCGCGAACGCGCGAAACTTGAGGCAAGGGCGCCCGCCGCTTGCGGATTGTTTCTATGCTTCTCGTAATGACGCTCGGCGCCGCGATTTATCATCCATGCGTTTGGGATGACGCATGAATTCTCATGCAACCCAAAGCCGGTAAAATCCCTTAAGAGCATGTCCCGAAAATGTTGCTCGAGGATTTCGCTTGGGACATTCCCTAATGCGATGTCCTGACGGCATGCTGCGCCAATTTATCGTCAAGCTTCTCCAGCAGTTCCTGGAGATCAACAAGGTTCTCGCATGTGTCTGCTGTTGCCGCACCCGCCGCTTCGAGTTCTTCAAGCTCAGCGACCCGCTCGCGAAGAGTTTCGATAATTCCCTTAGGAAGGATCTTAACATCGAGTCCCATCATCATCATCAGGCCTTTCTTGCGTCATGAGCGGCTCCCCTGGGTGCCGCAACATTGGCATTATAAATACTGACGAATTATGAATTATGAATTATGAATGATATAATTCAATATAATTGTCAATGTCAACAAGCCTAGCAGGCACGTACGTGTTTCGTTGGTGTCTTTTCGCACATTCTCGCAGCTTGCCAGCCTGAGCGCATCGGACAAACGGGTGATTATCTCGTCCACCGGTTTGCGAGTGTCGGCACACTTACCGGTTCAAGGCGCCGCCACATACGCGGAAGCGGGGCATTCTAAAGCATATTCAGCAAAACGGGAACCGGTTGGCCGTCCGGCAACTAACTGCCGGCAACCCTTAGCCTAAGCGCGCCGTACCATGCCAAGGAACTCCTCACGCGTGCGGGGGTCATCGCGGATGACGCCGAGCAGGCGGCTGGTTGTCAGCGTGGCGCCGAGCGTGTTGACGCCCCGTAATGTCATGCAGCTATGTTCGGCCTCGATCACCACGCCGACGCCTTGCGGTTCGAGAATGTCCTGAACAGCTTCGGCGATCTCGGCGGTGAGTTTCTCTTGAATCTGCAGCCGGCGGGCAAAGCCTTGCACGACCCGCGCCAGCTTGGAGATACCGACGACGCGTTTTGCCGGCAGATAACCGACATGCGCGCGGCCGATCACGGGCAGCATGTGATGTTCGCAAAAGCTGACCACGCGAATGTCTTTTAGCACCACCATCTCGTCGTAACCGCCGACTTCCTCGAAGGTGCGCTTGAGATAGTTCCGGGGATCGGCGGCGTAGCCCGCGAACAGCTCGCGGAAAGACCGTACGACCCGCGCCGGCGTATCGATCAGCCCTTCGCGGCCCGGATCGTCGCCGGCCCATTCGATGAGTACCTTGACGGCCGCTTCGGCATCGGCCTGTGTCGGTTTCGCCATCACCTATGTCTCCAGAGTTGTTCGCCAAGGTCAAAGGATGTGGCTAGCCGCCGTGCGATGGATTTGCAGTAAAATTTAAGACTTTTGCCGGGAGCTCGACCGCTAAGTTTGTTCTATAGCACGCGACGAAACCGACGTGTTTCTGGATTAAAGAGCATCGGCACGTCCCCCAATCTCAATGTCCTTGCAAAGCGCCGGGGATCCTTGACACTGGCCGCGGTGCGCGTGTTCGCTAGAAATGAGACTTTGAACTTAAGTTGTGGAACCGCGTTAAATCAAGAAGCTGTTTCGTTTTTCCATAAAATATGGAATGGTGCGGGAGGAGGACTTTTCCATGGCGCGCAGTCTCAAGCATGAACGGCAATTGCTCAGCGCGGATGAAGTGACCCTCGTAGAAAAATCCCATCATCCGGCATTGGGGCTTTTGCCGGACCAGGATTTGGCGGAGCTGCGCAAACTCGTGCGCGAGCGGCGCGACCGGGCGCAGACGATCGCCGCGCGCCAACGCCGGGAGTTGCGCGGCAAGGCAGCTCCGAGGGGAGCGCGTCCAGCCGCCGACGACACGGGCACAAGGGAAAAGCGGGATCTCCTCGCCGCGGCCCTGCGACGGCTGAACAAGGAGGTCTCGCGCCGCGAAGCCAAAGCCGCCAAGCGGGATTTGATCGATAGCGCAAAGCGCGCGCTCGAGCTTCGCCAGGCAGCCGGCGCAAATGCCTCGCGGCCTTCGCCAGGGCGCACGGCAAGGGAAGGCCTCAACCCTAAGGTGGCGCCAAGCTATTCGCTACGCAAACCGGCGAAGCTCGGCGCGATCAGCCAGCACAATAAGAACATGCAGGCCAAGCGCGATTCGCGATAGGCGTTAAATCCCCGCTTCCACTTTCGCTGCGGCCGGAAAAAATAGGCCGATATTATGGCCGCCGCATCGGGCATGCGAACCGCCGATGGCCAACAGGACAGAGTTTCCGCGCCATCCCACATCTCTCATAGCGATCGCTGTCCACGGACTTGTAAGATTTTCGGCCCCAATCGTACCAAATTGTTTCACGTGAAACATTTTGGTACGATTGAAGGCCAGTTCCGGACAAAACTGATGGCTGAAATATCAGCCACCCAGCAAATCACACGCTAGCTCAACGAAGCCAATTCAGCCTCGCTGAATACCCGGCTGCGTGTCAAAAAGCGCACGCCTTCGGGTGCCTCGGCGGAAAAGCCCCCGCCCCGCCCAGGAACGACATCGATGATCAATTGCGTGTGCGCCCAATATTCGAATTGAGCGGCGCCGATATAAAAGGGACAACCGGCGATCTCCCCCAAAAGGACGTCGCTTTGCCCGGTGCGAAACTCGGCCCTTGGGAAACACATGGGTGAGCTGCCGTCGCAACAGCCGCCCGATTGGTGAAACAGCAGGGCACCATGTGTCTCCTTCAGCCGCGCGATGAGGTCCTCCGCCTGCTTGGTCGCGACGACACGTTCCACCATCTCCAAACTCCGTAGCTCAGAAGAAGCCAAGCGCTTTCGGGCTGTAGCTGACAAGCATGTTCTTGGTCTTCTGATAATGGTCGAGCATCATCTTGTGATTCTCGCGGCCAATCCCCGACTGCTTATAGCCGCCAAAGGCCGCGTGTGCCGGATAGAGATGGTAGCAATTCGTCCATACCCGCCCCGCTTGCAGCGCGCGGCCAAACCGGTAGGCGCGGGTGCCGTCACGAGTCCAGAGTCCGGCGCCGAGCCCATAGAGCGTATCATTGGCGATGGCGAGCGCCTCTTCATCGTCCTTGAATTTCGTCACCGAAAGAACGGGGCCGAAAATTTCCTCTTGGAAGATGCGCATTTTGTTGTGACCTTCGAGAATTGTCGGCTGGACATAAAATCCGCCCGCGAATTCCGGCCCCACGACAGCACGGGCGCCGCCGGTCAGAACCTTGGCGCCCTCCTGGCGGCCGATGTCGATATAGGAGAGGATTTTTTCAAGCTGGTCGTTCGAGGCTTGCGCGCCGACTTGGGTCTCTGGGTCGAGCGGATTGCCTTGGCGCATCGCCTTGACCCTGGTGAGTGCCCGCTCGATGAAGCGATCGTAGATTTTTTCATGAACCAGCGCGCGCGACGGGCAGGTGCAGACCTCGCCCTGGTTGAAGGCAAACATCGCAAAGCCTTCGAGCGCCTTGTCGAGGAAATCATCGTCCTTGGCGGCGACATCCTCGAAGAAGATGTTGGGCGATTTGCCGCCAAGCTCCAAGGTCACCGGAATAATGTTCTCCGACGCATATTGCATGATGAGCCGGCCCGTCGTTGTCTCGCCGGTGAAGGCGACCTTGGCGATCCGCTTGCTCTGGGCGAGCGGCTTGCCTGCCTCGACGCCAAAGCCGTTGATCACATTGACGACGCCAGGCGGCAGCAGATCGCCGATCACGTCCATGAGGACCATGATGCTCATGGGTGTCTGCTCGGCCGGCTTTAAAACGACGCAATTGCCGGCGGCGAGCGCCGGCGCGAGTTTCCACACCGCCATCAAAAGCGGGAAATTCCACGGGATGATCTGAGCCACCACGCCCAGCGGCTCATGAAAATGATAAGCGACCGTATCGTGGTCGATTTCGCCGATGCTTCCCTCTTGCGCCCTTATGCAACCTGCGAAATAGCGGAAATGATCGACCGCCAGCGGCAGATCGGCCGCCTTGGTTTCACGAATGGGCTTGCCATTGTCGATCGTCTCGACCAAGGCGAGGAGATCGAGCTTCTGCTCGATCCTGTCGGCGATGCGCAACAGCACCAGCGAACGTTCGGCTGGCGACGCACGGCCCCAGGCCTCCCGCGCCGCATGCGCGGCGTCGAGCGCCAGTTCGACATCTTCCGCGGTGGAACGTGCAATCGTGCAAACCACATGACCGTCGATCGGCGAAATATTCTCGAATCTCTGACCCTTGACCGCGGGAACCCATTTGCCGCCAATGAAATTGTCATAATGCGGCCGGATCGCGATCTGATTGGCGATGTCGGCTAGAATTTTATCGACCATGCTTGCCTCCCTGAGAATCTTCTAAGACCGCGCCGGTTTCCGGCATTGTCCAGCTTCCCGGACATCTTGCTTGACATAGATGTAGCGTCATATTGACGATTGAGAAGAGACTTATTGTTCCACAGGCTTAAAACGGTGCGTCTGGCCGCCGCACGATTGCGCGGATGGGCCTGTGGATCAGCAAGTCAAAATTTTCAAGTTGCATATTTGCCACGTTGACGCCGGCTAGGCTTCGGCGCTGTCATAAGTCAGTGATCGTAAGCATGAGCTGATCCATATCAATTGCTAATTGCCGCATTGCAATAGAAGGCTAGGCATGTCACGCCATCCGCTGATCCCGGAAGTCACTCTTGCCTTGGCGGTGAAGCTGATCGTCATCCTTGCCGCGGCTCTCTTCGTGTTCAGCCCGAGGCAACGGCCGAGGATTGACGCAGCGAGCATGCAAGAGCGCTTGATCGGAGCCTCGACGGCGAGCCCAGAGCCAAGGAGCATTTACCCATGAGCACCGCCATGGACGTCGTGCAGCTTTCCAGGCTGCAATTCGGCCTGACCGCCATGTATCATTTTCTCTTCGTGCCCTTGACGCTCGGCCTTTCCATTCTGCTTGGCATCATGGAGAGCGTCTATGTCATGACCGGCAAGGAGGTCTGGCGCCAGGCGACCAAATTTTGGGGCGTTTTGTTCGGCATCAATTTCGCCATGGGCGTCGCCACCGGCATCACCATGGAATTCCAATTCGGGATGAACTGGGCCTATTACAGCCATTATGTCGGTGACATTTTTGGCGCGCCGCTCGCCATCGAGGGTTTGATGGCCTTTTTCCTCGAAGCCACTTTTGTCGGGCTGTTCTTTTTTGGCTGGGACCGCCTGTCGAAAGTGGCGCATCTGGGCGTCACTTGGCTCGTCGCGATCGGGTCCAATCTATCAGCGCTCTGGATTCTGGTTGCCAATGGCTGGATGCTGCATCCCGTTGGCGCCCATTTCAATCCGGACACGATGCGGATGGAAGTCACCGATTTCGGGGAGATCATTTTCAATATCGTTGCGCAAGAGAAATTCGTCCATACGGTCAGCGCTGGCTATGTCACCGGCGCTATGTTCGTTGCCTCGATAAGCGCGATTTATCTGCTGCTAGGCAAGCATGTCGAGATCGCGCGGCGTTCGATCACGGTCGCGGTCAGCTTCGGCATCGCCTCCGCGCTGTCCGTCGTCGTGCTCGGCGATGCCAGCGGCTATACGGCCACCGACACGCAAAGGATGAAAATCGCCTCGATCGAAGCGATGTGGGAGACCGAGCCTCCACCTGCCTCATTCACGCTTTTCGGGCTGCCCAACCAAGCCACGCATCGAACCGAATATGCGTTGCGGATACCTTGGGTGCTTGGCCTCATCACGACGCATTCCATCGACGAGACGGTGCCCGGCATCACGGACCTGGTCCAACATAACGAGGACCATATTTTATCCGGACTCCTTGCCTATTCCGCGCTCGAAAAACTGCGCGCCAACCGGAACGACCCGAACGCCCGGGCCGAGCTCGATCAATATATCGGCGAACTCGGCTATGCGCTCCTCCTGAAGCAAATCCGTCCCGACATCGAAAACGCGACCGACGCTGAAATTTCAAAGGCCGCGTGGGGCACCGTGCCGAATGTCGCGCTGCTCTTTTGGGTGTTCCGCCTGATGGTTGGTCTTGGCTTTTATTTTATATTTTTGTTCGGCCTCGCCTTCTATCTGACGTCGACCGGCCGCCTCCTGAAGGCGCGCTGGTTGCTGTGGCTGCTCGCATTCTCCCTGCCGCTTCCCTGGATCGCCGCCGAGTCTGGCTGGATCGTCGCGGAAGTCGGCCGCCAGCCATGGGTGGTCGAAGGCGTTCTGCCGACTTTCCTTGCGGTGTCGAGCATCACCGCGAACAATGTTCTTGTCACGCTCTTTGGCTTCATCGGTTTCTATTCGACGCTGCTCATTGTCGAGATCTATCTCATGATCAAGGCTATTCGTCTCGGCCCGGGACATATCGTAACGCAGCCCCGGACAAGGGAATTACCCGCCGCGAGCGGCGCCGAATAGGGTGCAGAACGGTGCAGGCATTTGGATCGATCGTGCGGCTAAGCAAACACTGTGAGACCATGAGCGATGTCTCTTGAAGCGCTGATGGTCTAAAGGAGCGGATCATGCTGAACTATGAAATCTTGCGCCTGATTTGGTGGCTTTTGCTCGGCACCTTGCTGATTGGTTTTGCGATCATGGATGGATTCGATCTTGGCGCCGCCATACTGCTGCCCTTCGTCGCGCGGACCGATAAGGAACGCCGCGTCGTGTTGAACGCGATAGGCCCGGTGTGGGAGGGAAATCAGGTTTGGCTGATCCTTGGCGCCGGCGCCATCTTCGCCGCCTGGCCAATGCTCTATGCGGTTGCTTTCTCCGGCTTTTATCTCGCCATGTTCCTCGCCCTCGCCGCATTGATCTTGCGCCCGGTGAGTTTCAAGTTCCGCTCCGAGATCGAAAATCCGGTCTGGCGCACATTCTGGGATTTTGCCTTATTCATTAGCGGCGTGGTTCCCGCCTTGATTTTTGGCGTTGCCGTCGGCAATGCGTTGCGCGGCGTGCCGTTCCGCTTCGACGGCGCCTTGCGCATGACCTATGAGGGGGATCTTCTCGGCCTTCTCAATCCTTTCGCGCTGCTTTGCGGACTTGTGAGCTGTGCGATGCTGATCATGCATGGCGGCACTTATCTGGCGCTGAAGACGGACCAGCCGGTGGCTGATCGCGCGGCGGGCTGGGCGCGGAGCGCTGCTCTTATATTGCTTGCTCTGTTCATCGCCGGAGGCGTCTACGCGAAGTTCGGCGTGGAGGGCTACCGGATCACCAGCGATCTACAGCATGACGGCCCGTCAAACCCTTTGTTGAAGACGGTTGAGCGCGGCGGCGGCTTATTGCTCTCGAACTTTGCGGCACACCCTTGGATGTTGCTTGCCCCGGCCCTGGTTTTCATCGGTGCCTTGTCCGCTTGGCTGTTATTGGCCTCGCGGCGGCGCGGGTGGCTCGCGTTTATCGCGAGCGCCACGGCCCTTCTCGGCGTGATCGGCACAGCGGGCCTTAGTGCTTTTCCGTTTTTGCTGTCGTCTTCGCTCGATCCCAATGCAAGCCTCACCGTTTGGGATTCCTCGTCAAGCCGGACGACTTTGCTCATCATGCTCACAGTGGTCGTAGTCTTGCTGCCGATCGTTCTGGCGTACACGGCTTTCGTCTTTCGCGTGCTGCGCGGCCGCGTGACGATAGCCTATATCGAGGACAACAGCGCAAGCCTTTACTAACCGGGGATAAATCAGTCCATGTGGTACTTTTCTTGGGTTCTTGGAGTAAGCTTTGCCATCTCCTTTTCGATCATCAACGCGCTCTGGCTTGAGGAAAAGGATTTGGCCGTTGCCGGGCGCGCGGCCGGCGTTGGCGACGGTGAATAAACTTTAATTCCGTGAGCAAGCGATCTCTTTCGGCTTGGCGGAACTCATTTCCACCAAGGTGCTCTTGCCCTGCCATTCGTGGTATTCCCAACCATCGCCCGCATAAAAAATGCCGCTCGCCATGACCTGGTTTTTCAGGGTGATGGTTTGCCGGCTTCCAGCAAAAACCAAGCGGGCCAATTGATTGTCGTTCGCCGTCAGGAATGTGATCGTGAATTTGCGTCCGTCCTCGCAACGAAACCGAACCCGGTCATCAGCAACTGCGGCGGAGACAAGATTTATACAAGCGAGACTTATAGCGGAAAAGACCAACACCAATCTTGAAATTGTAATCATACAAAAGGCTCCGCAAGGGAGCGGCTGAGGCAGCCGTACTCAATGTCCGTCATATTCGGCGAAACAGTCTTGCGTCTCGAACACGACCACGCTCGCAAGTTGCGGCAGTGATGCCTTCGTCCGCTCCCAGATCCAGATCGCGATATTTTCCGCCGTCGGATTTTCGAGCCCCTCGATATCGTTCAAATAATAATGGTCGAGCCGGTCAAGCAAAGGTTTAAAGACGGCTTCGATTGCGAGGAAATCGGCGACAAAGCCGGTGACTGGATCGACAGGCCCTTCAAGCCGCAATTCCACCCGATAGGAATGCCCATGCAGCCGGCGGCAGCGGTGCTCCTCGGCGACATTCGGCAAAACATGCGCCGCCTCGAAACGGAAGGCCTGTGAAATCTTCACGACATGGCCTTCATGGGATGCCAATGAACTTGTGGGTTTGCAGGCTAAGCCGCCAGCGCGGGTGATCGAGACAATAAGCAATGGCCGCCACCGTATTCGCGGCAAGATCACGGCCATCCATTGGCTGCAACCAGAAATGTGAGAAGGCGAGGCCTGACAAATCATCCGGCGGCAAGCCTTCTTGCGGGAAAACGAGCTTCAGTTCGGACCCGGCTTTCGCAACGAGCGGCGCGCCGGCCTTGGGGCTGACGCAAAGCCAGTCGAGGCCGGGCGGCGGCGGCAGCGTGCCGTTGGTTTCGACGGCTGCTTCGAAGCCGCGCGCATGGACCGCGCCGATCAGCGCTTGATCGAGCTGTAACAATGGTTCGCCGCCGGTGAATACCACGAACCGGTTTGTTTTGCCGCCCGCCCAGGCGCGCCCGATCGCACTGGCAAGCGCCTCAGCATCGGTGAAGCTGCCGCCGCCCGGGCCATCCATGCCAATAAAATCCGTATCGCAGAAACCACAGATGGCAGAGGCCCGATCCTTTTCCTGGCCAGACCAGAGATTGCAGCCGGAAAAGCGGCAAAATACGGCGGCGCGCCCCGCCTGGGCGCCCTCGCCCTGCAAGGTGAGGAAAATCTCCTTCACCGCATATTTGCCCATGCGTCCGCCCCAAACCCAATGCGCCAACGCCGCGACCCAGAGCGATGGCTCTTCTCACAATCCTTGCGATAAAATCAACCGGTCATGGGCCGCCATTTGCGCGGCGCGGCACAGCCCCACCAGATAAAAATAAAGGGAAGCGCGGCCCGCTCGTGAAGAGCGATCAGGATTTTTAGGTGTTCTTCAAGCCAAAAGGGCCTCGCGCGAGGCCCTTGCCGGCAGGAACTTTCCGGCAGGACCCTGCCGGAATGGCGCGTGTCAGATCGCCTCCGTGATCCATCTTTTCAACTCGCCTTTCGGCGCGGCACCAATCTTACTGGAAGCAAGCTTGCCGTCCTTGAACAGCATCAGCGTTGGTATGCTGCGAATTCCATAGGTTCCAGCGACGCCGGGGTTTTCGTCGACATTCAGCTTGGCGATGGTAACCTGACCCTTCAATTCCGTCGCGATTTCTTCAAGCAGAGGACCGATCATCTTGCACGGACCGCACCATTCGGCCCAGAAATCCACGACGACGGGCCCGCTGGACCCCACGACTTCGGACTTAAAATTGGCATCCGTGACTTTTACCGTGGACATGGCCATCTCTCGTGAAATTCCGGCGCGGGGACTCGCGCTTGACTCTTGGCAAAGTAAGAAGGCGGAAGGCCTGCGTCAAGCCGCGCGGCACCAAACCGAGATGTTGCACGTCACTCGGCGGCGAGATCCTGGCGGTCGAGGCTTGCCAGCGCCGCGTCCAAATCCGCGATCAGATCCGCCGCGTCCTCAAGCCCGACGGAAAGCCGCAACAGCCCTTCCCCCACGCCCAACGCGGCCCTCGCCTCCGGTGTCAGCCTTTGATGGGTCGTCGTAGCCGGATGGGTGATGAGGCTTTTTGCATCACCGAGATTATTTGCAATGGTAATGAGGGAAAGCCGATTGCCGACGGCATAGGCGGCTTGCTTGCCGCCGTGGACTTCGAAAGCAACGAGAGTGCCGCCGCCCGACATTTGCCGCTTGACCACATCGGCCTGCGGATGATCCGGCCTGCCTGGGTAGCGAACCTTAAGAACATGACGGTGGCTGCTTAGGAATTCGGCGATCCGCGCAGCACTTTGCGTCTGCTGGTGAACGCGCAAGGCAAGGGTTTCAAGCGATTTCAGGAAAACCCAGGCATTGAAGGG
>CAYTRB010000068.1:0-16382 GCA_964440215.1 uncultured Methylocapsa sp.
CTCAGGCTCACGCCGCGGCAAAACTCAAGTGGCGGCAAGCAGACGCTCGGCGGCTTACCAAGCAGGGAAATTGTTACATCAGAAAACTGCTCGTGCTCTCTGCAACTTCACTGCTGCGTAGCGTGAGTAAGCACAAAGGCGCGCGCGCCGACTGGATTAGAGCGCTTCTGGCGAAAAAGGAGGCTCGTCTTGTCACGGTGGCGATGGCCAACAAGCTCGCCCGGATCATCTGGGCGATAATGAGGACCGGCAAAATCTTCCACGCCGAAATATTTGCGAAGGCGTAAAGACGCCGCCCTTCCTGCAAGAATATCACGGAGCAGTTGCACAGATCACAGTTTGAAGTTTGGCAAGCGCATTGAGAAGCGATGACCGACACGCGCCACCGAAGACCAAAAACAACCTGTTGTGAGACATGAGCTTGAAGCTCGCAAATCTGATAGGGATTCCGATCGTCGAACTTCATCAGGGCCAGCGGACATATGCGCCGCGCCACCAGGCCGGACATATGACCGCAGCCGAGCAAACCGTCCAGCGCAAAAAAAATGCTTGCCATGAGGCCGTCCACATATGTCTCACAAGTGCTGATGCCAGACATGTGTCCTCTCGATCTTGTACCTCTACCGCTACGATGTGGTGAGCGGTTTGATGGAGGCGGCAGAATGGTTTTAGAAAGCCGCTGACAAAGGCTGCTCTCATACAAAAGCGAATGCTCATTGGACGCGCCTTTCAACACTCCGAGGAACTCGGCAAGCTCCTTCGGGACTTTGCAGTAACATTCCGGCTTGCTTGGTGATGGAACTATCTCGGAAGGCTATGGGTTAGCCGCACAGCTGCGTATAGAAGTCAGTAAGGAGAAAAGACGATGCGGAAGAAATTTGGAATTGCCGTGGTTGTAGCTCTGCTAGCCGCGCCAGTCGTGGTTCACGCGCAAGGCATCATCGGAGGCATGCATCGCGGCGCGGCGGACGGGAATTACTCCGCGGGTCCGGTTGGTGGCGCGGTGGGTGGTGTGAATGGTGCGCTTGGCGTCAATCCGGGGCCACGATATGAATCTCGTTCCGCTTATTACCATCGCAGGTACCATCGCCATTATTACCACCACCACTACTGACCGGTCTGGTAAGGGTGCCGCGCGGCGCCCTTACCACATGCAGGAGGGCGGCGACGGCGTGACATCAATTATCGTGCCGCTAGTTTAGCCGATTGGGGGCCAAAAGTGGAGCCTGGAGCCGAATCACACTCGATCAACAGATTTCCGAACATAAAGCCATGACTCTGAAGCCTCGGGTGAATTCACCGCATCAGCGCGATCGTCGGCGTGATCAGTGTGTCTGGTCTGGCGCGGTGGGAAGCGAAAAACATCGGACCTGTGGCTCCACTTTAGTGAGGCATTATTGCTCCCGGCACATACAATCGGCTCAACTCATTTTACCAGCATGACTTTCGCATCGCCCCGCCGGTGCAATAAATTGAGGGTGACATCACCGCCGTACCGCTGAAGTTTAACATCGACTCGCGAATTGCCCAGACTCAATTGGTTCAAGATTACATAGTCCAAAAAAGCAGGCATCGCGGGATCATGAAAGGTCACGGCATTGCTATCATGACTCAGCTCCATGCCTAGACAAGCCCCGAGAAAGGCAAAAGGCGCGGCCGACGCCCAGGCTTGCGGCGCGCATGCAACAGGATAGGCGGTTGGCCCGCGGTGCGGCTTGCGGATGAAGCCGCAGAACAATTCCGGCAAGCGGCGCAAATCCTGATAGGCCGCAGCTTCAAACATCGCGGAAAAGACTCGTGCAGCCTGAGATATCAAGCCATAACGGGCAAGGCCAAGCGCAATTATTGCATTATCGTGCGGCCAGATCGAGCCGTTGTGATAGGAAATCGGATTGAACCGCAGCTCGCCGCTGGCAACCGTTCTTATGCCCCAGCCGCTGAAGGAATCCGGGCCAAGCAATGTCTGGGCAACACGCGCCGCCCGCTTCGGTGCCGCTATCCCGGTAAAGAGCGCATGACCCGCATTTGATGTCCGGACCCGGCATGGGGTCTTGCCGCCGTCGAGCGCCAAGGCATAGGTGCCGAGATCCTCGCACCAAAAAGCCTCCTCAAAATTCATTCGCAGGATTTGCGCCTGGCCGCGCAGCTTGATCTCCAAATCAACCTCGCCCATGCGATGCGCGAGCTTAGCTGCGTGTGACTTTGCAGCAAACACATAGCCCTGCACTTCGCAAAGCGCGATCGGACCGCTCGCCATTGTGCCATCGGCGTGAAAGATTGAATCGTAGGAATCTTTCCAGCCCTGATTGACAAGGCCAGCGTCGGTTTGACGCGCATATTCGACGAAGCCGTCCCCATCCGAATCGCCAAATGTATCGATCCAGTGCAATGCCGCCTTGATATTCGGCCAGAGGGCAGTGATCGTTCCGATATCGCCGGTCCGGTCGAAATACATGCCAGCCAGCATGACAAAGAGCGGCGTTGCATCGACGGTCCCATAATAGAGCCGGAAAGGCACTTCACCAAGACTCGCCATTTCCCCTTTCCGGGTCTCATGCAGGATTTTGCCCGGTTGCGCGTCGGAAAGAGGATCGAGGGTTTTTGCCTGAGTCTCGGCGAGAACCCCAAGAACGCCTTTGGCGACGGACGGGTCAAGCCATAAAAGCAGCATGGCCGTGATAATCCCATCGCGGCCGAACACCGTGCTGTACCAGGGTATTCCCGCATAAGGATAAAGCCCATGGCGGGTCCGCGTCATCAGCATATAGAGGTCGGCGGTAGCCCGCTGGCAGACTTCATTGAAGAGCTCGTTCGAACTTTCAATCGTCGCGATGCCGGTCGCCTTGTGCCGGATGGCACGCCGCCTCGCCCGGAAAGCATGTCCGAAAGAATCGCATCGCGGCTTGTTTCTGTCCTCGCAAAGAACCGACACGAAGAGCGATTTGCGTTCGTGGGATGCGAGCTCGAATTCGAAGGTCGCGCGATTTGTCTCAAGACGAGAAGGCCGAGGACAAAACCGCAATTCCGTCTTGCGTTTTAATTCGTCGAGTCCCGCGTAATAGAATCCAACGCCTTCCTTAGTGACCACTGAGGTACTGGTGCCTCGCCGCTTGCGCGACGTTCCGCGCACCTCGAACAGATCGTGAAAATCGGCGGCAAATCCAATCTCGATGCGGAAATGCCGAGTGCTATCGGCGTAATTGTGAAAACCGATCCTTTCATAGCAGACCGCCTGCCAAAGGAATTTCGTGCGTTCGATCGCGATCGTGTCGCGCGGCAGCGAAATGAGTCCGTTCGCGTGAACATCTGGGTTGGCAAGGTTAACTGAGAGCGCGGCATTGTCGTCTTGAACCACCGAGGCCAAATACAACGGCCGTTTGCCCTCGAAACGGAGGTCATACCGGGACAAAAACCGGGTGTCATTGAAATAGAGTCCCTCGGGTCCGGAGCCAAAGACACCGATGTCGCCATACTCGTCGAAGACCGCGAAAGCATCGCCATCTTTCAGACTGCGCAGCGATCGCTGGACGAGGGATCCCGCGATTTCGATATAGTGCTGGGGCAGGCCAATCGTGGCGTCCCTGACGCCCTCTGTGCGGCGCTCTGCCTCTTGTGTGTTGTCTACGATGTCCGTTCTCCATTTGGCCAGAATCAGATCTGAAAATGCCTAAGGTGTGAAGCGCTGGTGGCCGTGCCCCAAAGCCGGTCAAGCCGGTCTGGTGTTTCGCTTTCTGAGTTATCTCTTCAATCAGCCCTATTCAAGAACGCGGCGCCGCGCTTAGCTGCTAGTTGTTCCCAAATGGCTGTCGAAGGCTCGGACACAGCGCGCGGCGCCATAGCACGCTCGATAAGCTCCCCATCAAGCGCTGACGACACAGAATTGCATGATAGCAGCGATCGGTACGCAGCGATATGGGCCTCCGCCATCCGCTCGGCGGTAAACCTCCGTTCGAACTCGGTGCGCACTATGCTTCGGTCCATGGCAGAGGCCTGCTGAGCAGCTTCTGCCGCAGCCTCGATGGAATTAACGATCCAGCCGCTGATGCCGTCTATAATGACTTCTGGCACGGAACCGTTAGGCCAAGCGATTACCGGTGTTCCAACCGACATCGCTTCGATCATGACCAGACCGAAAGGTTCCGGCCAGTCGATTGGAAACAACAGCGCGCGGGCCTTACCGAGAAACTCACTTTTTTGGGTTTCACCGATTTCTCCGATGAACTCAATGAGGGGATGATCAAGCAGTGGGGCGATCTCGGTCTTGAAATATGTCATATCGACAGCGTCCACTTTTGCCGCGAGCCTCAACGGGATACCGGCTCGTTTGGCAATTTCTATCGCGCGGTCCGGGCGCTTTTCCGGCGAGATTCGACCGAGGAAAGCCAAATAGCTGCCGCCATCCCGGCTGAACGGACAGACGCTCGTCGGAAGGCCGTGTGGGATCGTCGCAAGCCAATTTGCATTATGCGGCATGGGACGTCGTTGCGCGTTTGAGATGGAAACCAGCGGCATCTCCGGATAGGCTTTATAGAGCGGCAAGGTATCGGGGAGATCGAGGCGTCCATGCAGTGTCACGAGACATTTGTGGGCAAGATCGTGGAACAGGGCTTGCGGCAGGAGGTCCACGTGAAAATGGATGATGTCAAAATCATCGGCGCGCCGCCGTACCTCGCGCAGCATGGCGAGGGTGTTGCCCAGATGGTCACGATACCCGGCAAGTCTTAGGCTCTGCGGCGCGCAGACGATAAGCTCCGCTGCCGTCTCGGACTCTGCGCTGGCGAATAAAGCAACCCGGTGCCCTTGCCGGACAAGCTCTTCCGCCAACCAGGACACAACGCGCTCGGTTCCGCCATAAAGCTTCGGAGGGACCGCTTCCGCGAGAGGTGCGACCAGCGCTATGCGCATCCACTTTCCTTCAAGGAATTTGTAGTCGGTTCTGGTGTCGAGCGCGGAAGTTTTGCATAAGTGGCAGATGCAGCTTCTTGATCTTATCGTAATGGACCGTCAGAGCCTGATAAGCTGGCGTTGCTGCCGGTTTGATATCGGTCATGGCTGAGCCCCGATGGTGGTTAGGCCAAAGACTGGCTCTTCATCTTTATGGCATCCAACAAATCCTGCCAGGATTCGTCGAATGATTTTGCCCCTTGCATCTGAAGCTCGCGCGCGAGTTTCATGACATTAATGCCTGCTCTGCCGTAAGCCGCTACCGTCTCGTCGCCGTCGCCGCCATCACGCGGCAAGGTCCGATCGACCCGGCCATGCGCATCAAAGGCGAGAAGCGTTTCTTCGGGCATGGTGTTGATGGTATTGGGAGCTGCGAGGGCACCGATGTAGAGGACATCGGAGGCCTGTGGATCCTTGGTCCCCGTGCTCGCAAAGAGCAGACGCTGTGGATGCGCGCCATGGGCCGCTAATCGCTGCCAGCGGTCGGTTTCCAAAAGATCCCGGTAGCTTTTATAGGCTTGCTGCGAAATCGCGATTCCGAGCTTATCGCGCAAATTACTGGGCACCTTGTCCATGGTTGCTTTATCCCAACGGCTTACGAATAGTGAGGCGACGGAATGCACATCGAGGCTCAGCTCCGCCGAGAGACGCCGTTCGAGGCCTCTCAGATAGGCCTCCGCGGCGGCTTCATATTGCTCGCGTGAAAACAGCAAAGTGACATTGACCGGGACACCAGAGGCAATTGTCTCCTCGATTGCCAACAGCCCCTCCCGCGTGCCGGGAATCTTGATGAATAGGTTCCGGCGATTGGCCTTCGCATGCAGAGCCTTCGCTTCATCTGAGGATTTTTGCGAATCATAGGCCAATAGCGGCGAAACCTCGAGTGAAACCCATCCGTCCACGCCTTTGGTTCGCTCATAAATTGGCGCAAACAAGTCTGCCGCCTGGGTGAGATCCTGTATAGCGAGCTCGAAGAACAGCATCTCGCCTGATAGGCCACGTCCAACCAGTCGACGGATTTCCGCGTCATAGGCGTTGCTGCGCACGATGGCGTGGTCAAAAATCGTTGGGTTCGAGGTCAGACCGGTGACCGACAAGGACTCGATATACTTCTTCAGTGTGCCGCTGGTGAGGAGATCGCGGGTGATGTTATCGAGCCAAAGACTCTGGCCAAGATCATACAGTAGTTTTGTTGCTTTCATGGGTACGTCTCCCTGGCGGGGTCACGAATTCAGGCAAGGCATCGTGCTCATGACCCCAGCGAATTCGACTTCGGATTGTGCCACGGGCCCTCCGGCCCGATCAGCTCATTGGCTTCCTCAGGCCCCCAGCTTCCCTGTTCGTAGATGATCGGCAGAGCAACCTCGTCCAGAACCGGATCCACGACGCGCCATTGGGCATCGACAATGTCTTGCCGGCCGAAAAGATCGCCAACGCCATGCATTGCGTCGCCCAGCAGACGTTGATAGGGCGGCAGGAATGCCTTTTCCTGCTCGGTCAGGACCAGCTCGACGTCTCGGCCCTCCATGCCTTCGCCCGGATGTTTGACCCGCAAACCCAACGCGATGCTGACATCTGGACTGATCCTTATCCGCATATGACCCGAGGCCGGGGGAACGATTTCCGCGAAGGAGTCGCGCGGTGGTCTTTTGAAATCCACCATTACCTCTGTGGCGGTCACTGGTAGCGCCTTGCCCACCCGAATATAAATCGGTACGCCCGCCCACCGCCACGAATCGATGAAAAGCTTGGCTGCCACGAAAGTCTCGACCGTTGAGCCGGATTTGACGCCTGACACCGAGTGATAACCAGCGTATTGGCCGCGAACGACATGCGCCGCATCGAGCGGCCGCACCGCCTTCAGCAAACCCGCTTTCCGCTCGCGCATGGCGTCGCATTCCTCGCCAGTCGGCGGATCCATGGTCAAGTTAGCGAGCACCTGCAGCATGTGGTTTTGAAACACATCGCGAATGGCACCGGTCTCATCATAGAATTTGCCACGATCCTGTACGCCGAAACTTTCAGCCATGGTGATCTGAATGCTGTTGATGTAGATGCGGTTCCAGATCGGTTCGAACATCGCATTCGCAAATCGGGTATAAACTATGTTCTGCACCGGCTCCTTGCCGAGATAGTGATCGATCCGGAAGATGTTGTCTTCCGGAAAGAAGCGGTTGAGAATGCGATCGAGTTGGCGCGCCGACTCTCTATCGCGGCCGAAAGGCTTCTCGACAACGAGGCGCGCGTTTGCCCCGGCGCCCTGTTTTGCGAGCCCCTCTGCCACAGTCGCAAACAGGCTCGGAGGAATGGCGAGATAATGCAGCGGCCGCCTCGCATCCTCCAGTTCCTGGCGCAGCCGCACATAGGTTGACGGATCACTATAGTCACCATCGACATAGCGGAGCAGATGGGTAAGCTTGGCGAAGGCTTTGGTATCGAGTCCGCCATGGGTGCAAAGGCTGTCCTCGGCGCGCGCCTTCAGCTGATCGAGCGACCATCCCGCCTTGGCAACACCAATGATTGGTATATCGAGCCCTTCGTCACGAATCAGTCCTTGCAACGCGGGAAAAATCTGCTTGTAGGCAAGGTCGCCCGTGGCCCCAAAGAAAACGATCGCATCGGAGACCGGACGGCGCATTCAAGGAGTTCCTTCGCTTCCGGTTTTCTCGATGTGGCCGCCGAACTCGTATCGCATCGCGGATAAGAGCTTGTCGGCATATTCCGCTAGCCCGCGCGATTCGAACCGTCCAAATAATGCCGCACTGATGACTGGTACAGGGACTCCTTCGTCGATCGCCGCATGTAACGTCCAGCGCCCCTCGCCGGAATCCGAGACATGTCCTTCGAAACTCGACAGTTCTGGATTGGTGCGCAGCGCCGCGGCGGTGAGATCGAGTAACCATGAGCCGATGACGCTGCTGCGCCGCCAGACTTCGGCAATTTGGGCAATGTCAAATTCGTAGCGGTAGAATTCTGGATTGCGCAAAGGGGTCGTCTCCGCATCTACGTCGCGGCTCTTGCGCCCGACATTGGCGCTCTTGATGATGTTCAACCCTTCTGAATAGGCGGCCATAATGCCATATTCGATGCCATTGTGGACCATTTTGACGAAATGACCACCACCGTTCGGCCCACAATAGAGATAACCATATTCTGCTTGGCTCGGTTCGCCTGTTGCGCCTGGGGTGCGCGGCGCGGCGCCGACGCCCGGTGCAAGGGCTCGGAAGATGGGATCGAGATACTGGACAATTTCGAGCTCGCCGCCAATCATTTGGCAGTAGCCACGCTCTAAGCCCCAAACTCCCCCGCTGACACCGACATCGACATGATGAATTCCTGCTTGCTTAAGCTCGTGAGCACGGCGAATGTCGTCATGATAATAGGAGTTGCCACCGTCGATCACGATATCGCCCCTCTCGAGCAGTGGTGTCAGCGAGGCGAGCACAGGATCGACCGCCGCGGCCGGCACCATCAGCCACACGGCACGGGGCTTTGCCAGACTCTTGACGAAAACCGTTAGATCGGTCGAACCTTTTGCCCCCTGCTTAACCAGTGCCTGAACTGGCTCAAGGTGGCTATCATGAACCGTGCAGTCATGGCCTGCCTTGATGAGCCGCACCGTCATATTGGCACCCATTCGACCAAGACCAATCATGCCAAGCTGCATTTGCGTTCTCCTATGAACGACGATACTGATCATCAGGCGAGCTCGTTCCGCCCGCAGCGCGGCGGATGGTGGCTTTGGCTGCAGCGGCCACATGCTCCGCTTTGAAGCCGAAATGCTCAGCAACAATCTTCATTGGCGCCGACATGCCAAAGCTGCGCATTCCAAGGACAACGCCGTTCGGTCCAGCATATCGCTCCCAACCGATAGGTGAGGCTTCTTCCACCGTGACCCTTGCCGTCACCGCAGGCGGTAGCACGCTTTGCCGGTAGGCCGGTTCCTGGGCATCGAAGAGTTCCCATGACGGCATGCTGACGACGCGGGCTTTAATATTCTCTGTGGCGAGGAGATCGCGCGCTACGACACACAGCGATACTTCGCTGCCACTGCCGATCAAGATCACGTCCGGCATGGAATCTAAGGCGTCGACGAGAATATAGGCGCCTTGCACCAGTTGATTGGCTGGAGCGAATTGACTGCGGTCGACGATCGGCAGCGCCTGTCGCGAGCAGATCAGCGCGGCAGGTCGGTTCTTGAGCCCCAGAATGAGACGATAGGCTTCGGTCATTTCATTGGCATCGGCCGGCCGGATGACGATCATCCCGGGGATCGCGCGCAGCGAGACGATCTGTTCGATCGGTTGATGGGTCGGTCCATCCTCACCAACACTGATCGAATCATGCGTCCAAATATGGAGAACCGGCAGTTCCATCAGCGACGCCAAACGGATTGCGCCACGCGCATAATCGGTAAAGATCAAAAATCCGGACGCGAAGGCCCGCATGCCAGTTAGCGTCATGCCGTTAACCGCTGCGCACATGGCATGCTCACGAACGCCGTAGTGGAAATTTCGGCCGCGATAGTCGCCGAGTCGGCCATCGGCCTGAAAGTCCCCGGCAAATTCGAAACTAAGACGGGTCTTGGTACTAGGCGCAAGATCAGCCGCGCCACCCACGAGCCATGGTATCCGCGCGGCCGCAGCGTTCAAAATCTTGCTCGATGCATCGCGCGTCGACATGCCGCTAACGCTCGGGGCGAAGGATGGCAGGCCGGCGTCCCAGCCGTCCGGCAAATCGCCCTTCTGGAGGCGTTGGATCTGATCGCCCAGATCGGGGTACTGAGCTCGATAGCGGGCAAAAACCGCATTCCACGCCTTGCATAACTCGGCGCCCCGTGTTCCGATATTGGAATCAAAATGCGCCCGCACGCCCTCCGGAACCACGAAAGTCTGGTCTGGATCGAAACCGAAGAACTCCTTCGTCAGCCGTACCTCTTCTGCCCCAAGGGGTTCGCCATGCGCTGATGGCGTATCTTGCCGGTGTGGGGCACCATAGCCAATGTGGCTGTGCACAATGATCAGTGTGGGACGATCCTGGCCGTTGAGAAAGGTCCGGTAACTGCGCTCTAGGAGGTCGAGGTCATTCGGATTCGCCACGCGCTCCACGTTCCAGCCATAGGCGAGGAAACGCGCGGCGACATCTTCCGTGAACGCGATATCGGTGTGACCCTCGATCGTTACGCGGTTGCTGTCATAGACCCAGCATAGGTTGGACAGACGCAGATGGCCGGCCAAGGACGCCGCCTCGCTTGAGATCCCCTCCATCATGTCGCCATCGCCGCATAGTGCATAAACGTTGAAGTCGAAGAGGTCGTAGCCGGGCCGGTTATAGGTTGCGCGCAACCATCGACCGGCGATCGCCATTCCGACGCTGGTTGCCACGCCTTGACCTAGCGGCCCGGTCGTGGTTTCGACCCCGGAGGTCCAGCCATATTCCGGATGCCCGGGGCAGCGGCTGCCAGCCTGGCGAAAGTTCTTGATGTCCTCCAAAGTGATGGCGTCACGGTCCAGCTGCTCATACGAAGGATTGGCGGACCTTATTCCGGTTAAATGTATGAGGCTGTAGAGCAACATCGACGCGTGGCCGGCCGATAGGACGAAGCGATCGCGGTTCAGCCAATGAGGGTCGGCTGGGTCATATCGCAGAAATCGCTGCCAAAGCACATAAGCGGTCGGCGCCGCATCCATCGGGGTCCCGGGATGGCCAGAATTTGCCTTCTGCACTGCATCGACGGCCAGCATGCGGATGGCGTTGATCGCCAGCTGATCGATATCACTCTGACGTGCCATTCTCCCGCCTCGCTTCGCCTCAAGTCCTGGAAGGCTGAATCATTTTTGGCTTATCTGGCCCCAATCACAATAGATGGCGCTCAGTAGAGCCGTCACGCGGAAACCGCAGGGCTATGAGAACACCGAGCGGACAATTCCTTAAGAACTTAGACGGGGGTCATATAGCGTCGGCAACAGAACCATCCAGTCCAGGCGATTAACAAAGTTAGGAATACTAGCGGTTAAGCACAAATCCACTCAACTTGAACCGCGCCGCTGTTGTTCACACAACGAGACGGACCATCGATCGCTGCAGTTTAGGCTGAGTTCTCAGAAGCGCTCTGATCGCGAATACTCTTCGGAGATAGACGGATAAACTCGAGAAAAATAAAGATGGCGTAAGCGCTGGTGGCGAAGCAATGCGCAGTGAATTTTCTTGGCGACCCGGTTGCCGACGGTGCGGTGTCCCTCTACTTGCCCAAGGAGCCTCTTTGGCTTCAGGCGGCTAGCTCGTTATCGTCGTTCCGACGCGGCCCGGACAGGTACCTCAATGGGAGCATATCGTCATGCCGTTCAAGGTTCAGATCGGTCCGCCGCAGATCTCGATTCACCAGGGGCAGACCGTCCTAATCAGTGACCCCGACGGCCAGATCAATTGGCCAAGCGAAAGGGGGCTTTACTTCCTTGATACGCGCGTTGTCAGCAGTTGGACCGTCTATGCCAACGGAGAAGTATGGGAGCTACTGAACGGCGGGGCCGTTACCTATTACGCGTCGCGGATTTTTCTTACCAATCGTTCCATTGCTACGGAAGCCGGGAAGATCGCGCCGCGCATGCTCGGCTTCACCATCAGCCGATGGATTTACGGTGGCATGCATGAAGATCTCGACATAACCAACAACAGCATGAAGCCGATAAAATTCCAGCTTGAGATCGCTATCCGCTGCGACTTCGCTGATCTATTCGAGGTGAAATCAGGCAACATTGTACGCCGGGGGCGGATCACAACCGAGTGGTCACAGGCACGCCAACAGCTTCGCACAATCTATCGCAACCGTGACTTTAGCAGGGCCATTATAATCTCCGCGCATGGTTCTCCTAAAGAGGCCGTCTACGCGAACGGTCGTCTTAGCTTCGAGGTCGCGCTCGAACCTGGGGAAGCCTGGCATACGTGCCTTCTTTATAGCTTGAAGGACAATCACAAGGACACGGGGGCGCCACGCAGCTGCGTCGAACAACATTCTAACTCCGACCACGCAGAAACCTTGGCGGATTGGCTGCGAACGGTGGCAAAAATTCAAACGAGCAATGAAGAATTCTATCGGCTTTTTCGTCGCGCACTAGAGGACATGGCCGCGCTCCGCCTGCCGATTCAGGGCACGGATCATACCGTCTTTTTGCCTGCTGCCGGGCTGCCGTGGTTCATCGCGCCATTCGGACGCGACAGTTTGATCGTTTCGCTTCAAAACATTTTAATCTATCCGGAATTCGCGCGTGGCTCATTGGACATCCTCGGCTCTCTTCAAGCAAAGGAAGACGATCCCTACCGAGACGCTGAGCCCGGCAAGATATTCCACGAATTGCGTTACGGCGAGCTGGCCCATTTCAAACTGATCCCGCACACACCCTATTACGGCACAGCGGACGCCACACCGCTTTATTTGATTACCTTGCATGCGGCATGGCGTGCGACGGGTGACCACACCTTATTGGAGCGGCATCTTCAGACGGTAGAGAGTTGCCTATCTTGGATCGATCAGTATGGAGACCGCGATGGAGACGGCTTTCAAGAATACCAGACGCGGTCTCCGGTGGGGTATGAAAACATGGGTTGGAAGGATTCGGGAGACTGCATCGTCTACCCGGATGGATCCTTGGTGAAGGGACCAAAGGCTCTCTGCGAGCTTCAGGGTTATGTTTATAGCGCGTGGATCCGCATGGCCGAGATATTTGATGCGCTCGGCAATGGCGACCGCGCGGCTGAGCTGCGGGCAAAGGCAGCCGCCCTGTTTGAGCGGTTCAATGCGGCGTTTTGGGATGATGAACTCGGCTTTTACGCTTATGCGCTCGATGGCGATAAGCAGAAGGTCCTGACCGTTGCCTCGAACGCTGGTCATTGCCTTTGGTCTGGCATCGTGCCGCGAGAGCGGGCCAAGACTGTTGTGGAACGCCTCATGGCGCCGGATATGTGGACAGGATGGGGTATCCGTACGCTCTCGGCCGATAACCCCGCATTCAACCCATACAATTACCAGACTGGATCGGTGTGGCCACACGACAATGGATTGATTGCGATGGGATTTAAACTCTATGGCTTCGGTGCGGAGGCAGGGCGGATCGCCCATGACATCAGCATTGGAGGGAGTCATTTCTTGCTGAACCAATTGCCGGAGCTCTACACCGCCTTTCTACGCGACGAGACAACATTTCCGGTGCAATATATCGGCGCCAATGTGCCGCAAGCCTGGGCGGCCGGATCAATCTTCATGTTAACGCAGGCCATGTTGGGGTTCCTGCCCGACGCGCCACGAAATAAACTCTATGTCGATCCGTTGTTGCCGGATTGGTTGCCGGACATCACGATTAGCGATCTTCGCCTAGGCCAGCACAAGTTTGATATCCGCTTCTGGCGCGAGGGTGAGCGAACCGAGTTCGAGGTGCTTAACGGCGAATCAAGTTTTGTGGAACGTTGTGAGATGGGAGCCAAAGCTGCACAGCTAAAGGACCGTACAGATCCGATTTAGGTCACGGTCGAACAGCAGCAGACAATAAACAAGGGGATGCTGAGCGAATGGCACATAACGTCGACCGCACCGGACAAGCAAATCCTCTGACCATTGCCATCGACGTCGGCGGCACTCATCTTAAGGCGGCTGTTCTCGATGCATCAGGAAAGCCGTCTACGGCTCCGCTAAGGGTCAAAACGCCGAAGCCGGCAACTCCGGACGCCGTCGTTGCGGCGCTGAGTAGCCTCTCACAACGGCTCGGAAAGTTTGATCGCGTATCGATAGGCTTCCCGGGCGTGGTGCACGGGGATTTTGTTTTGACGGCGCCTAATCTCGGGACCAAAGAGTGGCATGGTTTTGGGCTTGGCGCGGTGATGGCAAAGCATCTGGGTAAACCAGTTCGCATGCTTAATGACGCCAGTATCCAAGGCCTCGGGGTCATCAGCGGGCGAGGTCTCGAATGCGTTTTGACGTTGGGCACGGGAATGGGCTTTGCTTTATTCCGGGACGGCGAGATCGCACCGCATTTGGAGCTCAGTCAGCATCCCATCCGCAAGCATAAGACCTATGACGAATACGTGGGCAAGGTAGCGCTTGAGGCCGCCGGGCGGCGGCGGTGGAACAAGCGCGTCCGCAAGATTATCAGTATACTGGAAACCGTTATAACCTATGACATGCTTTACATCGGGGGAGGCAATGCAGAGCTGATTGAGTCTCCATTACCTGCCAAGGTGAAGATTGTTTCCAATATTGCCGGAATCACTGGAGGCGTGCGACTCTGGGACGCGCGGATGGACCACGCGTTTGTCGAGAAGCTCCACGGTTTTGCCGAATCGCTAATTTAAGCTGATTGTATCACTTTCGCTCGGGCTCTTTCCTTTCTTTCCTACTGACAGGAATGCTCTCTGGCACGTTAGGCTCCGCAAAAGGGACGACTTCGTGCCATGTCATATGGCCGATGCCCTGAAGGCTCATTGGGTTCTTGCTGAGCCTACGGTATCTAAGTTGCGCCAGGAAGAAAAAACCTGGCCCACGCATAAGCATCCTCCCGGCTACAGTGGATCAACAAGCTCGCGGACGGGCCTTTGGTGAGAGACATCGAGACGACGCGCAGCGTCATGACGCTGCTGCCTCGGAAACTGGAGGAAGACGTACATGCTGAAGTGCAAGTCTGACAGCTATGGCGCTGTAGCGATTTCTATACACCCTCGAGTGCGAATACCGACGAAGCCGGCCATGCATTCCAATAGGAATCCGGCCACCTGTTCCGATCTGAAGCCGGCCAGGGTTCCGATTTGATGTCGGCCACCGGCTGCTTGCTTCCACAGGTCGAAGTTGATGATGTTTGGATTATCCGGATTGGTCAAGAGTGCTTCGATTTCGGCGACGTTTGCCGCTTGCGCAAACTTTCTCCGGCGAGCTCGACCCGGTAGGCGTTGTGGACGATTCGGTCGAGAATGGCGTCGGCGAGCGTCGGGACGCCAATCATATCGTGCCAGCGATCGACAGGAACCTGGCTGGTGATGACGAGGGAGCCCTTGTCGTAGCGGTCCTCGACGATTTCGAGGAGATCGCGGGCTTGATCGGGCGTCAGGGATTCCGGCCCCCAATCGTCGAGGATGAGCAGTTTGACCCGAGCGAGTGAGCGCAGGAGCCTGCCATACCGCGCGTCGCCATGGGCGATCGCCAGATCGGCGAAGAGCCGGGGCATGCGCGTGTAGAGAACCGACATGTTTTCCCGGCAGGCCTTGTGCCCGAGCGCGCAGGCGAGCCAGCTTTTGCCCAGACCGCTGGCCCCGGTGATGAGCAGATTGCGGCGTTCGGCGATCCAGTCGCAGGCGGCGAGTTTGAGGAACAAAGCACGGTCGAGCCCGCGTGGGTTCTGGTAATCGACATCTTCGACGGCGGCGGCATGACGCAGGCGCGCGGCTCTGGCGCGCGTTTCGAACTGTTTTTGCCGGCGCAGCGTCAGTTCATATTCGAGCAGCAGGCCAAGCCATTCGGCGTGATCGAGGCCGCGCGCCTCTGCTTTGTGTTCGAGTTCCTTAAAACCCTTCGCGAGGCCATGAAGACCAAGCGCGTGCAACTGTTCGAGTGTCGGATGGGCAAGCATGAGCATTTCCTTTCAATGGTAATAGCCGGGGCCACGTAGATTGACGTGATCGAAGAGCGTGGTTTGAGCGGCGTCTTTCGCGGCCGGCCTGTCGCGTTTGCGGGCGAGGAGAGAGGCGACGCTCTTGCAGGCGAGCGCGCCGATCTCCAGGGCGCGGGCCGAAACCGCTTCGGCGCGCGCCGGATCGACGCCGCGATAAAGCCGCAGGATTCCAAGGCAGGTGCGAAAACCCTGTTCGGGATGCTTTCGGCTGGCGAGCACGGCGGCGATCAGCCCCTCGGTGTTGGGCCCGATCTTGCCGGCCCAGCGGCGGAACCGGTCCGGCGTCCACTCGGCGTAACGCCGGTGGGAAGCAGGCATGTGATCGGGATCCGTGCCATGCCGGGCCCCCATGTAGCGGCGCTGGTGGACGCCGGCGCGCGCCGCGATGGAATATCTCGATCGCGCGGGCGGTGACGCGGACATCGACCTCGGCGCGGATCAGCGCATGCGGAACCGAATATAGGAAGTCGTGGACCTCGAAATGGATATCACGTATATCCCAATGGCGGCGGCACAGCGCGGATCGGCGATGAGAGCGGGAGGAGCTAGACGATCGCCGTGTTCTGAGGGCGCCGCGGCATGAAGCGCCGCAATCTTTTTAACCTACTTGATTTGGCGCTGGATCTTGGGGCGACGTTTTCCGGGGATTCGTTTCGCTTCCTGCAGTTCCGGGAGATCGTTCAGACGAGCCATGGCAAAAAAACATTTCCTAGAATTTCGCGGGATTTTCTTTAGTGTTTTGATACCGGTCAGGAGGGGTCATCGTTTAAGGTTTTGATAGCCCGG
>CAYTRB010000069.1:0-14323 GCA_964440215.1 uncultured Methylocapsa sp.
AAACGATCAGGTATCAGCGTGGCTGGATGACCTTGGTCTTAGTCAATACCGTGAGACATTCAAGCAAAACGCCATCGATTGGGATGTGCTTCCTGATCTGAATGAGGGCGACCTCGAGGCGTTGGGTGTTCCGCTGGGACACCGAAAGAAACTCATCCGTGCCATCGCTTCGCTGTCCCAGAGTGCAGAAACTGCGCGGCGGGGGCCCATACCCATTTCCAACGTTCCAGGCAGGCAGCCATCCCACGCAGACGCAGATCAAGCAGAACGCCGCCAGCTGACTGTGATGTTTTGTGATTTGGTTGATTCGACAGCCCTATCTCACCTGTTGGACCCCGAGGACCTCCAAGATATCGTCCGTCTCTTCCTAGACAGCTGCAGTCAAGCGATCGCCCGGTTCGAAGGCTACATCGCCCGATACATGGGTGATGGAATGCTGGTCTACTTTGGGTATCCCCATGCGCACGAGGACGATGCAGAACGGGCGGTGCATTCTGGACTGGCTATTTTGGATGGTGTGAAGGCACTCAATCGAAAAAACCCCAGCCAAAAAATTAGTATAGCTGCCCGAATCGGGATCGCCACTGGCCAAGTGGTGGTCGGTGAACTCTTGGGGCAGGAATCTGCCAAGGAAAGGTCAGCTTTCGGCAAATGCCCCAACCTAGCCGCTCGCCTTCAAGGGCTTGCAAAACCCAATCAGTTGATCATTGACTCTGCAACGAAGCGACTCGCGGGCCGACAATTCGGATTTGGAGATCATGGTATCTTTTCTCTCAAAGGATTCGAAACGCCAGTTCAAACCTGGCAAGTTCTGACTATTGGACCGTCGGCCAGCCGATTTGAGACTCATCGCTCAGCGCAACTCGTCAATTTTATCGGGCGAGAATCCGAGGCCTCTCTCGTTTATGATCGATGGCGAGAAGTCGTTGGCGGTAAAGGACAAGTACTGCTGTTGTCTGGCGAGGCTGGCATCGGCAAATCAAGAATTATCCAGAGTCTCTGCGACCACATCGCCGATGACCATCACAAAATAATTCGCTACCAATGTTCACCTTACCATACCAACACGGCGCTTTACCCAGCGATAAATTATCTGCGGCAAGCAGCCGGATTTGCCAGTGACGACAGTTCCAATGTGAACCTGGATAAGTTGAACGTCATGGCCGTCGAAGCCGGCGTTGACAACCAGAAGACGGTTTCATTGATCGCGGATCTGCTTTCGATCCACGGGGATTACTACAATTCCCCGTTCAGTGGGTCACCCGAACAACGCAAGGAAATGACACTGGAAGCGTTGGAGCAGCATCTGCAAAGCCTGGCCGCTCGCAGTGCGACGTTGTTCATTGTGGAAGATGCCCATTGGATTGATCCGACAACGCTTGAGCTTATCACGCGAATCATCGACCATATTCCGCAAATACGCGTGTTTTTGCTGATCACATTTCGACCTAACTTCAGGCCCGTTTGGCCGCAACAGAGTCACGTCACGTCTCTAACGCTCAATCGGCTTCAACCTCAGCAATGCAGCGAACTCATTTCAGCGACGGCAGGGGGCAAAACGCTTCCACCCGAGGTTCAGCAGGCCATTCTGGCAAGGACCGACGGCGTACCGTTGTTTGTAGAAGAGTTAACAAGAAATGTCCTCGAATCCGGAGTGCTCACTGAGGAAGCCCACGCTTACACTTTGAAGACTACTTTAAAGGAGCTGTCCATCCCTGAAAGCTTGCAAGCTTCACTCATGGAAAGGTTAGACCGCTTCGCGCCGATTAAGGGAATTGTTCAAGCTGGGGCAGTGGTAGGGCGTGAATTTTCATACGAACTTTTACAAGCAATCGTCGAAACGTCAGACAACGAGCTGAGGAATGGGCTCGACCTTTTGGTTGCTTCCGGGCTTATTTTTCAGGAAGGCGAGCCACCCGCTGCGAAATATTTCTTTAAGCATGCTCTCGTCCAAGAGGCGGCCTACAGCACGATCCTTCATAAAACTCGGCAATTGCTTCACGCTCGAATTGGCGACGCGCTCGAAAGCAGGTTCGCTGAGCGTGCTAAAATGGAGCCGGAACTCTTCGCTTATCACTATGAACAGGCAGGATTGCCCGCGCCCGCGGTTGGTTATTGGCATCTTGCGGCACGCAGTGCTGCGGAGCGTTCAGCGAATATCGAAGCGCTCAATCACTTCAATAAAGCGCTAGATTCGCTCAAGGAGTTGCCAAAAGGGCTAGAACGAAATGAACGCAACAATTTGGAGTTGAACCTTTTAATAGCACGCGGCCCCCCTTTGCTCTCCATTAAAGGATATGCATCCGATGAAGTGGAGCACAATTATACAAGGGCAAGAGAGTTATCGCAGGATGTTTGCAATCCCCTGCAGGAGTTTCGCGCACTTTCGGGTTTATGGATCTTCCATCTTGTCAGAGGGCCGCTTGCTGATGCCCTTGCCCTGGCGGAAAATCTTCTTGCTCTTGCAAATCGCGAGCAAAGCCCGGATCTCCTGGTGGAAGCTCACCGTAATGTCGGTGCGACATGTTTCTGGCTTGGCCGGTTTGACGAAGCGCGAACCCATCTTAACATCGCAATGGCCTTGTATGAAGCCACGCAACACCGGTTGTATGCCATATTCTACGGGACGGACCCCGGGATAACGTCACGCATTTATTTAGCCCGCACGCTCTGGGTGCTGGGTGAGGCGGAGCAAGCGGAAAAGCTCGCGTCGGAGGCCATTGGCATGGCGCGAGAATTAGATCACCCTTTCACTTTGGCCTTTACGTTAGCCTTCCTTTCCTGGGTCTATGCAAGCTTTCGAAATGCCAGCAGAACGCTGGAACTCGCCGATGAAGCGATTGCTCTTTCGACCCAGTACTCATTCACATTGGGTCTGGCGTGGGCGAAGGCCTCCCAAGGATGGGCCCTCGTCATAAATGGACAAGAAGAAGGAATTGAAAGGTTGATAAGCGGACTATCCGCCACTCGGGCTACAGGCGCAGGCGTAAACAATACTGCGACAATCGCTTTGCTTGCGGAAATATACTTGCGCAAAAGTCGCTTTGTCGAAGGCTTGGGCGCTATAGAGGATGCTCTAAAGGCAACCCTAAACCATGGAGAACTTTTCTGGAAAGCAGAACTCTTTCGGCTAAAAGGAGAGCTCCTGCTCGGTCAATCGGACCAATTCGAGAGTGCCGCAGAACAGTGTTTTGGTGAAGCCTTGGAGATTGCGCGGAATCAGCATGCAAAAATGCTTGAATTGCGCACCGCCACCAGTTTGGCGAAGCTGTGGCAAAAACGGAGCCAAATGGATGAGGCCAAAAGAGTCCTTAAGCCGGTTTACAGTGGCTTTACAGAAGGGCACGAAACACCAGATTTGATCGAAGCCAAGAAAGTCCTTGATCAGCTATAATTAGAATTGACGCGGATGATTTGCACACCAATCGCGCTGCCGCTCAGCAGCTATATTTTTTGCGGGCAAGATCCGTAAGGAAACGGGTAATGTTCTCCCTTGCCCGGTGTTCGTAGCGTCCGTAAAAGAATTCCGTTACGAATATCCTTGGCCTTCCCAGCAGGGAGTTGAGAAACTTCGTGTGAGCGGGATAGAACACGGCATCTGAACTGTTGTCTTGCTCTTCCCGTACCGCTTTCGTGTCACGCAAGTACTCCTCCCAATCAACACCAAAGCTCGAAAGATCGATATCGGCGACAAACTGCTTGTTGCACTCTTGAGCTAGTTCCTTGTGTGTTGTTACGAGTATAAGTTCATAAACCTTGCGGATAAACGACGGCCGAAAGTGGTCCCCCACAGTCCGAACAAACAACTCGGCGCTTTCTCTCTCGTTTTCCGATGAGCCGGGTATGTAAATGGCATCGTGAAACCAAAGTGCCATTTCCACAGCGTCCGGATCCTGAATGAGCGCATATGCCAAGTCCAGCTGCTGAAAACAGTGAGCCAGATGCGTACCCCTATGATAAATTCGATGCGGCTCGCGATAGCGGCACACCAGGTTCTCAAAGACTGGGCGCGGATCGTCAGGTGCTTCACACCGTTTCCAAAGCGCCTGAAACCGCTCCCATTGCAGACACACGGCTCACTTCCATCGTCAGAAATTTTGGAACACCTTGCGGCCTAAGACTTGCGGTCTAAGATAAGTGAGTCTTTGCCTCGTCTGGTTGGTGATCTTCTGCAACTTGCGTAGTCCTACGCGGCCCTGGATAGTGTCTTGTCTTCGCTCCTCGAAAGCCAGCCCCCCCTACTTCAACCTGCCAAATATTTCCAGTGGGTGTCAACGAAGGACACTCACCTCATTGACCATTGCGACCGAGACTAGAACTTTACCGCCTGCTTTCGAATCGCCTCGGCCAGCGATCCAAATCCGGTGGTGAGGGCTTGAAAGTCGTCGCTGGCCAAAACGGTCAGTTCACACGCCGTCAAACAGCGGACGGTTGCAGTTCTCTTAACTTTACTGAGGAGGGCGATTTCACCAAAACTGTCGCCGTCACCAAGTTCACCCAGCTTCTTGCCGTCCTGGAGCACCTCCACCCGGCCCGACGTGATGACGTAGGCTGTTTCACCCTCGTCGCCCTGACGAATGACCTCGTCACCGGGCTCGAAATGGGCTCGCTGCAAACGCTCGGTCGGATCTGGCGCCAGCACGGCGATGTCATTGCGAAACGGGATATCCAGCACCCAATCGATCAGGATGCGCAAGTTCCGCTCCAACCCCGGCAGGGCCAGCAGATTGGTCAGCCGGGAGATGATCCAGGCCGGGGCGCCCCCGAAGGTGAACCCGCCGATGCGGCAAAGCGAGCGGCGGCCCATATTGTAAGGTTCGAGCAGGCGTTTCTGAGGCCGGAACGGACGGGTCGCATAGCCCTGTGACGAGGCCCAGGCGTTGTAACCAACGGCCCTGCCTAGGGCAACCAAATCAGATGTCGTGACAAACCGGCGCTCCTGGCCCTGTTTCTTCATTGCGGTCACCCAGATGTTCCGGTGAGCCTCGAGGCTGAGATCATCTTCGATCTCAAATGGCCAGCGGAGAGCCACATCGGTCAATTCCACGGCCGGCAATTTGAACGACGCGTTGACCACCAAGCCGGCTGGACGCCGCGCGCCGCTCGCCAGAGCCAATTCTCGCTGGGTGATGCCGACGACCTCGTCGTCACGACAGAGCTTGACGCCCGCTTTCTCCAACCCGTGATCCCGCTGTTGCTTCAATTGCACTTCGAGATCCGTAAGCGCTATCTTGGTGTCCTCATATAAATATACCTGCCAGCCATGCTCGCGCAGCACCGGATAGGAGATCTCAGCCGTGCGTAACATCTGGCAGAGTTCCACCGCAGCAGTGCAAGCGCGTTGGCCTGACCCCACAATGGCGATGGTCAGCAATCGGTCGCGTTCGGCTGCGTCTTCAGCGAATTCTGAATCCTCAATCCGGTCGAGCACACATTTGCGGATATGCAGCGCGTCGCCCACCGAATCGATTGGGCTCGCATGTGCCAACATGCCCGGGATCCCGGTGAGGTCTGGTACCGGGAACAAGGCAAAAATCAATTCGGCATAGGGCAGCTGGATTTCTTCCCCATTTTTGCGTTTTATAACCACACGCTTGGCCTGCTCATCGACAGAGTCAAGCTGCCCGGTTATGAGCCGGGTTTGCGGAATAACGCGACGGATCGGATTAACCACATTTCCTGGCTGCATGGTCCCGCCGATGACCTCCGGCAGCAGCGGGAAGAACAGCATATTGGCATCATTGTGGATTAAGGTAACATGAACATGCGAGTAGTGGCCGATGAGCTTTTCGATTTTCATCGCTGCATGAATGCCCGAAAAGCCGCCCCCGACGATGACAATTTCGGCGGCCTTGTCGAGCGCTTCCGGCACCTGCCAGTGTCCGGCGCTATTGATCAGGAAGGACAGCATGACACCGTAAAACAGGATATGTTCTGTCAGCGTTTCCGGCAGCAAAAGAGCAAAACCCACAAACGCAGACAAGAAAAACAGCGACAAGGGCCGTAATAAGATGCCAGCGATGATCAGTATGCCAGCACTAACTTCAACCAAAGCCATCAGCAGCGTGAATGTTTCTGGCGCAGCAGACATCAGCGGCACGTGGTGTATTGAGATGATGCCGAGTACCAGATTGGGCTGAACCACTTTGAAATACACACCCGCGTAAAGGATCGTGGCACCCGTCAATACGCGCATGATTGCCTGAGCACGTTGACGCGGCTGCGCTTCCAGCCAGGATTGCAGACCGAGCATGAAAGGGGGTGTCGGCAAGGGCAGAAAATGTCTGCCGGCGCCCTGCATCAACAGGTAGATGCTGGCCCCAATCAGGGCGCCTGCATAAGCGAGAATGGCCTCCCCGTATAGCCAGCCGCCAAGCAGCGCCAGTATGATCAGGAGAGCGGCAAAGAACCGTACATAGATGCCAAAGAGGATCGTCAGGCCGAGCACGATCTCAGCCCAAGCCAGCCAATGCCACTGCGGCCCCAGCAATCGAAGCTCCAGATCGGGCGCGAACAAGGTCGGCGACGTGAACGCCGTCACTCCAAACCGCGGCTCCATGCCGAAGGCGGACGACAATAGCATCCAGGCCAGACACACCCGCAAGATTCTGGGAACATGATCGCCATAGGAAGCGAGCCGCGCTTGCAAATCGGGAAACAACTCGCGCGCACCGGTGAAACCGAGCCGCACCCAGCCCACGATAAATAGCAAAAACAACGAAACCATCGTGACGTTAAGGGGGGACAGTTTCGAATACAATTCTGGCAAAGGAAGCGCGTTCAATTCAGCGATTTGACTGGGCGATAGAATCCAGCGCTCATGCGCCATCGCCTGGCCGGTCATAAGGAGAATTGCGACAAAACCCAAAAGAATCGATATTCGCGGCGACAAACGCAGCAATATTTGCTCGACATTGTTTTTGCGTCTTTGACTGCCCCCGATTGGCATAGGCCGCCTCCCACCAAAATTTTTATTTAACCCAACAAACGCACGATCTAAGGACTGCTTGTGTTTGGTTATTCTTTTGGCTGTTCTGGTCAGCAGGATGATAAATCAATGCAAGCAGTTCTGAAACAAGATTTTGGTCCGGTTGAATCGCCCGCGCCCCGCTCGCGCAGCGTCAAATCCCTGCGATCCCGGCCGGCCCTCCTTTGGTGCGTCCGGTCCTGGCTTGGATATGGCAGGTGCGGCCTTCCCGCATATGAGTAGAATCGGGGCATATCGATACGCCAGTCTTAATCAGCAATCCTCGTGATAATTCTGTCATTCGCTCGCCAAGTTAAGCACCCTCATCAGAATCGCGGCGACGTCGTCGGATGCCGGCTCGCCGGCCTCGAAACGGCGAACGGCGTCCATCAAGCACATCAGCGGATGCGCCTCCTCAGATGAGTAAGCCTCCTCGCAAGCCTCTACTCCTGCTGCGCCGAACAGCTTTTTTTCCGGGTTCATGGCCTCGGTGATGCCGTCAGTCACGGCAAGGAGGCAATCACCGGAGCATAGCTCGATCGCGGTAGGAGAGTAGGTGGCCCCTTCCTGCACCCCGATCGGAAGACCGCTAGTGCCCAACAGGCGTTCGGCCGCTCCGCTCGCGCGGCGAAGAAATGGGGGCACGTGCCCAGCTCGCACGTAGACGAACCGGCCAGTCCTGGCGTCGAGGGTGCCAAGAAACAGGGTGACGAACATGCCAGTGGCGTTTGCGCCGGCGAGGGTCGCATTGAGTAAAGTGGCGGCCCGGTCGGGTGCGAGAAACAGCTCCTCTGCATCAGGCCTCGCAGCGAAACCGCGAATGAGCGCGTGAGTGCGGGCCATAACGAGAGCGGCACCCGCGCCTTTATCAGACACATCGCCAAGAACGAGCACCAGGAGATTCTCACCGACGAGGAAATAGTCCACGAGATCGCCGCCGACTTCCTTGGCGGGTTCGAGCAGGACGTCAACAGCCAGACTTCGGCCGTGCAGTGAACCACGATATGGCGGCGGTGTCAGTGCGAGTTGGAGAGTTCTGGCCTCGGTTAGCTCCATGCGCTTACGCGTCAACTCCTGACGCATCTCGTCCCGCATCTTCTTCTTTTCGAGTGTTGCCATGACGCGGGCACGCAGCAGTGTCGCGTTAAACGGCTTTAGAATGAAATCCTCGGCACCGAGTTCGATGCAACGCACGACCGAGTCAAGCTCGCCGAGCGCCGAGATGACGATAACCGGCATGTCGGTGATCTTGCCGCTCTCCCAGAGCTTCTTCAGCACCTCGAAACCGTCCATCTCCGGCATCATAATGTCGAGCAGAACAAGGTCGAAATTACGCCGCCCGATTGCCTCTAGCGCCTGATGCCCGTTGGCTGCCTGCTCGATCCCGATGATACCGAAGCGCTGCAATCGGCGCACTAGGATGTCGCGGTTTTCCGCGATATCATCAACGACGAGAACGGGCATGTTTGCGATTGCTTTTCTATTGGCGTTGCCGAACACGCGGCATTCAAACAATTGTAAGCACCACTGTGCGATCATGCAATGGGGCGGGCAGCGTAACGGCCGGAATTATCAATGAAACGAGATCGGCGTTCCAAGAGGATCACGCTTCGCATCGGCAATCAGATTGCCGAACTGAGAAAAGTCGTTGAGGCTGTGAACAAATTTGGAGCCGATCATGGGCTGCCGATGATTGTTCTAAGCGAGATGAATGTCGCTCTCGACGAAATTCTCAACAACATCATCACCTATGGCTTCGTCGATGACAAGCATCATGAAATCGTCATTAGCCTCTGCTTGGCGCAAGACGCGTTGACGGCTGAGGTTCAAGACGACGGCATCGCCTTCAACCCGATCGAGGCGCTGCCTCCCGACCTTTCGGGTGGACTTTTTGAACGGCGCGTCGGAGGGCTCGGCATTCATTTGATTCGATCGCTCATGGATAACATGGAATATGATCGAAAAGGCGGGTTAAATCAGCTCCGATTGCGAAGGTGCCTTGGAAGAAGGGAGTGACCTATGGAAATTGCTGAAGAGTACGCAGATGAGGAAACGATCGTGGATGTCAGCGGACGAATAGACAGCAACACCGCGAAGGCGCTCGCGGATAAACTTTCAAACTTGATCGATGCAGGCCGTACGCGCATTACCGTAAACCTTGAACAAGTCGAATACATCAGCAGCGCGGGTTTTAGGGTTCTCTTGGTAGGAAGCCGGCGCGCCGAAGAGGCTAACGGCAAGCTCATATTATGCGGTCTGTCGGCAGACATTCAAAAATTGTTCGACGTCACTGCATTTACTGATCTGTTCGAGATTCATCCATCGCGTCCCGTATAACCAATGTCGTGGAATGCACGACGCGGACGCAAGCAACCAATTTTTGACAAGTCAGTTCCCGCCGCCCGTCAGGTCAAACAGAAGCTTCTACAATTCATGATGTCCGCGAGGGCATGGTCACCTTGCTCAACAAGGATTGCATTTTTCCGATCAATCTTTCGATTTCGATAGGTTTGATATCATAATCATCGGCGCCTGCGGCAATCGCTTTCTCGCGGTCTCCCGACATAGCATGGGCCGTCAACCCTATAATGGGGATGGCTTGGGTCTCAAGTGCTGCCTTCAGCCGGCGAGTTGCCTCCCATCCATCCACGATCGGCAAGTTCATATCCATCAGGATCAGATCCGGCGCATCGGACCGGGCCTTGGCCACGCTTTCAGCTCCATCAACCGCGATAACGACGTCATAGCCGCGGCGGGTCAACCGCCGAGCAAGCATATCACGGTTCATTTCGTTGTCTTCCACCAGCAGGATCTTCGGCATGCTTATCTCCCCTCTGGGTCTATGAAAAAATCATAGCGAGCAAACCCCCACCCAGCGCCCCGGAACCACAATGTACATGGAAATACGCAAGAATTCTCCAAGCATCGCGCAATGAAACGGGTGGCAGCCCGGCCGACTGATTCACAAACTCTCAAACGGTCTTGCGCAGGCAGGTGACGATCTGCTCGTGCATCCTTTGCAGCAGCTCATCGCGGCTGTAGCTGCCCTTTTGCAAAACGTGACGTACCCGGTTGTTAAGACGTCCCCGATCCTCTGCCGTGAGGTCCTTCGCCGTGACCACGACGACAGGGATCGCGCGCCAGACCTCGTTCTGACGCAGCGCCTCGATAAAGGTGAACCCATCCATCTCCGGCATCATGAGATCGAGAAGGATGAGCTCGGGGCGGTTCTCGCCGACCCGCTCGAGTGCTACCCGCCCATTCTCGGCCTCCGCGACCACACAGCCCTCTTTCTCCAGCATGCCCCGCATGAGCACACGAAGCGCGGGGTCGTCCTCGACCACCAGCACCGGGCAGGCGAGGCGGGCATAAACGAACTTCTGCAACATCTGGCTCAGTCGCTCCCTGTTGATCGGCTTGGTCAGATAGTCGGCCGCCCCAAAGGCAAAGCCCATATTCTTGTCCTCCGATCCGGTCGCCATGATCACCGGAATGGGGGCTAGCTCAGGGTCCGCCTTCAATGCAGTCAGCACCGCCCAGCCGTCGAGACCCGGCATCGTCACATCGAGCGTGATCAAAGCCGGACGTATCAACTTCGCGAGCCGTAGCCCCTCCTCGCCGCTCGCCGCCCCGACCATGTGCAGTCCTAGTTTGTCAAGAAAGCGGTGCATCAAATCATGCACCACAGAGTCGTCATCAATCACCAGCACCGTCGGCAAACCAGGAGCGACGGCGCTGGCGGCAGTCCCATCCGCTGGAGACGCCGATCGTAACTTTGGATCTGCCACCTCGGCGGGGAGCCGGATGGTAAAGGTTGACCCCGCACCGGGCGCGCTCTCGGCCGTCACGTCGCCGCCCATCCTCTGGCAGATGCGGCGGCTCAAGACGAGCCCAAGCCCGGTGCCGCCGTATGTCTTCGACGTCGAGACCTCGGCTTGCGAGAAGGCCTGGAAGAGTTTGCCCATCTGTTCAGGGCTCATACCAATGCCTGAATCCTTGACACTGAAACTCATCCAATCGACGCCGTCCGTCCGCTCGCGCGAAACCGACAATGTAATGGCGCCGCGAACGGTGAACTTGCTGGCATTGCTGAGCAAGTTGAACATGGCCTGGCGCAACTTGGTCAGGTCCGCCCGCATCGTGCCGAGGCCTTCGGCACAGCGAAGCTCCAGAACATTCGCGTTCTTTTCAATCAAAGGGGCGACGGTGCTCACGACTTCTTCGATCATCGAGGCTACTTCGAAGCTCTCGATATAGAGATCCATCTTCCCCGCCTCGATCTTCGAGAGGTCGAGGATATCATTGATTAGGGCCAGCAGGTGTTTGCCCGCCGAGCAGATCTTCTTCAAGTCAGCAATCATATCCTGCCGGCCCGAATCCTCGGCCTCCTCTGCGAGGATCTCACTGTAGCCGATGATGGCGTTGAGCGGTGTGCGCAGCTCGTGGGACATGCTGGCGAGGAATGAACTTTTGGCCTCATTGGCCTGGGACGCAAGGTTGCGGGCCTCGGTCAGCTCTTCAGCCAGGCGGCGAAGCCCTTGATTGACCTCGTAGAGCTCACGGCTCTTCTGCTCCATAAGCGTCTCAGCCGCCTTACGCGCTTGCTTCTCCCGTTCCAGCATTCGATTCAGGAGTTCAATCTCATTCATGGGATCTCCTGCTGCGTGAGTGAAAACCGCACCCGGGTCCCCCGCCCGCCGGAGAGGTCTTCCCGCTGAACATCAATGGTCTCCCCATAGTGCTCGATGCAGCCATCGATAAGCCCTGCGGCGAAATCGGCCAAGCCCCGGGTTGACTGATAGATCATGGTCAACCGCCCAGGTTCTGAGGCGCACTCGAATCTCGGAAGCTCCGCGTCCGCATATAATTTCTGCACCTCTACGTGGATATAGCTATCGACCTTAGTTAACAAGGAATACGCCGATTCGACACCCTCGAAAAGTTGCGGATAAAGGATAACGAACCGGCCGAACAAGTATTTGCCAAAACTATGCACCAAAACGGGTACGGGGGTCCCGGTGGCCACGCTGAGCTGTGTTACGAGTTGCACCATCTCGGTATGGTCATAGGTGCCGATGCTCGTATAAGCCCCTCCCGACGGTAGATCAGAGGCCACGATGATGCGGTCTGCGATCTCTCGAGAGAAGCAGTCTTCCACCATCTCAAGAAACTCGGCAAATAGAACGCCTTTCATTGGATCCCCCCTTTGTTTTCTTCAATATATCCGTCGTGCCGGACCTCATCATCCCTACAGCTGGCGCGCGAGCGTGAAAGCGGGCAAGGCAACGCCTTCTTTCACAAAAAGCAATGAGAATTAAGGAAAGCGAGAGGACACCACTCAATGGCCTCAGCAGCCGCACGAGACCGGCCGCAGTTTCGAGGGTCCGAAACGAGTGATAACCTGAAACCAGTCCAACGGCGCTTCCGGAACGTGGCAATCAGGCCGGCGATTGCGCCGATGAGAAAGAGCCAGCCAAACAGCATCCCGACCGCGAGCGTAGCGATGGGCGAAAGAACGATGGCGGCCAGATCCAAGATGACAATAAGGATCCTCCCACCCCGAAATAGGACCCAATACGGATGTGGCGTTGTCGCCACCCCGCGCTGCATATACCCAAATTCGGGCTTGTTGATCCACACAGCAAGCTCCCTTCGCCGACATTCCCCCAAAACCTGAATGATTAACAGCAGTTTTCTGGATTCCCCTGATTCTGGGAATCTACGCTCGAGTTATACCTTACGCGGTCAATGCAAAAATGCAGTTCCCCCAGTGCCCCAGCTGTTGCTTCTAGATCTTACCGCGGCGAGACTGTCTCCCGATGGAGCGCGCGGGCTTCGAATCAGCACTTGGCGCCTTTGTTGAAATCCGTTCTCCTTGCGCCAGTAGTCCCATGCCGATTGCTGACACAACCAAACTCGTTTGTGTGCGCAGCACGTCCAGCGGAACGACCCCGAGCTTCTTTTCAAGGCCCAGTATAATGATGCCATGAACGGCTGAGAACAGCGATCTCGCTAGCATAACAAGTCGCTCCTGCGGTAAACTGGGCTGCAGGTCCCGCAGTGGCCCCTCAATATATCCGAATAGCCGGGTCTGTTCCCTGAGATACCACTCGGGCAGAGGTTTACCTTCCGGCAGGCGGTGCTCGAACAACGCACGCCAGCTCATTGTGTTGGCAGCGGCGAAATCAAGATAGGCGATGGCCATGGCGATAAGCCTCCCGATGGCGCGCTCCGCCCCGCCTGCCATCTTGCCCGGTTCCATGCCCACCTGGGCGGCCAGTTCTGTTTCAAGTGCAGCAAGCGTGCGTGAGTTCACCGCAAGTGCTAGATCGTCGAGGTCGTCAACGACATTGTAAATAGCGCCGAGTGCGCAGCCTGCCTCAGCAGCAAGGCTGCGGGCCTTCAGCCCGGCAAGCCCGTGCGCCGCGACGGCCCGTTCTGCGGCGTCGGTCAGGGCTGTCTTGAGAGTCTGTTTCCTGTCGGCCGGGTTCATTTTGTCCATATTTTGAACGACGTTCATTTTTCGCTTGAACATTGTTCAAGTTCGGGCTAGCTTGCAAATATGAACAATGTTCATAGCGAAGGAGTCCGGAATGTTCAAGACGCTTGTCATGCTCAGCCGCGGCGCGGCTGCCGCGGCTGAAGAGAAAGTCGCAGATCGTAGCGCCCTTCTGATCCTGAATCAGCAGATCCGGGATGCCGCCTGTGCGATCAAGCGCGGCCGGCGCGCCCTTGCAATCGCTATCGTCCAGGATGAGCGGGAGCGCAAGCGGCTAGAAGCTGCGATGGCGTGTATTCACGAACTCAAGGAGCGGGCAGTGGCGGCCTTAGCAGCGGGCCGCGAAGATCTCGCTACTAATGCTTCTGAAACCATTGCTGAAATGGAGAATGACAGCGCCGTGATCGCAACGGCTCGTGCGAGCTTCGCGAATGAAATTGCGCATCTGAGGAGCACCGTGAGTGCTTCGACACTCCGTCTCGCGGCCCTCGATCGCGGCCGGCGTATTGCCAGGGCGGCCGATGCAGTGCAGCAATTGCGGATGGGGCCCCATGCGCAAGGCATTGCTGAGGCGGCGGCGCTTGCCGGGGCCGAGGATACGCTACAGCGGCTGCGCGAGCGCCAGGCCCATAACGCCGCCGTCGACAGCGTGAGGCAGTCGCTCGACGCTGACATCGCCTCGACCACCCTAATCAGGCGCCTCGAAGCCGCAGGCTATGGCCTGCGCACCCAGACCACGGCTGCCGATGTGCTCGACCGGCTCCGCAACCTAACCGAATGCATTACCGCAGTTACGAACTGACGCAGTTATTTTTCTAACGCAATCATCGAAAGGAGAGACTTCCATGAACCCGCAA
>CAYTRB010000069.1:14423-16273 GCA_964440215.1 uncultured Methylocapsa sp.
GCAATTCGCTGACGGCTCGCGGCACGAGTGGCCGTCTGTTCAATGGACCCTGGGTATCGCGGCCATTCTACGCCTCAGGAAACGAAACTTCGCCGCAGGATCCGTGCCATGTCCACATCGCTGATGACCTCACGCCGTTTCGCGCCACTCTTCTGGTGCCAGTTTTTCTCGGCATTCAACGACAATTTCTTGAAGAACACGCTCGTTTTTTTGATTCTGTTCAAATTGGAAGGCCAAGACGGGGAGGCGCTCATCACACTTGCCGGTGTCGTCTTCATCGCGCCTTTCTTTTTATTGTCGGGTCTTGGCGGAGAGCTTGCTGACCGCTTCGATAAGGCGGTTGTGGCGCAGCGTCTAAAACTCGCCGAGATCGGGGTAACGGCGCTCGCGAGCGCGGGTTTCGCGTTTCACTCGCTCCCCGCTTTGTTCGCGGCATTGTTGCTGTTTGGCGTGATCGCGGCGCTGTTCGGTCCAATCAAATATGGCATCCTGCCCGATCACCTGGTGAAGGAAGAATTGCCGGCGGGTAATGCGCTGGTCGAGGGGGCAACCTTCATGGCGATTTTGCTCGGCACGATCGCTGGGGGAGCAGCCTCGAAAAGTGACGCGGGGCCGGCCTTATTCAGCGCCCTGATTGTCGTCTTCGCGCTGCTGTGCTGGGGTGCGAGCCGCTTGATCCCGCCCACCGGTGAGGCGGCGCCGGCGTTGCGGATCGACCGGAATATTATCCGTTCGACCGCCGGGCTTCTCAAGGATCTTTGGAACGACTCTCGCCTGAGGTGGGGGGGCCTGGTCGTGAGCTGGTTCTGGCTGACAGGCGCCGTGGTCCTATCGCTCTTGCCTCCCCTGGTGAAGACCGTGCTCGGCGGCGATGAAGGCGTCGTCACCGCCTTTCTGGTTATCTTCTCCATTGGTATCGCCATAGGTTCGAGTTTGGCGGCGTGGTTCGCTCATGGGCGCATCATCCTCCTGCCGACACTCACCGGGGCGGTTTTGCTCGGAGTTTGCGCCCTCGATCTCGGCTGGGCGGCGCTCGGTGCAACGCCTGCCGCGCCGCCAGCGGGCGCCAGTGCCATTTTTTCTTCGGCTCTCGGCTTGCGGTTGGCGATTGACCTCGCTGGCCTCGCCATCGCTGGAGGCCTGTTCATCGTTCCCTCCTTCGCCGCCGTGCAGGCTTGGGCGGGCGCCGACCGGCGCGCCCGGGTGATTGCCGGCGTCAACGTCCTCAACGCCGCCTTCATGGTCACCGGCGGGCTCGCCGTTGCGATGCTGCAAAAGGCCGGCCTCGGCATCGCGAGCCTTTTCCTGCTCACCGGCGGCGCCTGCCTCGCCGCGGCGATCATTATCGGTTGTACTATGCCCGCCAGCGCCTTCCGGGATTTTCTTTCCATCCTGTTCCGGGCCTTCTACCGGCTGGAGGTCAGGGGAGAGGAGAATTTCGCCAAGGCGGGGCCGAACGCCATCATCGCCCTCAACCATGTGAGCTTTCTCGACGCGGCACTGGCGCTGTCGCTGCTCGATAAGGATCCAATATTCGCGATCGATCACGCGATAGCGCGGCGCTGGTGGGTGAAGCCGTTTCTCAAGCTGACGCGCGCCATGCCGCTCAATCCATTGAAGCCGATAGCGACCCGCACGCTGATCAACGCCGTGCGGGCGGGCGAGACGCTGGTCATCTTTCCGGAGGGCCGGCTTACGGTCACCGGCAGCCTGATGAAAGTCTATGACGGCGCCGGTCTCATCGCCGACAAGTCGGACGCCATGGTGGTGCCGGTTCGCATCGAGGGTCTTGAGGCGACGCCATTTTCGTACCTGTCGAAGAGCCAGGTCCGGCGGCGCTGGCTTCCGAA
>CAYTRB010000070.1:0-16156 GCA_964440215.1 uncultured Methylocapsa sp.
ACAATAAAATCCCGGCCTGAGGGCGATCCGGCGGCTCTCGCGGCGCGGAAAAGTGCCACCTCGCCACGATTGCCGTCACGCGAGCCACCATGTGCCAAAAGCGAGGCTCATCAGCGTCAACGGCAGGCCAATCCGCCAATAGGCGAAAAAAGTAATTGTCACGCCTTCCCTCTTGGCGCGTTCCGCGACGATAAGATTGGCGACGGAGCCGATCAAAGTGAGGTTTCCGGCAAAAGTGGAACTCATCGCCACGATCCGCCACGCTTTGCCCGGATCCGGCAAATGCGCGACAAAAGGCTTCAAGATCAACACCGCCGGAACATTGCTGACGAGATTTGAGAGAAGCGCCGTTACGCCGGATAAAATCCAAGGATCTTCGAAACGAAACTGTCCGGCAACCGCCTCTAAGAGATTTGGTGTCACGAGCACTTTTTCGGCGCCCGCCACGACAATGAACAGTCCCGCGAACATCAACAGAAGGCCGCCATCTATTCCCGCATAAAGCTTGCGCGGGTTAACAGCGCGTGACAGGAGAAGAAGCGAGCCGCCGATGAGCGCTGATTCGGCGATGGGAAGCCCCACGAAGAAGCCGGCGATCACGCCCAAAGTCACAAGCAGCCCTTTGGTCAGCTGCTTAGGATGGTGGCGCGGCGGCGTCTCTTTCGTACTTATTTCGAAAGCGGACGAAAATTCCTTACGATAAAAAAGCATGATGAGACCCGCCGTCAGCACGAGGGCAACCGCCGCGGCCGGAGTGAGTTTGCCGGCGAAGCCGGCATAAGAAAGATGCGACGTGACGCCGATGATCATGTTTTGCGGATTACCGGTGAAGGTCGCGGCGCTGCCCGCGTTCGAGGCCATCGCGACCGCCAGGAGATAAGGCACCGGGTTACGGCGTAAGGCACGGGTGACGTCGATGACGAGAGGCGCCATCACAAGACAAATCGCGTCATTGACGAGAAAGGCGGAGAACAACCCGGTGACGATCACGATTGCGACCAATAGCACAGGCGCCGAATGGGCGCGGCGCAAAGCGAAGCGGGCCGCCAGTTCGAAGAAGCCCGACACGCGCAATTGGCTCACGATAATCATCATGCCGAGCAAAAGTGCGATGGCATCGAGATCGATGGCTTTCAGCGCTTCATCGAGACTCAAGGTCCCGAGACCGATCATCAGGCTTGCGCCGACGAGCGCCATGCCAGCGCGATCGATACGCAATCCGGGCGCGCGGCCTAGAGCCACCCCCGCATAGGTCAAAACGAATACAACAATCGTCGCGTACATCCCCAGTGAAGCAGAGCTCATGGGATAAGGGCTCGTTTCGCGGTCACGCCTGGCGCGGCCGTGTCAAAATATCGTGTTTCCGGCATGCCGAAGAAATACAGTAGAAATCCGCAAGCCGCGATGCCAGCCAAAACGAGAAAGGCGGCGGAATAGCCCGCATGAACGACGACGAGCCCGGCCAGGGACGTGCTGAGCGACGCGCCAATGCCTTGCGCCGTCATCACGGCGCCTTGGGCCAGATTGAAATGGCCGGTGCCGCGTGTCAGATCGGCGACAATGAGCGGAAAAAGCGCGCCATAAAGCCCGGCGCCGACGCCATCGAGACTCTGGACCGCGAACAACCAAAAACGATCATCCGATAAGGGGTAGAGAAAACCGCGCAGGGACAGGATGGCCAATCCGGCGAGAAAGAGAGGCTTTCGGCCCCAATTATCAGCCTTGTGGCCGACGAGAATGGCCATCGGCACCATGACGATTTGCGCCGCGACGATACAGCCCGACATGAGAGCCGTCCCCTGATTTTCGTCCTGCAAAGCCAGTTTCTGGCCCACAAGCGGCAGCATTGCAGCATTTGCGAGATGGAAAATCACGCAGCAGAGGCAGAAGATCAAAAGGCCTCGGCTGCTCATGAGCACGCTGAGACCCGAAGGCTTTTCCCGCGACGCGGATGGACCGTACTTAAGACCGCGGGCGCGATCGTAGTCTATCGCTTCGGACTTAATCGTCAGGACGCTCACGATCGATAGCAGAGCCATGGCGGCGATTAGATAGAAGACGATGACCGGCCCATACTTCCAGGCGCCAAACCCAGCGACCGCTGCCGCGGCCGCGTTGCCAGCATGATTGAAGGACTCATTGCGGCCGACGCGGCGCGTAAACGCCCGTGGCCCCATGAGTCCCAAAGTGATCGCGGCGATGGCCGGCCCGAAAAAGGCCGCCGCGGCGTCTGCCGCCGCTTGCGATCCAGCGACAAGGACAAAGGAAGATAAAAAGGGAAGCAGGATCGAGGCCCCGGTCACGACCAGGGCTGCCGTGACAATGATCGCTCTCTTGGCGTGGCTCGAATCGGTTAGCGCGCCCGCCGGAGTCTGCACAATCAGGCCGCAGACGGTGGCGATCGTCATCACGAAGCCGATCTGGTCTTCCGCCCAATGCCGCTCCGTCAAGAGATAAATCGCGAGATAGGGCCCGAGTCCCTGGCGAACATCGGCCAAGAAGAAGTTCAAGGCATCCAGCGAATGTTCGTGCCGCATAAATAATTCCGGAAGACCGAGGCGTTGGTGACTAAAGTCTCGTGCCGCTCCAAAAGTTCCGGTTATCCGCTAAGCTATCAAGACACGAGCCGGGCCTGCTTCCGCGCGCCGTTCATTTTTGCGTGCGCGGCAAGAAGACGACAAGATCGTTCCGGTTCACGCGGTCAAGCAGATTGCGTGCTTCTTCGTCGAGAAGATCGCGGTCGATCTCGCGGCCGGACAGCAAGGTGATCCGGTGATCCCACGAGGCATGCTCCAATTTGAGTTCGTCCAACTCGCCGCGCAAAGTCGCGATCTTATGTTCGTATTCATCCTTGGTTTTCAGACCCCGCTCACCATTCACGGCATGCCAGACAAAATAGCCGCCGATCGCGCCGGAGACGCAATAAAGAGCCAAGGGAAAAAGAGTCGCGCGCACGCGTCTGTAAATGACCATGCCGCAAGATTGGCCGATCGCGGTAAGCAATTGGTTAATTTTAACTTGCAGATATCATTTGCCCGGAACTCTTTTGGACGATCGACCCAGACATGCGCATCAAGATTTGCGCGCATGATCGTGATCTCATCTGAAATATCAAGGAGATAGAGACAATGAGCGCGGACGTGCCCGGGGCCGGGGGTCATCCAGGCAAAGTGCCGCCCTAAACGGGAATGGTCTGCGCTTTCGCGAATTTGCGCAATTTGTCGCGCAAGGATTGTCCGCCCCTCGCCTCTTCCATGAGGGATGCGACATAGTCTTCCGCCTCGGCAAGATTGGTGGCGAGCAGCATGGCTTTGACAGGACCGATCGATGCCGCCGACATCGAAAGACCGCGATAGCCCAAGGCAAGCAAGACCAAGGCTTCGAGCGGCTTGCCACCCATTTCGCCGCAAAGTGTCAATGGCGTGGCGGCTGCGCGCGCCGTGTCGGCGATCAGCTTCAAGGCGTGCAGGACCGGCGCCGAGAGGGAATCAAACCGCGCCGCGACCCGCTTGTTGTCCCGGTCGGCGGCGTAGAGATATTGGACGAGGTCATTCGAGCCGACCGAAAGAAAATCGACACGCTTGCAGGCTTCGTCAAGCTGCCAGAGCATGGAAGGCACCTCGATCATTATGCCGAGCTTGAGGGCGGAAGGCGGCGCCCGGCCATGCAAGCGCAAGTGCGCGAGTTCGTTTTCGACAAAGGATTTCGCGGTGTCGTATTCTTCGAGCGTTGCGATCATCGGAAACATGATCCGCATTTCGCGCCCCGAGCCGGCCCGCAACAAGGCGCGCAGCTGCGCGCGCAAAAGCCCGGGGCGATCGAGACCAATGCGGATGGCGCGCCAGCCAAGCGCCGGATTTTCTTCCTCGACCTTCGCCATGTAAGGCAGGACCTTGTCGGAGCCTATATCGAGGGTGCGGAAGGTGATGGATTTTCCATCAACCGAATCGAGGGCGGTCCGGTAAAGAGCCTCCTGTTCGCTCATCTTTGGCAAACGCGAAGCGAGCATGAATTGGATTTCCGTCCGGAACAGCCCGACCGATACGGCACCCGTCTCCGCGACATGCTGGAGATCGACCACCATGCCGGCGTTCATATGCAGATCGATCGCGACGCCATCTTTGGTGACGGCGGGCACGTCGCGCAATTTGTGATATTGCGCCTGCTTGCGCGCGCGCAGCCGCGCCTTTTCGGCATAGGAATGCTCGACATCCGGCGACGGCCGCAGATGAACGTCGCCGGTGAGGCCATCGACGATCAAGGCATCGCCGGGTTCAACCAAATCGACGATATTGGCGACGTCTCCGACAGCGGCGATGCCAAGCGCGCGGGCGACGATCGCGACATGGCTCAAGGCGCCGGATTCCTCGAGGACCAGGCCGCGAATCTTCGCGCGGTCATATTCCAACAGCGCGGCGGGCCCCATGGAACGCGCGACGATGACCGAATTATAGGGCAGCTCGTCATGCGCCCCCACGAATCCCTGACCAGTCAGCTGATGCAGCAACCGGTTGGCAAGATCGTCGAGATCATGCAGCCGCTCGCGTATGTAGGGCTCGGTTTGGCGCTGCAATTTGGCGCGCGTGTCGTTTTGCACGCGTTCGACCGCGGCTTCGGCCGTGAGGCCTGTCGCAACCGCCTCGCGCAGCCGGCGCAGCCAGCCGCGGTCATGCGCGAAGAGCCTGAATGTTTCCAGCACATCGCGATGTTCGCCCGGACCCATGTTGCCGCTTTCGATCAAAAGATCGAGCGAGTGCCGCATTGCGCCGATTGCGGTGTCGAGCCGTTCGATCTCCCGTTTGACGTCTTCGGCGACGAGCTGTTTGATGATAATGCGCGGCTCATGCAAAACGACATGGCCAAGCCCGACACCCTCGGCGATCGGGGTTCCCTTCAAAGCGAGCGGCCGGCGCAGTGCGATATCCCGGCCCGGCGGGGCAAGCGATTGCAATTCGCCCGAAGCGATCATCTCGGCGAGCAGCATCGCCGTTGTCTGGAGAGCCTCGATCTCCTCTTCAGGATAGGTGCGGCGCGCCTTGTTCTGGACCACCAGCACGCCAAGCGTATTGCCGCCGCGCAGGATGGGAACGCCGAGGAAAGACGAATAGATTTCCTCGCCGGTCTCCGGCCGGTACATGAACGAGGGATGCAATTGCGCGTCGGCAAGCGCTAGCGATTCGGCGGTCTCGGCAATGAGGCCGACCAGACCTTCGCCCGTGCGCAGCGTGGTCAAATGAACCGCTTCACGGTTCAAGCCTTCCGTCGCATAAAGTTCGAGCCGGCCGTCGGCGCGCAGCACATAGACCGAGCAGACCTCGGCGACCATGTTCGCCGCGATGTGGACGACGATTTTGTCGAGCCGAGCCTGCGGGCTGACCGGCTCCGCCATGACTTCGCGAAGGCGGCGCAGCAGCAGACGAGGACCGCCGAGCGTGCCAAACATGGAGGTTTCCTGTTCAGACCTCAGGTTTCACAAATCCGTCCCGGCAAGCCGGATCAGCCTCGGGCGAGGCCAGCCAATCCGGCAACCGTTCCATCGACTCCAAAGTTCCAGCGGCCGCCTCATAAACCCAAACCGGCAGCCCGGTCCCTCCGGGCGCGATCCGCCATCCCCGCCCATGCCCCAAACTCTCAGCGATTCACACGATTTTATCGCGAAACCGGCTTCCGCTCACGGGGGGATCCCCTCATCGAGCGCCCTTTCATGTATCATCAAAGCACGGAGAAGTTTTAGTCTATGATTGCTTCAAGTTCGATCGCTCATGGGCCTTATTTTTGTTTTACTCCCATGACCTCATCTATAAAGTCTGCAACTTCCCTAGATCATGCCACTGGCGTATGTTGATGCGAACCTTGATCGCGCCGCACAAAAATACGCGCGCGGACGATCGGAAGACCCGGTCCATCTTCCTAGCAAACTCCAGACCACCAAGATAAGCGAAATCTATTAGCGAGAAGGCGGACCGCTTAGGCTCAAGCTTTGTCCAAGCCATAGAGGGTATGCAACGTTCTTACCGTCAATTCCGTATAGGCAGCTTCGATCAGCACGGAGAATTTAATCTCGGAGGTCGTAATCGCCCTGATGTTGATGCCTTTTTCGGACAACGCCTTGAATGCCTTCGCGGCGATGCCGGCATGGCTGCGCATGCCAACGCCGATCGCTGAAACCTTCACGACGTCGCCCGCCCCGTGCAGACTGGAAAAACCGATCTGCGGCTGCTCCTTCAACAATATTGTTTGCGCCCGCTCGAGATCGGCGGCGGAAACCGTAAAGGTGATATCCGTCACGCCCGAATCCTCGGACGCGACCTGAATGATCATGTCCACATTGATATTGGCCTCGGCAAGCGGCATAAAAATGGCGGCGGCGATGCCCGGGCGGTCGGCGACACGGCGCAAGGTAATCTGCGCCTCGTCCCGCGAGAAAGCGATACCGGTGACCACTTGGCTTTCCACTATATCCTCCTCGCCGCAAATCAACGTGCCCTGATTGGATTGGTCCGGATCGTCGAACGATGAGCGGACGAAAGTCTTGACCTTGTGCGCCATGGCAAGTTCCACCGAGCGCACATGCAGAACCTTGGCTCCGAGCGAGGCCATTTCCAGCATTTCCTCGAAGGCGATGCGATCAAGCCGCCTGGCTTTCGGGACGATCCTCGGATCGGTGGTATAAACTCCATCGACATCGGTATAGATATCGCAGCGGTCCGCCCCGATCGCGGCGGCGACCGCCACCGCACTTGTATCGGAGCCGCCACGCCCCAGCGTGACGATCCGGCCGCTCTCCTTGTGCAGGCCTTGGAAGCCGGTGATCACCGCCACCTCTCCCCGGGCGGCGAAGCCATCGAGGATCGCCGAGGCGCCAATATGTTGAATGCGGCCCGAACCATGCTCGTTCGACGTCAATACCGGTATTTGCCAGCCTTGCCAAGAACGCGCCGGGATTCCTTGTTGCTGCAGGACGATCGCGAGGAGTCCGGCGGTCACCTGCTCGCCCGAGGCGACGACGGCGTCATATTCGCGCCGGTCGCAAAGCTTTGCGGCCTCCTCGCACCAGCCGACCAGCTCATTGGTCTTCCCGGCCATGGCGGAGACCACCACGGCAATGTCATGGCCTGCCTGCCGCTCTCTCGCGATGTGCCTTGCAACATTGCGAATGCGCTCTATGTTTGCGACCGACGTGCCGCCGAATTTCATTACAAGACGGGACATCCGGCCGAAAACGCCTCCCCTTTAGCACAGATTTTCGTTTACGAGGTCAATGACGCGAGCGTGGCGCCGCCGCGCATACATGCAAATGCCGGCACGTGAAGTCAATGGGAATTCAACCATGGTCAACCAGGAAAAGCTTCGCCACGATACGACGGTCGATCCGGAGGATGTCGCCCGTTTCAACCAGCTCAGCGCCCAATGGTGGGATCCCGACGGGCCCATGCAGGCACTGCACAAGTTCAACCCGGTCCGCGTCGCCTACCTGCGCGAGCAGCTCGCCCGGCACTTTTCGAGCGAAGGGCACGAGCGTGACTGGCGCTCGGCAAAGGCGCTCGAGGGCCTGAGGATTCTCGATATTGGCTGCGGCGCCGGTCTTCTTTCGGAGCCGCTGGCACGGCTTGGCGCCAAGGTGACCGCGGTCGATCCGGCCCCCCGCAATATCGAGGTGGCGCGCGAGCATGCCGTTAAGGCCGGTCTTTCCATTGATTACCGCCGCGCGAGCGCCGAGGCGCTCGTCGCCGAAGGCGCCGTCTTCGATGCCGTCTTGGCGATGGAAGTCGTCGAACATGTGAGCGACGTGGAAAACTTCCTTCGTCTCGCGAGCGCGATGGTGCGGTCCGGCGGCATACTTGCCGCCGCAACACTCAACCGGACCATGAAGAGCTTCGCTTTCGCGATCGTCGGCGCCGAATATATCTTGGGTTGGGTTCCACGCGGAACCCATACGTGGAGCCAATTCGTCACCCCGCAGGAACTCACCAAGGCGTTGCGCGCGGCCGGACTGCATATCAAGGATGAGACGGGGGTCATCTATGATCCGATCGCCGCGAAATGGCGGCTCTCGCATGACATGGACATCAATTACATCATTGCCGCGGTTCGCCCCTTGTGATGCTGGCCGAAGGCTTGGGGGTTATGGTTGCGTGATCCTCCTCACGACTATCTCTTCGTTTACGGGACGCTCCGCCGGGACAGCAACAGCCGCATGCACAGCTTTCTGGCGCAGTACGGTGAATATGTGGACGGCGCCACATGCCCCGGTAAACTTTATCGATTGGGCCACTACCCTGGTCTCGTTCCCTCTGATAACCTGCAAGATGTTGTTTATGGTGAAATCTACAAATTGAGTCGCCCTGATATCATCTTATCCCGTCTTGATGACTATGAAGAATGCGGGCCCAAATTTTCCAAACCAACGCTATATGAACGGCGCAAGGAGAATGTGACAACTTTAAGCGGCGGCGTGATTGCCGCATGGGTCTATGTTTACAACCGTCCGACGAAGGGGTTGCAGCTAATTGAATCGGGGGATTTTTTAGAATAAAATAAATCCTCGAAGCGATCTGCGCATGTGGAAAAATGCCAGACATGATCGATAAGCATTTCGTGCAACAAATGGCCAAATACAATCGCTGGCAGAACGCTAATCTATATGCCTGTGGGGACGCGCTTTCCGACGAGGACCATAAGCGCGAGCAAGGCGCCTTCTTCGGTTCCATCCACGCGACGCTCAATCACTTACTGTGGGCGGACCGCATGTGGATGCATCGTTTCGGCGGCACGCAAAAGCCACAGGGAGATCTAAAGACATCGGTCGCGCACACTCCAGATTAGCAGGATCTCAAGTACGCGCGTGAAACTTTCGACGAGGTGATTCTGCGATGGGCCGAGTCGCTTGACCCAGACTGGCTCGACGGTGAGCTGACATGGCATTCTGGCGCAGCGCAAATGGAGATCAAACGCCCGAAATGGATCCTTGTCACGCATATGTTCAACCATCAAACCCACCACCGCGGCCAGGTCCATTGCATGATCACCCAATTCGGCCTCAAGTCGCACGACACGGACCTGCTGCTCATAGTGCCCGCGGCGGCTAATCCTGTGTCCCCTTCCTGACAAAATCTGGAAGTGCGGCATTCATCGCAAACCGAACATGATCGCCGCGCGGGCGTCTATCCCGCGCCGATGCGAAGCCCCTCCACCGCCTGCGCCACACGTTCAAAAACTTCATTCCAATCGCCGCGTTCCTTCTGCCTGAAGAGACGCATCGAAGGGTACCAGGGGCTTTCCTCGCGATCGAGAAGCCAGCGCCAATCCGGCACTTGCTTTAAAAGAACGTAGACAGGCCGGCCCAGCGCTCCTGCAAGATGTGCGAGCGAGGTATCGCAGGTGACAATCAAATCCAGATTTTGCATGACCGCCGCGGTATCGATGAAGGCATCCGGACCCGCATCGAAATCCTCGCCCAGCAGGGTCAATCCAGGCAAAGACTCCGCATCCGCGCAACCCTCCATTTTCTGGACGCTTATAAGACGCACGCCGCCCGTCTGAGCGAGCTTGCCGAAGCAAGCAAGCGGGATCGAACGGGCCGGATCGGCCTTGACGTTTGGATTGCCCCGCCAGCAAATGCCGATCTTGAAACTCGGCGATCCGATTCGTGCTGCCCATTTCTCCACCAAGGACGTTTCGGCGCGCACATAGGACATATTTGCGGGGATGGTGGCGAGCCTTGTTTTAAACGCGCGGGGCAGGCTCGAAAGAGCAATCTGATAATCGAAACGCTCGTTTGCATCGGCACAATCGGCGATCTTGACCTGCCCTTCAAGCCCCTTGAAGAGCCGCCGCAAGCTTTCGCGGCAGAAGAAGGTGACATTCGCACCTTGTCCGGCAAGGATGCTGAGATAGCGCGCGAATTGGATCGCATCGCCATGACCTTGTTCATCAAAGACGGCGATGCTCGAACCATGGGGAACTTCGCCTTTCCATTCCGGCACGGGATGCGTGAGCGCCTGCTTCGGCGTCCTCGCAAAAATCCAGCGGTATTCGTAAAGCTCAAGGCCCTGCTCGAAATCGCCGCGGAGGAGCAGAAGCGCCGCTTTATTGTTATTGGCATGAGCGGAGGCGGGATCACACGCCAAGGCCGCGTCGAACCCCGCCAGGGCCTCGTCGAACCGGCCCAAATATTTGAGCGCGACAGCACGGCCGCAGAGGGCTTCGAGATAATGAGGCCGCAGCGCCATGGCTTTCTCAAAAGCGGCAAGTGCGGCTTCGGGCTGTTGAAGTTTGAGAAAAAGATTGCCGCGATTGGACCAAGCTTGCGGAAATCGAGGCAGGATTTGCACGGCCTTGGCGAAGTCTGCGTCTGCCTCCTGCCATTGCCCCAGCATGAGAAATGCAGCGCCGCGATTGTTCAGAATCTCGGCCCGGTCAGGGTCGCCGGCGAGGGCGGCATTGTAGGACGCCAGAGCTTCCGACGGCCGGTCGAGATTTTGGAGAAGATTGCCGCGATCGATCAAGGCTTCGATGAAAGAAGGCCGCAGCCGCAGTGCTTCATTGATAAATTCGAGGGCGTTCGCATAGCGTCCGAGATCGCTCAGAACGAGGCCGCCGGCGCGCAGGGCTTCCGGATAGGCGGGATCGAGCCGCAAGGCCGCGTCGTAGGAAGCAATGGCCTCCGTCAGCCGCCCGCTCGCGCGCAAAAGATTGCCGCGATTGTAGAAAAGCGCCGGTTTGGCGCAGCCCGCACGCACCGCTTCGTCATAGGCGGTAAGCGCCTCCGCCGCGCGTCCGAGTTCTTGCAAAGCGAGGCCACGGTTCGCCAAAGCCTCCGCATTGGCGGGATCGATCGCCAAGGCGTGATCGAACCATTCGAGCGCCGATGGATTCTGTCTGGCGGAGAGATAAATCAATCCGACAAGGTTGCTCCGGAGTGCATTTGTCTCGGTCTTGGGCTCAAACGCACGCAGGCAGGCAAGCGCTTTGGCGCTTTTGCCACCCTCCAAAAAACCAATCGCCCGATGGATGTCCGTATCAATCGTCACATGCAAGCGCGGCCGCCTTGTTGCGGCGTTGTTCAATCGCGAATCCGCTAGAAGTGGCGCCGATTTTCATCGCCACCATCAAGAGCCGAACGGCCTTGCCCAGGGCTGGACATCATGGGTTCCTGGACCGGATATAATGACGCGTGATGAAATAGAGGCTTGGTTTAGAGCATGATCCCCAAAACTTGCATAGATTTAGGGTTCATGCTCTAGCGGCCCATGTAGTGTTCAATGGCAAGCCTATGGCCGATCTTTCCCTTACGCTCAGCCCGCAAACGCCAGCCGATCTCGGGGCGATCGAAAAGCTCGACGAGCGCGCTTTTGGGCCTGGCCGTTTTGCCCGCTCGGCCTACCGGCTGCGCGAAGGGGTGGAGCCGGAGTATAATCTCTCCTTCGTCGCGCGGGTCGGCACCTTGATGGTCGGCGCCAGCCGGGTGACACCGATTGTCTGCGGCGAGCAGTTGGCGCTGTTGCTCGGACCGGTCACGGTCGATCCGCCGTTCCGCTCCGGCGGGATCGGCGAAGCGCTGGTGGTGAAGTCGCTCGACGCCGCGCGGGCAGCGGGGCACCAACTCGTGCTGCTCGTCGGCGATATGTCCTATTATGGGAAAATGGGTTTTTTGCCGGTGCCGCCGGGCAGGCTTGTTTTCGCGGGACCCGTCGATCCGGACCGGCTGCTCTATTGCGAACTCGCCGAAGGCGCCCTTGAAGGCGTCAAGGGCAAGGTGCGGCGGGCCTTGCGATAAGCTTGCGCGCCCGTTCGCACACTTTGGATACCGCAAGGCGATGCCGGATCATTGCTCCCTCGCTGGAACGTCAAAGATCAATCAAGATCCCCACACCCTGCGCCGCGCGCTCCGCTCCCGCGCCCCTCGAAGACCCAAGCCGCTGTGATGCTCCCGAGCAGGGCCGCGAGGCCCAGGAAGCCGATTGCGAGCGGCATCACGCTGACGCCCTTCACTTCGCTCGCGCCAACCCGCTTGATCGCGGCATAACCGGCGCCGCCATAGACAGGGCTCTCCCCGATCGCGGCAAGACGCGGCAGGGAGACATCGCTGTTTTCCGCATTGCCGATCCGGCGCACGGTGCCGCCGGTTGCCTCCGCAAGCGGCTTCAGCTTGTCCAGCGTCGAGACGACTTCCTGAAATTCGCGCGGATTTTCCGGGCCGACATTGGCGAGTACCGATAAATTCCCATCGCTCAACCGGTAGAGACCAAACTCGGCCGCATTCACGCTTGCCCGGGAAAGGCCGGGCTCGCCCGGCGTCAAAGTCACGCTTTCCGTGGCACCGGAGGGTGCCGTGACAACCACGGGCGGACTGTCAGGCTTGAGGCTTTGGCGCTCGATTTCGATGTCACGTCCGCGCACATTCGCCCGCAAGGCTTCCTCTTCCAATTCCGGTTCCTTCATGAGCCAATGCGCGAGCCTGCGCAAAAGATCAAGGTGCGGGCCGCCGCCTTCAAAGCCGCGCGCCCAGAGCCACATCTGATCGGAGAGAAGAAGCGCCACCCTGCCTTTGCCCTCGCGCGACAGAACGAGCAGCGGTTTTCCGGCGGCGCCGGACAAAACGCTGGAGCCGTGCATGACTTCGGCATTGACCTGGCGGAACCATTCGCTCCAGGCCGGCGGATCTTGCTCGGCCCCCGGCAAGCCGCGCGTCACCGGATGTTTGGCGCCATCCCCGGTTATCGCGGCGCGGAAGGCGTGCTCGGTCAGAGTGCCGTCGGGGCGCGCCGGCGCGATCCGCCCCAAGGGCGAGTAATAAAGCCCCTCCGGCCGGGCAAAATCGGGACCGGCCGCAAGCAGGAGGGCCCCGCCCTCGCGGACATAGCGGACGATATTGTCGAAATAAATCAGCGGCAGCACGCTCTGATTCGAGTAGCGGTCGAAGACGATGAGATCGAATTCCTTGATCTTGCGGCCGAACAGATCGCTCGTCGGGAAGGCGATCAGCGACAATTCGTTGATCGGCGTCCCATCCTGCTTCTCAGGCGGCCGCAGAATGGTGAAATGCACGAGATCGACATTGGCGTCGGACTTCAAAAGATTGCGCCACATGCGCTCGCCGGCGTGCGGTTCCCCCGAAACGAGCAGAACTTTCAATTTGTCGCGAACGCCCTCGATCGTCAGCACCGCCTTGTTGTTGATCGCGGTCAGCTCGTCCGGCAGCGCTTCGGCCTCGATCTCGATGACATTTTGGCCGCCGTGTTCGATTCGGACCGGCACGCGAAGCCGTTCTCCGGGCGCCGCGAAGAGGGTCGCGACCGGGTTGCCGTCGCGGCGTATTTTTAGGGCGACGGGATCGCCCTTGTCGGCTGTATCGAGCACCCGTAATTCGATCGTTTGATCTTTTCCCACGATGCCGAAGCGCGGCGCCTCCAAAAGTTCGATCCGGCGGTCGCGCTCGCCTTCATGGCCGGTGATGAGCGCGTGGAGCGGCGCCTTGAAGCCGAGCATGCTGACGTCGGCCGGAATATCATCGACGACCCCATCGGTAATCATGAAGACGCCGCCGACCCGTTCCATCGGCACGTCGGCAAGCCCCGCGTTCAACGCCGTGAACAGCCTGGTGCCGTCGGCCTCGCTATCGGTGCGGCTGCTCTCGATCACCCGCACCTCGACATTGCCAAGCGCGGTAAGGCTTTTCTCAAGTTTTTCGCGGGCTTTTTCTGTTTGGACGGGGCGTTCGCCGATCGTCTGGCTGCCGCTTTGGTCAACGACGACCGCCACGACCTCCTTCAAGGGATCGCGGTCCTCATGCACCAGGGACGGGCCGGTCATGGCCAAGAGCAGCAAGCCAAACCCAAGCGCGCGCAAAAAAGTCCCGGCTTTGCGGGCATAAAAGCCCAATCCAATGAGGCCAAGCGCGAGCACCCCGAGGCCAAGCAAAAGCGGCACTGGCAGGAGCGGTGTAAAAGACAGATTATACTCGTTCATTCAACCTCGAATGCGCACTGGAAAGCTTGCTGTGAGTCTTGCCAATTTTTCGCGGATAATTTTAGTGGCTTGCCGGGGCTCATTCTTCAAGAAAAAGTGCTTTCCTTGTGGCGCAAGATTACACTTCGCGCCAATTTCGGCAACATCCGGCTAATGGCAGCGCTTAGAACCAATCTGGCGCGGACATAAGGCGTATGGGGAAAATCGCACGCCATCAACTCGCCAAATAGACCTTAACGGTCTAAAAAGGCTTGCAAAGGCGGCCCGATGTCTCTCTCAACCCCCGAAACTGAAGCCGATATTCTCGTGGCCGGCGCTGGCAGCGCCGGTCTCTCGGCCGCGATCGCGCTTGCGCAAGCGGGATTTTCCGTGGTCTGCGTTGGCCATGCCGACACGCGCGCCAACGGGCGGACCGTCGCGCTTTTCGAGGCCTCGCTGCGCTTTTACAAGGCGCTCGGCGTGTGGCCGCATTTTCGCGGCAAGACCGCGCCGCTCGCCAGGATCGCGATGATTGATGCGACCGGCGCGCGGATGCCGGTGCCCTCGCTTTCCTTCGCCGCTAGCGAGATCGGGCTCGCCGCCTTCGGCGAGAATATCGAAAACAATGTCCTGGTCGAGGGCCTCGCGGACATCGCCTCGGCAACCAAAAACCTCGTTCTGCACGAGGGCATGATCAGCGATATAGACTTCGGCACGGATGCGGTCCGCGCCACCCTCACCGACGGGCATTGCATCACGGCAAAGCTCGCCGCCGCCGCCGACGGCCGCAATTCCCTCGTCCGGACGAAGGCGGGGATCGGCACACGCAGCTGGACCTATCCGCAAATTGCTTTCACCGCCCTGCTTTCGCATGCCAAGCCGCACCGGAATATCTCGACGGAGTTTCACACGCGATCGGGGCCCTGCACGCTGGTCCCGCTTCGAGCGGTGCCCGGGCGGCCAAACCGGTCGAGCCTGGTGTGGCTCATGTCCGCTGGGGATGCCGAGCGCCGGCGCGGGCTTCCAGAGTCCGCCCTAGCGAGAGAGATCGAGAGCCAAGCCGATGGGCTTTTGGGCAGAATCGCGATCGATGGGCCGGGCGGCTTTTTCCCGATGGCGGGGATGAGCGCCAATCGTCTTTCCGGCCCTCGCGTCGCGCTCATCGGCGAAGCCGCGCACATCTTTCCGCCGCTGGCGGCGCAAGGCTTGAACCTCAGCCTGCGAGATGGCGCCGGGCTCGTCGAGGTTTTGGAGGACGCGCGCGCGCTTGGCGCAGACATCGGCGCCGCGCCGACATTGAAAGCCTATGACAATGCGCGCCGGAGCGACATTTTTTTGCGCACGAATGGCGTCGATATCCTCAACCGCTCGCTTCTTTCGGATGTTTTCCCGATCGATTTTTTGCGCGGCGCCGGCCTGCTTGCTTTCTCGACGATCGGCCCGTTGCGCCGCGCCCTGATGCGCGAAGGCGTTCTCACGCATGGGACCTTGCCGCGCCTTATGCGAGAGCGGCCGTTGCGGCACGTCACGCCCGCGTCGCGCGCCGCCGGGTCAATCGGCCTGTCCCGGCACGGGTGATTCAAAAACACGCGGGGAAAAGTGCCGTGAAAATCGCCACCTGGAACGTCAATTCGGTCCGCCAGCGCACCGAACATCTCCTACGCTATCTCCGCGACGCCAAGCCCGATGTCCTCTGCCTGCAAGAGCTGAAATGCGTTGACGATGCGTTTCCGCGCATGGAAGTCGAGGCGGAAGGCTATAATGCCGCCGTGCATGGGCAAAAGGGTTTTAATGGCGTCGCGATTCTCGCCAAGGCGCCGATAGAAGTTGTGCGGGGATTACCTGGGGACCCGGACGACGAACAGGCGCGTTATATCGAGGCGATTGTCCCAAATGGCGACGGAATTATCCGCGTCGCCTCGATCTATCTGCCGAATGGCAATCCGCCGCAAACAGAAAAATACAGCTACAAACTTGCCTTCATGGATCGCCTCATCGCGCATGCGAAAGAACTTTTGGCGCTGGAGGAGACGCTTGTTCTCGCTGGCGACTACAATGTGATTCCGACACAGAGCGACGCCGCCGATCCTGCCGCATGGGAAGGCGACGCGCTGTTTTTGCCGCAAACCAGGGCGCGCTTCCGCAGCCTCATCAATCTGGGACTGACCGACGCCATGCGCGCGACGAGCGACGAACCTGGACTTTA
>CAYTRB010000071.1:0-16138 GCA_964440215.1 uncultured Methylocapsa sp.
AGCAGGGAAGGTTGGCCCGGTGCCTTGCCATCCTTGAGGCCCTCAGGACCCTTGGCATTGAAGCGCAGCACCCAATCACGGATCGTCTGCAGGCCGACGCCACCGATGCGTGCCGCATCGCTGCGCGAGCCGCCGTCAAAAATCTCGGCAAGCGACAGCAGACGACGGGCAAAGGCGGCATCCTTGCTCTGCTTGGCGAGGGCACGAAGCTGAAGTCCTGTAAAATCAGCCCGAAGGGCAACCGGGATAGACATCGCGAATCTCCATCATTCGCCAAAAGGAATCACACCGGCGCCAGTTTGAAAACCCTCAACGAGTCAGACTTTCAAGGACGTGGTATAAATAACTGCAAAACTCTAAATTCTCATTCCATGATGGCTGCTGACAGACTTGATGCTCCTTGAGGTCCACGGCCTTGGCCAAGTATGGCGCGCGTGAGCCGACCAATTACCCACAATCCGAGCATCCTTCAGCGCCTTCTTCGAATCACGCCCAAGCTTGAAGCCTTGTCGGGCCGCGGGGCTGGGCGCGCTGCGTCACCAAACCCAACCCACGTGCTAAGCGGCGCGCCTCAGCCCTCGGCCTTGGCTTTTTCCGCCTCGGCGTGGGCCTTGTTCAACTGGATCATTCTCTCGCGATGGTCGATCAAGTCGAAGCCCATCGTCTTCGCGATCCCTAGCAGGTCCTCGTGTTTCACGCCGATTTTGGCTTGCGCCAGCGCGAAGATGATCATCGCACGCATGCCCGTCCGGCATGTAGCGAGGATATAGCCATCTCCAGCCTGTTTGATCGCCTCGGCCATCGCGGTGATTTGTTCATCGGAGATTTGGGCCGGAACCACTGGAATATGGACATAGTCCATGCCAAGCGCCCGGGCTGTCGCTTCGATTTCCGCCGAGGACATCTGGTCGGCGGATTCGCCGTCGGGCCGGTTGTTGATGATCAAATTGATCCCGCCCTTGGCCACTTCCTCAATGTCGCCATTGCCACGCTTCGGAGCGACCGCGATAAACATCCTATCGCCAACCCGTTTTACCATGTCGTTCTCCGTTTCCGAACCAAAGGCACGACTGGCGCTTCTCCTTTCAGCCCGAGCGTGTGTTGCGGTACAGCGCGTGTGCGGTATGCCCAAATATAAAACCGGCATTGATCCATTCGCAAGTCAATCAATGTATTAGCCTTGGCCATTATATTTGATTATATCCGTTTCATTTGATCATATACGACGGTGTATCCATTTAATTCGAGAATTCGAATTCGAAACCGTTTGCGTGATTTTGTTGGCGCTATCGCCGAGTTCTCCTTACAAAAAGCAATTCTCATTCCATGAGGGCTCCTGACAGAGACAATGAGCGATTCATTCTGAAGCGATCATGACCAAAGCGCGTTCCCGTCAAATGGAATGCTTTGACCGGTAAAAACGCGGCTCAAAATCAAAGTGTTGGAGCCTGCGCCGATCGAAAAAACCAGGCGGCTTTCTACGGACAGGCTCTAAGACGGCCGCCAGCGCTTGGGCACGCCGTCTTGCGGCGGCTGGATCAGTTTGCGCAGCCGGAGCGCGGACCGGAACGCGAGGGCGCCAGCGTGCCAAGCCAAGCCGGCGCGTTCCGCACCGCGAGTCTTGAGCCCAGCCCGGCGTCCCCAATGTTGGAGCCGGTAAAGATCCGCGTTGCGCTGTTCCGAGCGCAGATCATAGTTAACGCTGAGCGCCACCGAGACATTGTTGCCATTTTGTGCCCAGTGCGGCGCATGGACCGGAACGTGAACGCCGTCCCCGGCTCCCAGATGGTAAACCGCGGCGTCCCTTTCACGTGCGGGCTGGTATCTGGCGCTGTTGATATTGCCGGAGCAAAAGCCTTCGAGTTCGGCCACCGTAAGTAGCGTGCGATCGGCGCCATTAAACACATGCAACGCCTTATTGCCGGCGATCTGCATCAGGAAGTTGCAATCCCAGTCAATATGGTAAGGGGTAACGCGGTTCGGCGACGCGATCAGGATCGTGGCATTGCCCAATATGACGTCGGCGCGCATTTGCGCGCCGCAAAGTTCGACCGCTTCGGAGAGGCAGGACCGCAGCACCGGCCCATAGACTTCATCCTGCCAGGCATGCTTGATGAGCACGAGTGAATCATTATCGGCGATTCCGGCGATCGTAGCTTGCAGCGACAGGCTCTTGCCCCGGGCTCCCCATTGATTGTCGGGGCCTTCCGTCCCATTCGACCAGTAGGCATAATCCGCGCATTTTGGCATGCGGCGGGATAATTCCACGAGGCTATCCAGTTCGAAAAGTGGATGCGCTGCAAGCTTATGGGAGAAAAAGAAACTGGCGCGGTTCCAGTAGCGGTCGAATCTGCCATCCGAATCCTCTAAGAATGGCGGCCCCTCGTGAAGGTGTGATGGCGATTCGTGAAATTTCGCGGTGACATCCACATTGGCCATAATTGCCCCAACTCTCAACACCGATTGCAATGCTCAACACCGGTTGGAGGAATAATTACCTCGGATTGGCAAAATACTAAGTCTACATACCCCCAGATTTTCCGTATATAAAGGAGGCTGCTAAACGATCAAGGACTGGCTACGATGCCAATCTATATTATGCAATATTATGTATAAGTCGCTCAATTTGTCCTCTTATCCCTCACATAGACACATATTCCATGTCTTCAGGTTGCTTTATTAAAACAAATATCAGAGCTTAAATAAATAGCATGGTATATTAAAAAGTCAAGAATTGAATTAAATGAAACATTTGTTGGATCTTTATAGGTGATAACCAGGATTTTGTACGAAAATGGAGAGTTAAGAACCAAGCTTAGCTTTGTTATAGTCTGGGTCCGGCGAAGAATCTAAATAATGACATAAAATATCATTCGTCCATGATGTTATATGTATATATCGTTATTATAATAACGCATCATATATGAGATTCATCGGAGTTGAATCATGGTCCGATAAAAAATTACCGGCTGTCTTACAGCTCGCGAACCGCTGGCAGCCCGTTGGAGAATGTCCCTCAAAACGTGCCCCGGCACAGGCGCTCAAGCTCAGCCAGAAAACGCTCGGCCGCCAGAGCCGGTGCCCAGGGTTCCCAGGCTTGGCCGCCATAAATCACGCGCAATGGATCGTCTGTGAGAGCCGTATAGGGAATCCGCAATGTGTTGTGCACTTCGCTTTGCGTCCAGCCCGCCACATGCACGGCCTCGGAGGCGGCGGCGACGCGATCGGCCCTTTTATGCGCTTTTCTTTCACTCTGCGTCCATGCGGACAAGCCATAGCGAATGGCGACGGCATTTTCCAATCGCTCGGTCAGCGTGCGATACGCCTCGCCAAGGAAAGGCTTCACCACCGAAATGCAATCGAAGCCGAGCAGGCCCTCGTCGGCGTCATGCAGCAATTCGCGGAGCTCCAAGATGGCATTGCCCGCTCCTTTTGACTGCCGCCGGTGCAAGGCGAGAACCAGGAGCGAATGCTGCGCCACCGACAGCGGCAACGGCCACGCCGAATGTCCCCCCCAGCGATAGGTCCGCGCCAGGCCCAGGGCCAAGTCCTTGTTTTCCCAATCGAAGGGAGTCGGGTTTAAGAGATCGAGGCGTTTGCCGGACGGCAAGCGGACCCACGCCCGGGTGGCCGTCATCGGCAGCTCGCGTGCGCCTGGCATTCCTTGTGCCGCCAGCAGCCAACGAGGTGATCGTTCACCATGCCGGTCGCCTGGCAAAAGGCATAAACGACTGTCGGCCCGCAGAAATGGAAGCCTCTGCTCTTCAAATCCTTGGCTATTTTCGCCGAGAGCGGGGTTTGCGCCGGAACCTGGCTCACGTCGCGATAGCTGTTTTGAAGGGTCTTTCCCTCGAAAAACCCCCAAAGATATTCGGAAAAGCCTTCGCTCTCCTGGATTTTCAAAAAGGCCCGGGCCGAGGCCACGCTGCTTTCGATTTTCGCCCGGTTGCGGATGATTCCGGAATTTTGCATGAGGGCTTCGATCTTGGCAGGGTCGTAGCGGGCGATCTTTTCCGGGTCGAAAGCGTCGAAGGCGGCGCGAAACGCCTCGCGTTTGCGCAAGATGATGATCCAGGAGAGCCCCGCCTGGAACCCATCGAGAATAAGTTTTTCAAAAAGCGCCCGGCTGTCGCGCTCCGGCACGCCCCATTCCTCGTCATGATAGGCAATGTAAAGAGGGTCGCCGCCGGGCCAGGGGCAACGCGGTTTGCCGTGGGCGGCGGCAAGGGGGCCGGAGTATTCTATCATTCAATAGGCAGAAGACACGGCTAGAGCCGCTTTTCAACCCCTGCGGCCGCGGCGAGGAATTCCGGCGTAACGTTCACATCCGCCATGGCTTCACCGGCCATCAGCGCAACCCCTGCGGCCCGCGCGTCCTCGATCCGGTCGAGCCGCACCATCGCAAGCCCCTCGGTTCCGGCGATCGAGCTTAGCTGGCCAACGCTCGTGTCTCCCGCCAGGATCTCTGTGCCTGGTTCCGGTGCCGGGCCGTCGAAATGGATTTTGGCGATGCGTTTGCGCGCCGATTTGCGGAAATGGACGCGAGCGACGACTTCCTGGCCGACATAGCAGCCCTTTTTGAAATCGACGCCGTTCATCAGATCGAGGTTGACGTCATGCACGAAGGCATCGCCATAGGCGAAATCGACGCCACCCCTTGGCACGCCTTCCGCGATCCGGTGCGCCTCATAGGCGGCCTCGCCGGCATCTGTAAGCCGTGCCAAGGTTTCGCGCGGCGCGATGACGCGATAACCCATGCCCGGCGCCCGCGTGTCGCGGTAGACGACGCCGTCGAGGCCAGTTGGCACCTCGCCGCCGAACACGGCGGCCACGCCAAACATCTCGGACTTGTCCGTGATCGCGATGTTTGCCCGCATCTTATGGAGATTGAGCCGTTTGACGAGATCGCTGGCTTGCGCCTTCACGCAGTCGAAGAGATAGCCTGCGTCCGCCCCCGCCGGGAGCGGAACGGCGAAGAAATCGAACATCAATTTGCCCTGCGCCGTCAACAGCCCGGAATAGCGGGCTTCTCCATTGGGAATGTTGAGAACGCTATTGGTGATAAGCCTTTGGAGGAAACCTGTCGTGTCGGCGCCCGCCAATTCGATAACGCCGCGATCCCCTAGAAGAGACACTTGCCCGCTCATTCAATTCCTCGCAAACCCCGCAAAGCCTCGACTCCCGCCCTGCCTCTTCGTAGATAAGCGAGACGAAGCAAGGCGCAAGCCAGCATATTGTAGGGAATCCAACAGTGCCGCGAAGTTTTTACACGATCTTGCGGGGCGGCACGGTGGCCGATCACACCGGCGTGAGCGCGCGCGACGTTGGTATCACAGGCGGAAAAATCGCGGAAATTGGCAATCTCTCGCAGGCCAGCGCTGGCGAGACGATCGACGCCACGGGGCTCCATGTTTTGCCGGGCGTGATCGACACCCAGGTGCATTTCCGCGAGCCAGGCGCCACCCATAAGGAGGATTTGGAGACAGGCGCGCGGGCGGCGGTGCTCGGCGGGGTCACGGCCGTTTTCGAAATGCCCAACACCAGCCCCTTGACCATCGATGCGGCGGCGCTCGCCGATAAAGTCGCGCGCGCCAAGGGCCGCATGCATTGCGACTTCGCCTTTTGGGTTGGTGGCACGCATGATAATGCCCGCGATATTCCGGAGCTTGAGCGGCTGCCAGGTGCTGCTGGCATAAAAGTGTTCATGGGCTCGTCGACGGGCTCGCTTCTGGTCGCGGATGATGACGGCATTGCCAGCATCTTGAGCCAAACAAGGCGGCGCGCGGCGTTCCACAGCGAGGACGAATATCGGCTTGATGAGCGTAAGGATCTTCGCGTGGCCAACGATCCTTCCTCGCATCCGGTTTGGCGCGACGAGACGGTGGCGCTGCGCTCCACGCAACGCCTCTTGCGCATCGCCCGCGAAAACCGCGCCTTGATCCATGTGCTGCATGTGTCCTGCGGCGAGGAAATGGATTTTTTGGTGGCGCATAAGGACATCGCGAGCGTCGAGGTGACGCCGCATCATTTGACCTTGAGCGCGGATGATTATGCAAGGCTCGGCACGAAATTGCAGATGAATCCGCCGGTGCGCGGCAAGAGCCATCGTGAGCGCTTATGGTGCGCGCTTACCCAAGGCATCGCCGATATTCTCGGCTCCGATCATGCCCCTCATACCTTGGAAGAAAAGGCAAAGCCCTATCCGCAAAGCCCGTCCGGCATGACCGGCGTGCAGACCCTTGTGCCCATCATGCTCGATCATGTGAACAAGGGGCGGCTTTCGCTTTTGCGTTTCATCGACATGACGAGCGCTGGACCCGCGCGGCTGTTTGGGATCGCGGGCAAGGGGCGCATCGCGGCTGGCTATGACGCCGATTTCACTATTGTGGATCTGAAGCGGCGCGAGACCATCCAAAACCGCTGGATCGCCTCGCGCTGCGGCTGGACGCCCTATGACGGCGTCGAGGTCACGGGCTGGCCGGTTGGGACGTTTGTTCGCGGCCGGAAAGTCATGTGGGAGGGCGAACTCGTCACGCCCGGAGAGGGACAGCCCGTGCGGTTTCTTCAGGCGCTATAATCGGGCGGATGATGGCCGTGACGCAGGAGCAATTTTGGCCGTCATTGTGAGGAGCAGTGCTCCGAAGCCGGATTCCACGAGTAACCTACCCAGCGTTCCATTATGCTTCCGGGCTGCCCCGGAATGACCCCGTCGCATCGGAAACCCTCGGCAGTGAGAAGATTTGTTGCGGAAATATTCGTCGGCGCGACTCTGGCCGTTACGCCGTGCTCTTTGCAAACAGCTTTTGCCTTTTCAACCAATATCTTTGCGATGCCCTTCCTCCGATGCTCTGGCGAGACAACCAAGTAGAAAACCTCATTTCCCTGCATCACCATTGCACCAATGATCGTAGCTCGTTTCACCACAACCCACACGAGCTTTTCCGTGCACCGATCTTCCACCCATTTACGGTAAGGCTCGGTATGAAAAGCTTCCACCAAGGGAATGGTATCTTTTGCGGCCCACAGCAGCGCATGGATAGCCGCCACTTCAACTTTACGTGCGCGTCTGAGCATTGTTGTACCTGAATTTATGCAGTAAAAATAGCAGCGTTACCGCTTGGGGCGCTGCTATTTTTCGAGTTTCAATTTCATGAACGGTTTGAACGTATCCACCAGACCGTCTAGCTGGCTGATAAGCCATGTAAATTGCTGCTCACTCTGATTTACGAAGTTGGTCCTTTGCGGTCCTACGGGCATGGGCTCCATCAAATGATCGAGAGATTGCAGCTTCTGGGCGCGGCTGCGTATCTCCTTAAGATGGGCATCCATGTCGTCATTGAACAGGAATACTGCGTCGCCTGTGTCGATCACGAACCTGCGCAAGTCCTCGTCTGAGGCAATTCTTTGAGATGCGATTTGCGCTAACAACCTCCGCGCAGCGTCGAATACACGATAGCGCCTGTCATAAAGATCGTGGCGAAGCTTTTCTCTGGCGATGTGCACTTGCTCTTCGGTGATCTTTTTTTGATACCGTGAAAAATAGAAAGTCACAGAAACGGCTGCCCCGGAGGCTATTGCCGTGGCAACCGGCCCTGCAAAATCTTTAAAGAATTGATACAAAGCTTCAATTTCCATTTTGAAATTCGGCTACCTGAACAGGTCGGCATGGCTGCCAGTTCTGGCCAGGATGAGATCGTTGCCGTCGATCTTATAGAGAAGCAACCAGTCCGGCTCGATGTGCAAATCGCGCCAGCCATGCCAGTCGCCGGTCAGGGGATGATCTTGCAGGCGCGGCGGAAGCGGTTCGGCGGCAATGAGCAGGCTCAACACGTCGCGCAATTTCGTCATGTCCATGCCCCGCTTCTGCGCCCGGCGGATGTCGCGGCGGAACTGCCCAGTATGGACCGGCGTCCGCAATTAGATCCCAAGCTTGCCAAATAGATCGCTGGCATTTTTGGAGCGCGTTAAATCCTCCCCCTTGCTGGCTTTGCGAAGCGTCCGGGCGGTTACGGCGTTCGGCACTTTGACCTCGAAGGGCAAGGCCTTTTCAGCGGCGACGCGCATCAACATCATGCGGATGGCGTCGGAAACCGACAGGCCCATGTCTTCGAGAACGTGGGCGGCTTCCTTTTTGACCTTCTCATCAATTCTAGCTCGTACAGTCGTATCGGTCGCCATGGCAAAAACCTCCTTGTAGCCCCATTGTAGCTACAAATGGACGCAATTGCAAGATTGTTGAAATCTTCGATATCTTCGGAACTTTAGCGCAGCTTGCTCCCGGTTTCTTGGGCGACGCTGCACGCAATAGGACAAGGTTTTTACGCGATTCCACAAGCCAAAGGCGGCCCTCTGTATGAGGGCTTGTAAGATTCTCCGGCCCGACCTTACCAAAATGTTTCACGTGAAACATTTTTGTCCGATTGGAGGGTAAAACCGGACAAAACTGATGGCTGAGACATCACAGCGTCTTCATAAATCCGGCGAAACGCATGAGGCCTTCCGGCCAGGGGCCGTGTCCGCTCTCGACATTGATATGGCCGGAAAAGCCTGCGTCGATCAGCTCGGCGCCAAGCGCGCGTGCCAAATCCTCGCTGTCGGCATAGGGCGAATAAGGATCATCCCGGCTTGCAATGACAAGCGAAGGGAAGGGCAGCGGTTCGCCCGGAAGAGCCAGGAAGGCCGGATCGACCGCCTCGAAATTCGAAAGAACAGGGGTCGAGGGCGGCGCGACGAAAAAGCCGCCCCTGACCTTGCCACTTATTGCCCCTTTCGCCAAAAAGGGCGCGGCATGCGCCGCCGCGAGCACGCCGAGACTATGCCCCACAAGGATGACCGGACGCTCCGCGCGCGCCACCGCCTCGACGATGCGCGCCCGCCAAGCGTCAACCCCGGGATTCTCCCAATCGTCCTGAACGACACGGCGCACCGACGGGAGCTTGGCTTCCCAGCGGCTTTGCCAGTGACCCGGCCCGGACCCGCCGAGCCCCGGTATGACGAGAATGTCTGCGTCGGCTGTGCGCATCGGAAATGGCTCGCGCGCGGGTTCAGCTGGCTGCGGCGACTCTTACGCGGGGCTCCCGTGCGAGCGCCTTGGAGAGAGCCGCGAGGAACGCTTCGTAGAGGGACTTTTCCACTGCTTCAAACTCTTTCGACCGTGCCGCGAAACCGGGATCGGCCGCCTGAAGCAGGGCCTCGATATCGGTAAGATGTTTGGTCTCCTCGGCGAGCAGGCCGCCAAGCTTCCTGGCGATCTCCGAGTCTCCGAGCGCGCTCTTGTAGAGTCCATAGACGTCCAGCGCCCGCCGCTCGACGAGCCATGTCACATAGCCGTAAGCGAGCTTGACGCGCTCGTCAGTGGTGCGATCAGCGAAGACTTCGTCGCAAAACTGATCGAGCTCCTGAAAATAGGATTCCGCCTCCTCGCCGCAGAGCAGCACTTCGGGCGCGTAGGAGTCGAAAGCGGCGCCGCCGAGTTTCAGCGCGAGCTTTTTGAGACCAAGCGCATGGCGGCCTTCCTCGCAGGCGTGGCCGAGGATCGCGGCCGTCAACACCTCGGCCCGCTGGCTTTTCACGATCTTACGGAAGCCGACATATTCAAGATAGGAAAACGTGTTCAGCCACCGCGCGTGAAGGGCGGGATCCGTGACGATCTGGCTGATCAGGCCTTTAAGGCAATTATCGCTAGGCATCGAAACTCTCACTCCAATGTTTGCGGCCGGAGGGCGACACTAACCGCATGTCCTACACTAAAGGATTGTGCCCTTGTAGAAATATGATTGCCGCCGAAGAGCCATTGAGCCGACTCAAATCTTAGCCGCCGCCCGTGGCCGTACTGGCAGGCGCAGAAAAAGCGAAGCACTGACGGCCTGTTTGGTGTTTCCATCCCGAAGTCTCAGGCGGGGAGGATTTCACGGCTTTGTCCGAAACGGTTGTGAAGTCAGCGCAAACCTTAAATTCATGCGGGCCGTCCAGACTGTAGCCGTAAGCTGTGTTCGTTTGCCGGTCGGCGAGATGGAGCATTGCAGACTCCGGCAGGGCGCTCAGCGCTGTGGGGAATTTTCCTTTCGCCCGCCTATAGGACAAAACCGCGTCCGCGACGGCAATCAGATCCTCGACCCGCTGCTTATCGAGTTCGATCTCACGTTGAGCCGAGGGCGATGGCGTGATCCAAAGTCCAAACGCGACCGCGGCGCCGACGCAGACGCCGCTGGTTATCAGGAAAATCGACGAACCTCGATTCATTTTCGCCTGCTCATTCCTGTTCATCATGGCGGACATCATGCAGAAAATAGGCGAAAAGGCCGCCGGCCACGACCGCGATAGTCAGGATCTTGAGAAGCAAGGAGGAGGTGAATTCGCCGCTTAGGAACGAGTAGATGAGGGTGACGACATCACAGGCAAAGGTTATCGCGGCGATGAAGAGAGTGAGATAGACGAACCACCGGCGCACTCTGGATGCGCGGCGCGTCGGATCGGCCGCGGTTCGATTGGCGTGGCGGAACATCAACACGAATAGGGGAAAGAAAACGGCTAGAGTCGAAATTTCGAGGCGTATGGAGACAAAGAGATCGCCACGGTCGTTAAGCACATTGGGCAGAGACCGGTCGATAAAGGTGAAGATGAGCGAGATGAAAGACCAAGTGCAGGTGTAGAGAGATGTGAAAAAGAGCAGCTGGACGAATGTCTCGCGCGCCGAGACCTGCGGTTTCGGTTTTGGTACGGGGATCGGAAAATCAATCTCCACGAATGCATTGAGCGCAGCGGCGACCTCGTCCTTGGGCCACCCCGCGGCACGCAGTGCTTGCGCGATTTCATCGCGTTCAAGGCCCTTGGTGAGCGCGCGATCTATGAATTCAATGAGAGTCAAAGACATTGCGCGTTTCCCAAATTGTTGAAAGCCCGGTCTTCAATGCTCGCCGAAGACGCGCTTGAAAATGACATCGACATTTTTCAAATGATAGCCAAGATCGAACAGCTCATCGAGGTCGGCCGCGCTGAGCACCTTGCGCACGTCCTTGTCGTTTTTCAAGAGCGTCAAAAAATCGCCTTCGCCGCGCCACACCGGCATGGCGTTGCGCTGAACCAGGCCATAGGCCTCCTCGCGGCTCACGCCGCCTTGGGTCAAGGCGAGAAGCACCCGCTGCGAATGAACGAGGCCACCCAAGCGATCCAGATTTTTTTTCATATTGGCTGGATACACAATGAGCTTGTCAATCACTTGGGTCAGACGGTTGAGCGCGAAATCGAGCGTGACGGTTGCGTCCGGCGCGATCATTCGCTCGACAGAGGAATGTGAAATATCACGCTCATGCCATAGCGCGACATTTTCCATGGCAGGCAGCGCCATGCCGCGCACGAGGCGGGCAAGCCCCGTGACGTTTTCGCTCAACACTGGATTACGCTTGTGCGGCATGGCGGAGGAGCCCTTCTGCCCTTCGGCGAAAAACTCTTCCGCTTCCAGCACTTCCGTGCGCTGCATATGGCGGATTTCGGTGGCGAGCCGCTCCATCGAGGAGGCGATGACACCGAGCGTCGCGAAGAACATCGCGTGGCGATCGCGCGGAATGATTTGCGTCGAGGCGGGCTCGACGGCCAGTCCGAGTTTTTCCGCGACATAGGCTTCGACGCGCGGATCGATATTCGCATAAGTGCCGACGGCGCCGGAAATCGCGCAAGTCGCGATTTCCTTTCGTGCATTCACCAGGCGCTCACGGCCGCGCGAAAATTCGGCATGGGCTTGCGCGAGCTTCAGCCCGAAAGTCATGGGCTCGGCGTGGATGCCATGCGAGCGGCCGATCACGGGTGTGAGCTTATGTTCGAGCGCGCGGCGCTTTAAGGCCGCAAGCAGGGCGTCGATGTCAGCCAGGAGAATGTCGGAGGCGCGCGCGAGCTGCACGGCGAGACAGGTGTCGAGCAGGTCGGACGATGTCATGCCTTGATGCACGAAGCGCGACTCAGGCCCGATGAATTCAGCGAGATGAGTCAAAAAGGCGATGACGTCGTGATGGGTGACCTTCTCGATCGCGTCGATCCGCGCCACGTCGAAGGTCACATGGCCAGCCTTTTCCCAGATCGCCTTGGCGGCTTCCTTGGGGATAACGCCAATTTCGGCGAGCGCGTCGCAGGCATGGGCCTCGATCTCGAACCAGATGCGAAAGCGGGTCTGCGCCTCCCATAGGGCGGCCATTTCGGGTCTGGAATAGCGCGGGATCATGCGGCAGGCTCTTGGGGGAAGCTCCGGCTGGCCTAGCACGCCGAAGCGGCTGGCGCAAAACAGGGGACGATCCGGCGATGACTTAGCTTGCAGAACCCGGGTCAAACGTCATCTGCGTCTGGCCCTATTGAGCCAGAAGCGGGTGCTCTTCGAATGGGTTCTTCACCGGACCGCTCGAGTTGGCCGGGTCGCGTGGAAGAGAGGCCAGACACCTTCTAAACGCCAGGATTTCGAGCGGCTCCGTTAGGTCGCCGCCAAGCAACGCGCAGCGCATCCGCCACCTCTGGATGGCGGCCGCGTCCTGCGAATGGGCGGGCGCGCTCGCGAAAAGCGCCAGCACTGGAAGAACAACGGCGAACAGCAGAAGTTTTCTCAACATCGCGCAGCTCCCAAAAACTACTGTCATGACACAGTCGCCTTATTGTTGGCATTCGCCCCCTTCGAGCAAAAATACAGATATTGTGTATCATGTGATGCTACTGGTAGTAACGCATCGTCACAATTCTGATGTCTAGGTTATGAGACCAGATGCAGGATACAGAATGTGCGCCAGAGCACTTTACCGAAGCAACCCAAGCTGTCGGATAAACAGCAAAATGAGCTGCGCCGCATGCACGATACCGGCGACTATTCCATCAGCGATTTGGCAGAGGTCTTCTCGGTATCCCGGCCAACCGTCTCCCGAACCCTCGGACGCCAAAAATGAACAACGCTATCCTGCTGGTGCGTCATGGACCTGTTGCAATCTCTTCCCGCGGAAAGTTCTGGCATAAGGATGGCCTTCGTACATCGAAGTGTATGACGCCGCGCCATTGCGCCATGACACACAGCCACCAGCAGATCTCACGAATCAAATTCGACTGATGCAGATTGCTTTTACAAGCACAGAGCGACGCTCAAAAGTCTCCTTAGTATCCGCTATCGTTGATGGCTGAGTCATGATTCAAGGCTGCATGGGCGGTCTTTTCGTTCCTGAAGCCACTCCGATTATATTGACGCCATGCGAACGGGCCGAGCTTGAAAGCCTGGTACGCTCGACGAAGACCGAACACCGTACCCCTTTCAAGGCGCGGATTGTCTTGCTGGCCTCGGAAGGCCTTGGCACGCGAGTCATAGCGGGTGAGGTCGGTTGCACGACCGGCACGGCGTCCTTTTGCAGATATTCAAACCAACCCGCCACCGCAAACCCTCATCGTTCAGGACCGGCCGCGCTGTCATGCCAGTGGCCGAGCAGAGCGGCGGAAAGCGCGGCGAGCGCCGCATAGATCGCGATGCCGGCCAGCGAGATCAAGGCGAGTGCTGCGAACATGCGCGGGATGTTGAGGCGATAGCCTGCCTCGGCGATGCGGAAGGCGAGGCCAGCGCCCTTGCCTGCGTTGCCCGCAGCAAGTTCGGCGGCGATCGCGCCGATAAGCGCAAGGCCGCCGCCGATCCGTAACCCTCCGAGAAAATAAGGCAGGGCGGCGGGAAGCCGCAAATAGATCAGCGTTTGCCAGCGCGTCGCGCGATATAATTTGAAGAGATCAATGAGATTGCGGTCGGCCGAGGCGAGCCCGAGCGCTGTATTCGACAATATGGGGAAAAAGGCGACGAGAAAAGCGCAGACCAGCACCGCCATTGGTGCCTCGAGATAAATCAAAAGCAAGGGCGCGATGGCGATGATCGGCGTGACCTGCAGCACGATCGCAAAAGGCAGAAAGGAGCGCTCCACCCATTGCCATTGCGCGAAAAGCACGGCAAGGCCAACCCCGCCGAGGACGGCCGCCGCAAGCGCGCTGAGCGTCGTTTTCAGAGTCACGAGCAAAGCCGGGAACAAGATGCCGCGGTCGGTCCCCAGGGTTTCGAGAACGAGTGTAGGCGAAGGCAAAATGTAGGGCGGCACATGGCGCAGCCGGACATAGGCTTCCCAAGCCGCAAGCACGGCGAGAAAGACCAGAATCGGCGGCGCGTAACGCACGGCCCATCGTGGCGGACCCCAAGCCGCGCCAAATGGCTTCACTTCAAAACCTCATCCATCGCGTTTTGCAGTGTCTGTGAGGCCTGCGCACAGGCGTCCGCATAGGCGGCGCTGGTGCGGAATGCCTGGCCGCGCGGCGAGGGGGCGCTGATCGCAATCTCCTCGACGATGCGGCCAGGCCGCGCCGCCATCACCGCGATCCGGTGTGAAAGATAGACGCTCTCGTAAACCGAGTGGGTGACGAAAACAATCGTCGTCGCAAGCGCGCCTTGCAAGGTTAGCAAATCATCGTTGAGTTTGAATCGCGTGATCTCGTCGAGCGCGGCGAAAGGTTCGTCCAGCAAAAGCAGCGGCGGCCGTGACACAAGCGCTCGGGCGATCGAAACGCGCATGCGCATGCCGCCCGAAAGCTCGCGCGGGAAGGCCGCGGTCTCGGCACCAAGTCCAACGAGGGCCAACATATCGTTCACCACGGGGGCCGCATCGTGCCGCGAGATCCCCTGCAAACGCAGGCCCAAAAACACGTTGTCGAAGACGCTCGCCCAGGGCATCAAGGTCGGATCCTGAAACACGAAGCCGATATTTCCGCGCGCTTGCGAAAAACCTCGTGTGAGCGTGCCGGAAGAGACGCTATCGAGTCCCGCGATGAGCCGCAAAATCGTCGATTTGCCGCAGCCAGAGGGGCCAAGCAAGGTTAGAAACTCGCCTGCGCGGACATCAAGGTCGAGGCCAGCGAGCGCGACCGTGCCATTTCTATAAATCTTGCCTGCATTGCGCAAGGAGACAAGCGGCTTTGTCACAAGCTCAACCCTCCTAGCGGCATCATAAGCGTCAATCACGGCCTGACTAGCCTTGGCCGAGGCACCGCCGTTTCACTGACGCGGCCGCAACTCGAGTCCAACACCATTGCCGATGAATTGCAAAGTGTAGGCCCGCTTATAATCGAGGTATGGCTTGAAAAGCCCCGCATCCACCATCTTGGAAAAAAAACTTCTGACACGGACATCGCGCATCGCGCCGATGCCAAGCGTCAGGGAATCGCCCGAATCGACAATGCCATAGTCTTTCAACTTGGCGACCGAATAGGCAAGCTGATCGTCACTGATATCGGGATTGTCGCGTTTGATGAGATTATTGGCCGCCTGATTGTCGCCATAGATATAATTGTACCAGCCGATGATCGAGGCATCGACGAACCGCTGGACAAGGTCCGGATTTTTATTGATCAAATCTCGCGTCGTTTCGATCGTGGTGGAATAGGAATCGTAACCGTAATCGGCGATCAGAAACACATTTGGCTTGAACTTTCCTTGCCGTTCGATCTCGAAAGGCTCGGACGTCGCATAGCCTTGCTCGATGGAATTTTTATCGGCGATGAAGGGGGCAGCGTTGAACGTGTAGGGTTTGACGTTTTCATCGCGGAATCCATAGGCGTGTTTCAGCCATTGATAGACCGAGACAAAGCCGTCCTTGCCGATGAAGGCGGTCGCCCGGGTCAAATCTTGGATATGATCGAGGCCAACGCCTGGATGCGACATTAAAATGAAAGGGTCTTTTTGAAAGAGCGCGGCGACCGCCACAATCGGAATATTTTGCGCCACCGCATCAAACGCTTGAATCAAATTGGCGCCGAGGCTGAATTCGATTTTTCCCGCCGCGAGCAAAAGCCGGTTGTTGCTGTTGGGGCCGCCTTGCAGGATCGTGACATCGAGCCCGTATTTTTCATAAGTTCCATTGGCCTTGGCCTGATAGAAGCCGCCATGTTCGGCCTCGGCCAGCCAATTCGTCGCGAACGTGACTTTGTCGAGCGCAAGCGCGGGGTTGGCGGCAACAGAAGCGGCCAAAGTAAGAGCCGCGAAAAGCAGAGTGAAAATCTTCAAGGGGGTGCCTCGATCGGCCATGCAGGATCCGGCCGCGTGCACGCATGATCGCAATAATTGGGGGAAATATGGCGGCCCGGTTGAGGG
>CAYTRB010000072.1:0-16066 GCA_964440215.1 uncultured Methylocapsa sp.
CTGAGCCAGGATCAAACTCTCAAGTTGAATGAGAATTTGGTACCGGCTGGTCACTTTACTCTATAGACGAGTCCCAAGCACACCTGCTCGCAATCCCAAGAGGGGATACCCTCAAGGAAATCGCAAACACGATGAACTTAGATACGTGACCGCCAGAGTATCTCATCGACCACACGCTTTACATTCTCATGTATCGCGTGCGATCCGCAAGGACTCCGCCGTCCACGTTTCTCTTTCTTCCGATTCAATTGTCAAACAGCAAAGTAACTTCAAACAGTATTGTATAGTCAAACAGTATAATCTGCTTAACCCGCAACAGTCACGTCACCTGGCACCGAAACGCTCTCTCCCCGGTCTGTTCAACCGGGTGGTTTTGAGGCCCGAGAAACTCGAGAGATACGATCAGTGCCAGCCGCTCAAGGCAGCGTTGCAGTCGATAACGGGCTTATAGGTCGAGCCTGCTCCTACTGTCAACCGGCGTTTTCAAAAAACTTATAAACAGCTCCCCCGCAACTGTTAATTCCCTGCGAATTCACCCGCTTTCCCGGCAACTTACTCGCCTGCTGAACCCTTTGGTCCAGCACACACATACCGGCAATTCGGGCCGCGCAAGGAATGTTTTTTGCGGCGGCCTACAAACTTAATCGCAAACCCGGTAAAGGCAAGGGGTGCCGCAAAAAGGCACAAAAAAAAAGCGCCCGCCGCTCTAACACGGCGTCTCCCGTGGAGCCCACGGCTAACTCCCTTGATCATGTCCCGCCGTCGCATTAGGGTTTTTGCTAACCGGCTCAGATTTCCGAAAACCGTGCCGGATCAAATATTTCTGTCATAGGTTAATTGTTTACTTTGCAGAGCCGAACCACAGCACCCCGGTTGGGCACAGTTTGGGATCAGCAAAAGCAGGAGACGAAAATGACGGGAACAATCATCAATCTCATTGTCCAAATCGTGAGCGGGGCGATTGGCGGAAATGTCGCCGGCGGCCTATTCAAGAATATTATACTGAGCCCTCTCCTCAAAACGATTTCGGGCGCGGTGGGCGGCGGTATTGGCGGAACGATTTTGCAGAGCTTGATTCCTGCTCTCAGCGGCGCCGCCAGCACCGGCGGGGTCGACATCGGCACGGCGCTGGGCAATGCGGCCGGCGGCGGCGTCACCGGCGCGATTGTGACGGTGGCGGTCGCCCTGATCAAAAACGCCCTGATCAAGAAAGCCTGACGGAAGAGCGGCATTTGCCGGCGGTTTGCCGCTGCTGGCGGCGAAAACCGGCCTCTGTGGTTTATCATCATTTCATCCGGGGCTGTTGTTGACCCAAAGCGCCCGATGTCTCCGGCATCGGTATATCCGGATCGCGTGCGGAATAATGCCGTGCGGAACGGCAAAAGACACAGGGGTCAAACGTGCCGTCTGACCCGCATGTCTCTTGGGGGGAGGAGACATCACATGTCCGCGACAACGATCATCTATCTCATCATCCAAATTGCCGCCGGGGCGATCGGCGGCAATATCTTTGCGAAGATCACCCAATTTACCCTTGGTCCGATAGGCAATTCGATTGTCGGCGCCGTGGGAGGAGCCATCGGCGGCTTCATCTTCCAAGGCTTGGGACCGGAGCTGACCGGCGCCATCTCGATCGGTTCCGTTCTTCTTCAAACGGCGATCGGCGCCATCAGTGGCGCCATCCTCACCGTGTTTGCCAGCCTCTTCATGCATCCGATCGATTACTAAAAATTACACACGCCGTCCCCCGTGCCGGAAGCGTTGCGACCGCATGCCCGTCCCGGTTACGAATTCCTTGTGACCGGAAAGCACCCGGCCAAAACTGCTTCCCGATGACTGGCTCGCCTCCCTTACTTTCTCTGTTTTTCGGCAGGCGCTCATCCACAAAGTCCACATGATTTTTATGATCATGTTGCCGCTATCGAAACGTCGTATCAGCTTCATTCCGTCGTGCTAATCGACAAATGTCTCGGCATGTGACGAGGCGCGCCTTGAGAGCCCGGCCTCATCGGGTCGGTCATAGGCTGGCTTGTCCTTTTCATGTCCAGAATTTACCGCTTGGCGCGGCCCGGCCGGATTCTGAAACCAATAGGAACGTAAAGGGAGAGGCGGACAATGGCTACTGTAGCGGACACTGGCACTTCAACAATTCAAGTCACTGAAGGAAGCGGTGCAAGCCTGGTGATTTTGATCGCGATGATCATCCTCTTCGGCGGGGCGGCCTATTTTACCGGCCGCTTGTATGGAACGGTAGGGTTCGTCGCGGTTGCGGCCGGATTTGTGGTTGTTCTCGTCGGGCTCCTAACGCTCGGCGGGTTGAGCTTCGGCTGATCGTTAACTCCGGCGTGGCGCGGGCAGCGCGCCACGCCGCGTCACGCAAGACACCCGCCCGGAGTGGCGAACGACCCGGCGCCCAACATCATTCCGCCAAATCTTCACGTGATAAATGACCCCGGGCCGAGCGTTCTTTGCGTGCATTGCGCCGGCGCAATGCTTCGCGGCGAGGCATAAAATCGAATCGAAATGGCAGAGAACTCGCCAAGCGTAGCAATGTATTAACGCTGAGATCAGCGACGGACGGGAATGATCGCGGTCATTGCTGGATTTTTAGTTGTTCTCGTCGGGCTCCTCACACTCGGAGGGTTGAACTTCGGCTAGCCGATAAACCACTTCCCGGAATGATTCTTAAGTGTTAAGTTAGCGGAAGTCTCGGTAATCACGAGGCGCGCCGTGGAATTCCTATTCCAAGGCGTCGGGTCGGCGGTTCGCGGCATCCGTACCAATGCGGAAAGAGATGGCTCGTGGCGCGGGCCGGCCGGAGGCAGGCACGTTAAGATTAATAAAGGGAGGTCGACGATGGCTACTGAAATTGTGAAGCAAATTGGAACTGGCTCGATTGATCGCGTTGAAGGTTCCGGTGCGAGCCTGGTGATCCTGATCGCGATGATCATTCTGTTTGGCGGAGCGGCCTATTTTACCGGCCGCTTATATGGCAAAGCAGGGATGATTACCGTTATTGCAGGGTTTGTGGTGGTTCTCATCGGGCTATTGGCAACAGGCGGCCTGAGTTTCTAAGCTTCACTAAAACCTTAAGCACACGATTTATACCGCGTGGCGCGCTCTCGTCGCGCCACGCAAACCGGACCTCCACCCTCTCCTATGTCGCTGCGGCGATTAAGCTTGGGCGGGATTAGGCGCGGGGTGAAAGGCCCAAGCCCTCCGTGCCAGGGCAGGGTTTAGCCAGGGCCGCGCCACGAGGGGCAGACGCCAACGCACCCGTTTCCTCTTCTCTGCTTCGCTCGGCCGCCGCCCTACGCGGAAAAGCTATGGCTTAACTGCGCGATCAACAAACGTTCAATGTCCGCGATCGAATGATGGGTGAGATCCTTTGGGATCTCGGCGACGATTTTACTTTCGGTTTCCTTGGTGAAGGCGTCCCGCAGGTCGCCAAGAATTTTCGGCGGCGCCACAATGACGATCTGGCGGAACGCCTCCGACAGGGCGGCCTTGTTGATCCGCTCCGCGATCAAAGCGGCGAAACGCTCCTTTTCGAGCTCGTGCCAGTCCGTCTCGCCAACCGCGCTACGGCCCCAGCCGACGCTGGCATAGGCGCGACCTGGAGCATCGCTGCCCTGCGCATGGGTCGGCGGGTCCTTATGCTCCTCGACAGCAAGGCGGCGTAAATTGGGAAATTTCTCGTCGCCTTCGTTGATCAGAAACAAGGCCTTTTGACCATCCCCCACGAAAACCCAGGCGCCATGCGCGAGCTTATGATGAGTCATTGAAATCTCCCTATATCTCCGAAGCCAGTCCCGTTTGCGATGGCAATGATCCAAGGCCAGTGTTCAACCCAAGATCCATGATTTGGTTCGAACCTTTTTGATCTGCCGCAATTCGAAATGAGGAAACGCATTTCTCACAGCGCCTCATTCCCTAAACGCGCTCCAGATTCCGGGTTCCTGCCTAGACGTTTTCCCGCTAGCTAAATCGGTGTCCTCGGCCTCCGCGAGCGGCCGTACCTTAGCCGTTGTCGCTCAATGGCAAATGCCGCGACGTTCCACTAGCTGTGGAGGAACGTCTGGTATTTGATTGCACGAGTATTATGTTACCCTTCAACCAGCTTGGTGTCGGACGGGGCTTTGGGGACGATGGCCGGCGAACTTCGATTGAGATTAGGGGTACATAATCTTTCGGACGATCAAGTCGCGGCGTTCAGAGATGCCTATCGCCAGATGATGCAGATCAACGACAACCGTGGTTATCAATACTTCGCAGGGTTGCACGGCGTTCCCAGCTGGTACTGCTGGCATCATCAGCAGAACGCACATTCGGCGCAGCAAATGCAGCTATTTCTGCCTTGGCATCGCGCCTATCTTTACAATTTCGAAATGGCAATGCGCGATCGCGTTCCAGGAGTCACATTACCATGGTGGGACTGGACGCTACGCTCGCCACGGCAGAGCGGCATACCGAATATTTTTGGCGTGCTAAAGGTAGGCAATCAGACTAACCCGCTCGTGACATTTCGGATCAATCTGCCAAATACCAGTCCTGCCCTGGTGCATAACACCAAGCGGCACCCAGGCAATCCCGACGATTTACCAGCGCAGAGCAATGTAGACGACGTGCTGTCGCGGACAGACTGGAATGATTTTACAGACGCTATCGAAGATGTGCATGATGCCGTACACGGTTGGGTTTCGGGCGACATGGGTGTGGTTGGCACAGCGGCCTTCGATCCTATATTCTGGTCCCATCATGCGATGATTGATCGCATCTGGTGGCTTTGGCAGGTACGGAATGGCTCCGGAAATATTTCTACGGACCTCCTTGACACAGTCTTGGCGCCATTCAATTTCCGGGTCCGGGATGTCTTAAACGTCAACGATCTGGGTTATGACTACGCCGCTGCTCAGGCGGTTGCTTCAGCAGGTGGGACAGGCTGATGGCGAAAACACCGCGCAAACCTCCGGCCCCGGCGAAGCAGGTGACTCCTCGGCACCGTCGCTCGCTAGCTTCGCCGACGCGCGGGAAGGAGGGCATAGCACGTACCTATACGTCCCGGCCAGTGCCGGTTGAATTTGCGACCCCGGAGCATCGATTCGTGCGCGCTGACATCGAGATCAGCGGAATTTTTCATGGTGAGGCCTCCTACGAGGGGCGCATTTTCCTAAACAATCCCAAGGCAGATGCAAAAACACCGAAGGATTTAGAACACGGATATGCTGGATCGTTTCACATCTTTGGACATGGCGGGTGCCTGGGCGATCCCGGCCATTGCGAGGTGAACGAGCACAAGCGCGAGCCCTATGATTTCCGCTCGCCGCATCCGCTCACTCCGGCCAAGAAACGCGTGACCGTAACCGAGGCATTGCGCAATATCGCGAAAATCAGCAAGGCAGTGACCATTACAGTGGTACCTGTGGTTACCGCGGTCAACGACCTTTGCGACGCAGAAAATGTTTTTCGGTGTGAGAATATAAAATTCGTGACGTACAATTGATCTTTGCAACTGCATGGGCCGCATACGAAAGTGATTATTGGTATCTAGAAGCCTCATTCCTTGAACGCACGCTCCAGATTTTTGGCACCCGCGAAGGCTTTTGCCTGCGCCGCATCGATCCGTGCCGAGGTCAAATCGGTCCCGTTGAAATTGGTGTGATCGAGGATCGCGCCGCGAAAATCGGCACCGCCCGCCTCGGCTTCCGCGAGCGAGGCGCCTTTCAAATTGGCGCCCGGAAATTTCGCAAATTGCAAATCCGTCAGCGCGAGATTGGCGCCTTCGAAATCGGCCCCGTTAAGATCGGCCGATTGGAGCACGCCGCGCATCAAACCCATCGACTGGTTCTTCATATCGGCGGCAAGGTCGGCCCCGATGAACTTGCTATTTCGCAGACTGGCGCGGGTCATATCGGCGGTAACGCGGGCGCCCGAAAGATCGGCGCCATCGAACTTCGCCTCTTGCATCTGGCTTCCGAAGAGATGGGCGTTTTTCAAGCTCGCGCCCGAAAAATCCGCCGCCATGGCCCAAGCCTGATCGAGCACGGCGCCGTCGAGTTTCGCCCCCGAAAGCTTGGTCCGATTCATCCTGGCGGCGTGGAAATTCGCGCTGGTAAAATCGAGACCCGAAAGATCGAGCCCATTGAGGCTTTTGCCGGAGAAATCGGCGCCGCCCGGCAAAGCCTTGAGACTTGCCTCGACCTCCGCCCGCGTCATCTCCGCCGAAGCAAACATGGGGCTCGAAAGATCGACATGGCGCATCATATCTTGGGCATGGACATGAAGCCCGGGAAGGCTTGCCGCCACGGCGAGGTACATCCATCTTCCAAAGCTTTGCACTGTGCCGTTACCTCCCTGCGTTCACGAAACATGGTCACAAATATTTATTATTTTGGGACAAGCTGGGTCCAGCCGGCGGGACAGAACAATTTTGACTTGCACCCACCATATATAGGCAACGGCCGGCAAAAATGACCGGGAATCCTTTTCGCACCAGCCATCTCCGGCCAAGGCAGCGAGTTCCCAGTCAAGGCGGTAGAAATGATCTTACCGCTCCTTATGAACCTGGTCTCACCTTCATGACAAAAGAGAATATCGAGCCGATCCGCCAACCGTCAGCCCAAGAGACGTCTCGCGAGACTTCCAGCGGCGACGCCCCTGTCGCACTTACGCTAAGCACGCCGCGCGCGACTGACCTCAACCGCGTCGCAACAAGGCGCGAGCATGACCTTCTCGGCGAGGCGGAGGTTCCGGCTGAGGCATATTGGGGTATTCATACACTGCGCGCGGTCGAAAATTTTCCGATCACCGGCGTCCCGATTGGGCATTTTCCGGAACTCATTCGCGCCCTAGCTCTCGTGAAGCAGGCGGCGGCGCGCGCCAACCGGCGGCTCAAGCAATTGGCCCCGGAGAAGGCGGATGCCATCGACCACGCCTGCGATCTCATCGCCAAGGACGGGCGCTACCTCGACCAATTCGTGGTCGATGCGGTGCAGGGCGGAGCCGGCACCTCGACCAATATGAACGCCAATGAAGTCGTCGCCAATCTCGCATTGGAGTTACTGGGCCACCGGCGCGGCGAGTACCAGTTTTTGCATCCGATCGACGACGTCAACATGGCCCAATCAACGAATGATGCCTATCCGACGGCGCTGCGGCTTGCCGTGATCTTCGCGGCGGCGCCCCTCGCGCAGGCCCTGCGAGAGCTTGCCTATGCGTTCAAGGCCAAGGCAGTCGAATTCGCCGACGTGCTCAAGATCGGCCGCACCCAATTGCAGGACGCTGTGCCGATGACGCTTGGCCAGGAGTTCGATGCGTTTCACACGACGGTGAAGGAGGATATCGACCGCCTGCGGGAAGCCGCCGCCTTGTTCCGCGAGGTGAACCTCGGGGCAACCGCGATCGGCACCGGCATCACCGCCGATCCCCGCTACGCATCGCTCGCCGTCGAGGAACTTGCGCATGCCTCGGGAGAGCCGATGGTACTCGCGACAAATCTCATCGAGGCGACGTCCGATATGGGCGCCTTTGTGTTGTTCTCGGGCGTGCTGAAGCGGATCGCCGTGAAGCTTTCGAAGATTTGCAACGATCTCCGGCTGCTGTCCTCCGGCCCGCGCGCGGGCTTGAGCGAAATCCGCTTGCCCGCGGTCCAAGCCGGATCCTCGATCATGCCGGGCAAGGTCAATCCGGTGATCCCCGAGGTTGTAAGCCAGGTCGCCTATCTCGTCATTGGCCATGATCTCACGGTGACGCTATGCGCCGAGGCCGGCCAGCTCCAGCTCAATGCCTTCGAGCCGACGATCGGCTTTTCCATTCTGAAATCCCTCCGCATGCTGACCGCCGCGATCGATACTTTGACGCGGCGCTGCGTCAATGGCATCGAGGCGGATCGCGAGCACTGCCTTTCGCTCGTCGAAAACTCGATCGGTCTCGTGACCGCGCTTGGTCCCGTGCTCGGCTACGAGACCTGCTCGCGCATCGCCCGCCGGGCGCTCGACGAGCACCGCACGGTTGCCCACATTGTTATCGAAGAAGGATTGCTGACCGAAGCGCGGCTCACCGAGCTGCTCCGGCTCGAAGCCCTCACCAGGCCTTCGCGGATCGTGATGGCTGCCGCAACATCGCCGAAGCTTTGACCCTCAGTCGTATCGATAATTAGTTTCAACGCCTGAGCTGGCGCTTTTCGGCTGCCTTGTACGTCAAAGGAAGCAGGAGGGCATCGCCGGCGAGCAAATGTGGCACGACGGCCCGTTGCGCTTCCTCGAGCAATAAATCACGCCAAGGAGGCGTCCACGATGGAACGTAGGTATCATTTCCCATATGCGGCAACGTCGCTATTCGTCTTAGCATCCCTTGCTCCTGCAATCGCGCATGAAAGGCGCATCTTGCCTGCCAATCATGGAAGGATTCAGCTCGTTGTTGGCTCCCATGTGGAGCCTGCTTTCGAAGATAGCTATAACGCGGTCGATGTCATTCTCAGCACTTATGACGGCGTCTGCCCCGGTTCAAGCGGCACCAATTTGGGGCAGCCGATTGACGTCACCGGGACGGGGAGTGCGGCGGATCCTGATAAGATCAATCTCAAAGTCGAGACGCTTTATCTTTATAAATCCGTGCCTCCGGGAAATCCTCCGATCGGTAACATCCCTCCGGCAGGGATTGAGAAGAGGTTGCGGATCACCGATCAATCGCCGCTTGCTGAATCATTCAGTACGCCCGGACTTTACGATAGCTGGTTCCGGCCGACCAATCCCGGCGATGGCACGCATGGCGCCTATTCTTACCACGTCTATGGGACCGTCCATGCGGGCCCGAATAGCATTACTTGCCCAGGCAGCGCGACCCCATATAAACTCGCGGCGCGAACCGCGCAGATTGATGCCTATTTTGTTTGTGGCGTGACCGGTAGTCTTGTTCCGCCGGACGCTTTCGGCTGCATCAAGGCGATCCAACCATTCCCCGGAGACGCCGCCGACGGATACGAGCCAAGTCCTCCCTATGGACCAACCAATTGAGCAGTAATCGCCAAGGTTAGCGAACACCAATCCGGCCGAGGACTTCCGTTCTCGCCCGGGACAGCGCCGAAAGGCACAGTTTTATTTTGCGGCAATGGGCTTTTGAAATTTCAACACGAACCGGTCGCTCTCACCGATCGCCGCATATTTTTCCTTGTCCTGGTCCTTCAGCCGGAAAGTGGGCGGTAAGGTCCACACCCCTTCGGGATAATCCTTGGTGTCCTTTGGATTGGCGTTGATTTCGGATGCGTCGGTCAAAGTGAATCCGGCTTTCTCGGCCAGCGCGATGACATAGTCCTGCCTGACATAGCCGCTTTTCGCTTGCGGATCTTGCGGCTGATCGGGCCTTCCGCGATGCTCTTCGACGCCCAAAATTCCGCCGGGTTTCAAGGCCTTATAGAATGATTGGAAAGCCGCCTCCGCGATGCCGTCGCGCATCCAATCATGGACATTGCGGAAGGTAAGGACGAAATCGGCGCTGCCGGCCGGCGCGACATCATCCCCGCCGCTTGTGATTTCGGTGAGGGAGGCCTTTCCATAAAGTTCCGGGTTTGCAGCGATTCTCGCTTTGAGCGGCGCAATGTCCCGCTCGCCATCGCCGGCCGCCGTATAGCGGCCGCGATCCTTGAGATAGGGCGCCAGAATTTCCGCCCAATAGCCAGCTTTGCCTGGCACGATCTCGACCACGTTCGAAGAGGCCTTCACGCCGAAAAAGGTGAGAAGTTCCAAAGGATGCCGGTAACGGTCGCGCGCCCTATTGGCATCGCTCCTTTGCGGGCCATCGACCAGCGCAGCAAGGGCGGTGTCGGCCACTTGTTCCGTGGCATGCAGAGGCTGGCCAAAAAGTAGGACGAGACCAAAGCATAGACTAAAGCCGAGGGTGCCATGCACGCAGCGCTTTTGACGGTGAAGTCGATGCCCCGCCACGACTTGAAACACATCGCCGAACATGGACGGTCTCCGAATTATCAAAAATTTGCGGTTCCCTTCGGGTTTAGCGCGGAACGCGGCGCGTTGCGAGCGGCCAACCTGCGCATAGCAGCGACATGGAGCGGGTGGTCCTCCGACGACCCGCGCGATCAATGTCCCATGCCGAACGCGATTTCGGCGGCAAAAGAGCGTTCCGCGCCGGGCGGCGGCACCGGGAAGGGTGCCGCGCGGTTGACCAGGGCCACGCTTTCAGCATCGAGATCGGCGTCACCGCTCGACCGCAACAGGGAAACCGACACGACCCCTCCCGAATCATCGAGAACGAAGCCGATCACCGCAATCCCCTTGGCACCTCTCTGAATCGCGGATTCGGGAAAATGCTTGAACCGCGCCAGAAGGCCGAAAACGATGACCTTATAGCTCATCGATTCGTCCCCGCCTTCATCCGGCAGAGGCACGGCGACAGCGCGGAAGCGGTCCGGTCCCGTATCGAAGGGCAGCGTCAGACCGGTTGGCGCCCCCCACTGATTTTTGCTTCCTCCGTCCTGACCCGCGGGACCGCCCTCTGGCTTAGCCGCCGGCGATTGTTCCCGCGCCGTCTCATCTTTTGCCAAGTCTTTAGGCATGTCTTTATGAGTTGGCGGGGCGGGTTCGCCAGGCCCGGTTTTTGTGCCTTGCCTGGCTTTGTCGCGTTTCCCACCCTTTTTGGAGTCTTGTGGCACGGCGGCCTTTGCCTGCATCTCCGGCTTTTGCGGCGCCGCTGGTTTTGCCTCGGGATGAGGATCAGGATTGGAATCGGACTTGGCCTCGTTCGCGGGCTTGGAATTGGCCGCCGACTCTGGCTTTTGCTGAGGTTCGCCAGCTGGCGCCTGCGCCGATTCTGGCGGCGGGGCGGATTTTTTGCCCGCTTCAGGCGTCGCCGGTTTTGGCTCTAGGGGCGGGGGCGCCGGCACCAGCTCGACGGTGATTTCCTGCGCCCTTTTGGAGGGATCATCCCGTGACTGATCAAGCAGCAGTATGGCGAGCACGAAACAGCCATGCGCAATCAGCGAGACCGTCACGAGCATTATGAGAAAGCGGCGATAAGACCGCGCCGCAGTCGGCTCCGGCACAGTTTCCGAAAAGTGATCGCGGCCTTCAGCGGCAAGAGTTTGCCTCTCGCTGCCACGCCCGGAATCAATGTCCATGCTCAAAGGCCATTTTTTTAAATCGCTGCCGAAACTCCATTCGATTCCTGAAATCGGAAAGCAGCTCCAGACAAAACCTTTACCCGTCCGCTTCGCAAAACGGGCGCAAAACGTCAAAGCCCTTCGCGGGCCTTGGCGAAAACCGCTCGAAACATCTCTTGCGTCAGCACGCCGGTATTCGTGTTGTATCGCGAGCAGTGATAAGAGTCGAAGAGCTTGACACTCTTGACGCTTTCGGGGGAACTGCTTCCTGCCGCTTCGCCAGATCGCGGCGCCGCCAATTTATAGACGCCGCCATGCGCAAATGGAAACGCGGCTGGCTTCAGGCCGAAGGCACGCACAATGGACTCATGCGCAACCCGGCCAAGCGCGACGACCGCGCGAAGCTCTGGCAGGGCCGCGATTGTTGCCGCAAGGAAGGGACGGCAGCTGTTGATTTCAGACGGCATCGGCTTGTTTTGCGGCGGCACGCAGCGAACGGCATTGGTAATCGCGCAGGAAACGAGCCGCAAGCCGTCGTCGCACGCGGCGCCATAAGGGCCGGTGGCAAAGCCATATTCGATCAGGGTCTCATAAAGAAGATCGCCGGCGAAATCGCCAGTAAACGGCCGCCCCGTGCGGTTGGCACCGCGCAAGCCGGGCGCGAGACCGACCACGAGGAGATGGGCGTCAAGCGCTCCGAAAACCGGAACCGGCGCATTGTGCCAGTCTGGCTGCGCCGTCCTGAGCGAATTGCGAAAGACGGCAAGTCGCGGGCAGAAATCGCAGTCCGGACCGGGTCCGTCGAGAGACCAGCGTTGCTGGAACGCCGGGTCGATGGATGTTTCGTTCACCCCGAAGGATTTCTTCGCGCCAACAATTTTACGGGCGATCGTCGGTCAGCGCCGGATCGAAGCTGCCCGCCGGCACCGGCCGCCGTTCCTGCACCTTTTGCGGCCTTTCGAGTCGTTCTCCAGGGTCGCGGCCGATTTTCGGGGCCAGATGCACAATGTCGATGAATTCATCGGCCTGCCGGCGCAATTCATCGGCGACCATGGCAGGCTGCGTCGCATTCGTGGAGACGACGGACACGCGGACGCCTTTCCGCTGCACCGCTTCCACCAAGGAGCGGAAATCGCCGTCACCGGAGAAAAGGACGAGGTGATCGATGTGGTCGGCCATTTCCATGGCGTCCACGGCAAGCTCGATATCCATATTTCCCTTGACCTTGCGCCGGCCAAGCGAGTCCACAAACTCCTTCGTCGGCTTGGTCACCACGGCAAAGCCGTTGTAATCCAGCCAATCGACGAGCGGCCGGATCGAGGAATATTCCTGATCCTCCACCAAGGCGGTGTAATAAAACGCCCGGATCAATTTCCCTCTGCTTTGAAATTCCTTCAGCAGGCGTTTGTAGTCGATATCAAACCCAAGCGACTTAGCGGTCGCGTATAAATTCGCGCCATCGATGAATAGTGCAATCCGCTCCTGATCAGCCATAACTTTATCTCGTAGAGCTCTCTTGTGATGTTCTTTATCAGTTATTATTTATCTTCAGGAGCAATACAAATAACTCCCTGGGCAGCATCCGGGTAGTTAGTGCATGCGCCCACATCCAACGAAAATGGAAGTGAGCTTATGTGGACCTGACTTTCCCTTGCGTCAAGGGGCCACACTGTACGCTACTATGCTTAGGTTCAGCATCAAAGTGATTATATTAAGGCGGCTCGTCTCTGCTGCACGGTTTCACAAATTTCTTGTGCCGGCTAGTCTACCGCGGGGCACTTCAGTCCCGGGGCGGGCGAAGTTCGGGGGTACCTAAACACGGGTTACCCCAAGTTCGGGGTTGCCAATGTGAACCCAAAAAAATATAAACCAATACTAATCCAAAAAGTTTCCGTTAACAAGGAGGGCGCACGGCATGGCCCGCGTCACGGTTGAAGACTGCATCGACAAGGTCGAAAATCGCTTCGAACTCGTGCTCATCGCGAGCCACAGGGCGAGGATGATCGCTGCTGGCGCACCGATCACGGTTGACCGCGACAATGATAAAAATCCTGTGATCGCCCTCCGCGAGATCGCCGAAACCTCCTTGGCGCCTGACGATCTCAAGGAGGATTTCATCCAATCCTTGCAAAAACATGTCGAGGTGGACGAACCCGAAGCCGAAGCCGTTCCGGCTTTGTCCTCGGCTCCCGACGGTGTGCAAGCCGATGCCTTAGGGGATATGCAATTCGACCGGATGACCGAGGAAGACCTTTTGCGAGGGCTCGAAGGTCTGGTGCCGCCAGCTGACACAGAGGACGACGGCGACTGACACGCGGCCGCTGGAGCATGAGCTGCGCCAGAAAGCCTGCCGCTTTTTGGGATCATGCGCTTTTGTTGACGTATGATCCCGGCGCAGAAATTCAGCAATGTCGCAAAGTTTTCGGCTAAGATCATGCGTCAAAACAAGCGATTATGAACATGATCCAAACCGGATCGTGATCTAACGCCTCCTGGCGCGGGCCGGCACACTCATGATGCGGCAATATGAACTTGTCGACCGGGTGCGGCGCTATAATCCGCAAGCCGACGAAGTCTCGCTCAATCGCGCCTATGTCTATGCCATGAAGGCGCATGGGGCGCAAAAACGCGCGTCCGGCGACCCCTTTTTTTCGCATCCCCTCGAGGTCGCGGCGATTCTCACCGACATGAAGCTCGACGATGCGACGATCGTCGCGGCTGTCTTGCACGACACGATCGAGGATACCGATTCGACCAGGGAGGAAATCGACAAGCTTTTTGGCAGCGACATTGGCCGTCTTGTTGACGGGCTGACCAAGCTCAAGAGGCTTGATCTTGTCTCGAAACGCGCCGCGCAAGCCGAAAATTTCCGCAAGCTCCTCCTCGCCGTGGCCGAGGATGTCCGTGTTCTTCTCGTCAAGCTCGCCGACCGTCTTCACAATATGCGCACGCTGCATTTCGTGGAACCGGACAAGCGCGCCCGGATCGCCGAGGAAACCATCGATATCTATGCGCCGCTCGCCGGCCGCATGGGCATGCAGAGGATGCGCGACGAACTTGAGGATTTGGCCTTTCGCCATCTCATGCCCGATGCCTACGCGATGATCGAAGGAAGGCTCGAGGATCTGCGCCAAAAGAACGGAAAAATCATCGCCACGATCGAGAAGGAGCTCACCGCCGAACTCGCCGCGCGGGACATCCATGCCAAGGTGGAAGGGCGGCAGAAGCAGCCCTATTCGGTGTGGCGGAAAATGGAACGGAAATCGATCGCCTTCGAGCAGCTCTCCGACATTTTCGGCTTCCGCGTCGTCGTCGAAAACGTCGAGGATTGCTACCGCGTCATCGGCGTGGTGCATACCAAATGGGCCGTCGTTCCGGGCCGTTTCAAGGATTATATTTCGACGCCGAAGCAAAACGATTATCAGTCGGTCCACACCACCGTCGTCGGGCCGGGCCGGCAGCGCGCCGAACTCCAAGTGCGCACGGCCCAGATGCACGACATTGCCCGCAATGGCATCGCCGCGCACGCCCTCTATAAGGATGGACGCATCGCCGGCAAGGAGAGCTTGACGAGCGAGAGCCGCTCCTACCAGTGGCTGCGCCGCACCGTCGCTCTCCTCGCCGAGGGGGCGACGCCCGAGGAATTCCTGGAGCATACAAAACTCGAACTTTTTCATGACCAGGTGTTCTGTTTCACCCCGAACGGCCGCTTGATCGCCTTGCCGCGCGGCGCCACGCCGGTCGATTTCGCTTATGCGGTTCATACCGATGTCGGCAATGCCGCGGTCGGCGCCAAGATCAACGGCCGGCACGCCCCGCTTTTATCCGAATTGCAAAACGGCGACGAGGTCGAGATCGCCTGCGCTGAAGGCCAAACCCCGCCTGCCGCCTGGGAAGGCCTGGTCATGACCGGCAAGGCGCGCTCCGCGATCAGGCGGGCGACCCGTGATGCCGTGCGGGCGCAATATGCAACGCTCGGACGCCAGATCGTCGCCCGCGCTTTCGAGCGCGCAGGCAAGGCGTTTTCGGAAGATAAGCTGAAAAGCGCGCTGCCGAGGCTCGCCCGGACGACCATCGAGGAGGCGCTTGCCGCCGTCGGCCGCGGCGAAATGTTTTCCGGCGATGTCGTCCGGGCGGTCTATCCGGAATTCATGGAGGAGCGCAAGACAGTCGTCCCGCGTCCACGCGGCGAAGCCGGCTGGTTCGGCATGAAGAAGGCAACCAGTCTGGTCTTCAAATTTCCCGGCGGCGGCGAGCCGGACCACACGTCAATCCCCATTCAAAGCTCGCGTGGCGATATGCCGGTCCGTTTTGCGCCGAACGGCGGCGCCGTGCCGGGCGATCGGATCGTCGGCATTTTGACCCCCGGCGAGGGCATCACCATCTATCCCATCCAATCTCCCGATCTCACCGCCTTCGACGAAGAGCCGGAACGCTGGCTCGATGTGCGCTGGGACATCGAGGAGAGCCGCCATGAGCTGTTCCCGGCGCGGATCCGCATCACCGCGATCAACGAACCCGGCGCCTTGGGAACGATCGCAACCGTGATCGGCGATCACGCGGCCAATATCGACAATATCGTCTTCAAACCGATTTCCGCTGACTTTCGCGAAATGACGATCGATATCGAGGTCAATGATTTGAAGCATCTGAACACGATCATCTCGCATTTGCGGGCGCGGCCGGTGGTCAGTAAGGTCGAGCGGGTGAACGGATAGACCCGCTGAGGCACGGCGCAGGCGTTGCCATCAAATTGTCACGATTCTAGTCTACCAACTCTGTGTTCTAAATGCCGGACCGTCACCGGAAAAGGTGGCAGTTCCGGGCATGTGTTGTTCTCGCTGACAGGGAGGCCGGATGCCAAATTTGATGATGCACCGCCGGCCAGCGCGTCCCTTCTAGTAGACCGCTTCCGAGGATCGACTCATATCAAACCGCTTCATTGATCTTGTA
>CAYTRB010000073.1:0-15988 GCA_964440215.1 uncultured Methylocapsa sp.
TCGACGATCGTTGCCTTCGATTTCGAAAGCCACTTGACCGATATAGGAGCATCAAAGCCCCGATGGAATGTTGCTTCGGCACAATGAAAACTGAACTCGTGCACCAGGCTTGCTCCGGGATGCCGCCCGGCACGACTTGTTCGCCTACATCGAGGGATACTACAATCGTCGGCGGCTCCATTCCGCCATCGGGTATATCACCCCCGAACAGGCAGAACGCCAAGCTGCTTAATCCGGTGTCCACTAAAGCGGGAGAAGGTCAATCGCGGTGGTAGCCGACTCATTGGGTGAGGCGCGCTTGAGTTGCGGTCGGGATCGAACCGAACAACTGGGCGGTTGCGGTGGTGATTTGGGCCGGTGTATTGGCGGAGAGTGCATAAACGTAAGGAGGGGAGGGAGGACTCGCGCAAGCGGTCATGTTTGCCGGGATGCTGCCAAGCAAATATGTCTGTATATATGTGAATACAGCATTAAGATTTGCATTGCTGCTTTGCAAAGCAGCAGAAGGAATAAGATAGGTAACATCAAGAGTCATCATTGTATAGCCTTTTGTTTTAATCGGAGTGCACTGGGTTGGATCAAAGGACTCGAAATATAAACCAAACGTGGAATTGTATTCACAAGAAGATTGATTGCATGGAGAATACACCGTGAAGTTTGGATCTGGTGTATCAACGTAGCTGCTGCCAGACAAGGTTTTCATGTCTTGATCCTGAACGGCATCCGTTATCAGTATGACGTACCCTAGCGCCGTCGCCTGCGTGAGGCCGTCGCCTGGCGTTGGCAACGCGCTGTTGAGAGTCTTGAGACCATAGGTCGTATCTGTTCCACCGTCGTTATTGTCCTTGGCAAGATCAATGCTGCTTGGGTTGCTGGTGCTGGGGGCAACGACAGCTTTGGCTGCCGTAATGTTATTCGACAATGTATGCACATTGGTGAGACTGTCACTCATTGTGTATATGGCGACCTGGATCGTGGATCCGGTCGGAATTTGCCCCAGCGCGGAGTAAACCGCCGCTTTTGCCGCATCGATGCGAAGGTTGGCGCCGGCACTGCGAACCATTGCGGTAGTGTCCGTACTTTTAGGGTTGCTGCTCGCATAATGGCAAGCGATGGCGCAGGCGTAGGCGGCGTCGGTCGAACTGAGGGTCTTGGTCGTATTGTAGACGATTTGCTGATCGGCCGCCGTCGCGCCGATGCCCATGGAAGACGAATTGTCGATAACGATATAGATGTTGACATAGGTCGGCATGATCACCGTCGAGGTGCTGCCGCCAGAGAAAGTCATGGTTTTGGTGCCGAGAACCGCCATAAAGAATGTGGGCATCGAGAAGCTATAGGAGACGCTACCGGTAAGCGTCGGGCCGGAGCGGGTGACCGTAATATTATTGATTGTCAGCGTTCCGTCCGGAACTGTGCCTTTGTTGGCGTTGAATTGCGCCGTGGCCTGGGCTTGGCCCGCGGCAATCGCGGCGGCTGTTGGACTGCCGGAGCCAGTATAGCTGGTGAGGTAGCTCTGTGTTTGGGTGATCCCCGCAATTGCGGCGGCATCGGCGGCTTGATCAAGTTTGGCCTTGACCGCAAGCATGGAGCCGTAGTCGACGGCAATCCCCACGGAACCAACAAGCGGCACGGCGGCAAGAGCGAAAATCATCGCGACGTTGCCGGCGCGGTTGCTCGTGATGTTGCGGAGATGCACAAGGAACCGGGAGGACATTGGCGGCATTTCCTTCGGCGAGGGGGCTTCAGAAACCTGGGCATTCCTTCCCAAATCCATCGTCGCCGGTGACAGTGGAATACTTGATCTGCGACACGTTGCGTGGGGTTATATAGGCGGAGCGCTGCATGATTATGGTTCCGAAAAAACTCGAGAAGATAAGTGGTGTCCAAGCGTAGTTTACATCGACGACGACAGCGAAGAGCGGCGCCGCGGTACCGGTGGGTGTTGTGACAGTATAGAAAAGATCAGCAGGCAATGTTGTCGGAGACGGCTCCGCAGTGTCCGGAACGGATGTTGGATTGGTACCACAGGCACGTTTTTCCGAGGCGCCGGTCCAGACGACGTTGGCTTTGTAGGTGCAGCCGCTGGTGCAACCGGATACCGTCGGAGTGAAACTGACGCCGGCCATGGATATGCTGATGTCGTTGCCCCATGCGACGCCTTTGGAATAGGAGTTGCTCAGGACGAGAGGAAAAATAAGCATGGCCGAGTCGAAGGCGTAGTGCAGATCGATATAGGTGACGACCCCCATAGGCTGCGGGCCGTTGGTGCAGGCGGTCGTGCTTGTCACCGAAGGGGTGGCAGTGCTCTTGGTGCAGGGGAAGGTGGTCGCCAACATTGTACTGATCGAATTTGCCAAGGTCCCCAACTGGTGCGCCGTTTGGACCGCCTGTGAAAGTTCAAAGGCGCCGGCCATCAACGCGAGAATCACTGGGAAGACAATCGCAAACTCCACCGCTGCCATAGCACGGCAGTCGCGGGGGAAAACAACCAGCCACCGGTCTGCTTGTTGATCGGGAATCATGATCAACAACCTTGGTAGGAGGTAGCGCTGGAAAAGGGCTCGTTCTTGAAAGTCGTGCTCGACATCAGCACGCTGACTGTCTGCCCATTATACGTCGCGGCGGTCGCAGCGGTTAAAAAGGCAAAAAGATATGGTGCTGGATAGAGAACCTGAAGCACGACGTAGCTGCAACTCGTGCCGGGACTGAACGTGTCCAGGGTGGTGTTCAGAGCCGGGACGATCAGACCTGACTTGCTTGAGTTGACGTAAGAATAATAAGGTGAGGGGGGTGACTGCCCTTGTGCAACAATTGTCAAGTTGACGAAGACATTGCTGCAATTAAACATGCTTGGCAGGGCCGGGCAGACGACTTGACTATTAAAGTTGCTGGCCGAAAGCCCGCTCGTCGAAACGGCGCCCGTGGCTATCGCGCGTGCGGCGGTCAGCGTCGCATGGTCCAGTGCGGCGACCATAAAATAGTTAAGCCCGATTTCTAAGATTGCGCACAGGGTCAGCACCGCCGGGACACCAATCATCCCGAATTCAACGGCCGCCGTGCCATGGCGATCGCTAGCGCCGCGCCACAGCGTTCTCGCTATCGATCGAAATGTGACCGGATTCGTGTCGATCACGCGTTGCGCCGTCGGCAGTCTCAGTTTCAGCCGAGAAAATGCCGTGGCCCATATGAACGCCGCAGCGGCACCAAGGCAAGGATCACTTCCTTGGCGGCTCACACTGACGGGCCGGAAAAATCGATCGCGGATGTATTTACAATTTACTGAGCGCATAATCATTATTTTTTGATCAAAAACGCAATTTTCTTAAGAACTACATGGGCATTGAATTATTATCAAAGCTTTTTTAATTATTTATTCAGATAATACTTACACTTTTATCGAGTGCTCGTTGATCGATCGCTTGCAAAGGAAATTCGCGTAACCCATCGGCTTCAAGATGGGACGGCGTTGCGAGACAGGTGAAGAAACCCTCTCCTTCAGCCGGACGATCCGGTTCTGGCAATAAATGATTAACAGCACTACTGTTAAGAGCCTGTGTCCGGCCCGTGCCATTTTCGCGGCGGACTTCTGGTTTCTCTTGGGTTCAGGAGCTTGCAATGGTTGAGATCGACGAAACCGCTTCGAACATCTTCGAAAAACTTTCCCCCATTCTCGAAAAACCCTACAACGCGCTGGGGCTCGGCGCAGGCCTCGTGTTCGTGCTTCTGCTATTCTATCATTTAGGGTATTTGGGAGGGGGCTATTTCGGACCCTTCTTCACTTTCCTGCATGTGGTCTCTGGCGTCACGTGGATTGGGCTGCTCTATTATTTCAACCTGGTGCAAATTCCCGTCGTGCCAACTATTCCTCCTGAGTTGAAGCCCGCCATCGGCAAATATATCGCTCCGGAGGCGCTGTTCTGGTTCCGCTGGTCGGCGCTCGCAACGGTGGTAACCGGTCTCATCGTGTTTTCAACTAGCAGCGCCGTCCACAACTTGACCATCATTACCGGGGCCATCCTTGGCCTCATCATGGCCTTCAACGTCTGGTACATTATTTGGCCGAACCAGAAAAAAGTGCTCGGCCTCGTTCCCGCCGATGACGACGAAAAGGCAAAGGCCGCGCGCCTCGCCATGCTGACTTCGCGCACCAACTTCGTCCTGTCGTTGCCGATGCTTTATTGCATGGTGACGGCACGGCTGCTTGTTGGATGATTATGGAGTTGATGCCGAATGGTCCGCGACGCTTGACTTGTGCAAGCGCCGTTTCGCCTATTCCACCGTGACGCTTTTTGCGAGATTGCGCGGCTGGTCGGCATCCTTGCCCATGATGATGGCGGTATGATAGGCGATCAATTGGATCGGCACCGCATAGACCATAGAAGCGAACTCCGGCGCGACATCCTGCATGATTATGGTGGCGGCTGCCTCGCTCGCGAAATCGCGGGCGAGATGGTGATCGCCGATCAGGATCAGCCTGCCGCCACGGGCCGCGATTTCCTGCATATTCGAGATGGTTTTTTCGAGCACGCCATCGTTGGGAGCGATAACAATCACCGTCATGTCCTGGTCGATGAGCGCGATTGGCCCATGTTTCAGTTCCCCCGCCGCATAGCCCTCGGCATGAATATAGGAGATTTCCTTGAGTTTGAGCGCGCCTTCGAGCGCCAACGGATAGGAGGTGCCGCGGCCGAGATAAAGCACATCGCGCAGCTTGCCAATGTCGCGGGCCAGCACCTCGACCGCACTCTCGCATTTGAGCGCTTGCGCAATCAACCCTGGGATCGCCATCAGTTCGGCAACAAGGCTTGCCTCCACCTTCTCGTCTAGCGTGTTGCGCGCTCTGCCGAAGGCCAGCGCGAGGCAGGCAAGAACCGCAAGCTGACAAGTAAACGCTTTTGTTGAAGCAACACCGATTTCCGGTCCGGCAAGGGTCGGCGCTACGATGTCACTCTCGCGCGCGATCGTCGATGTCGCTTCATTGACGACCGCCACGATCTTTTGTCCTTTGTCCTTGGCGGCGCGAAGACTAGCCAAGGTATCGGCCGTCTCGCCCGATTGCGAGACCAAGAGGGTCAGCCCTCCTGTCTCAAGCGGCGGGTCGCGGTAGCGAAACTCGGAAGCGATCTCGACATCGACCGGCAGGCGCGCAAAGCGCTCGAACCAATATTTGGCGGTAAGCCCCGCGTAATATGCCGTACCGCAGCCACAGATTGTCAAACGTTGGAGAGAGCCGATATCTACGGGCGGCACGAAAGGCAGCGCCGTGCGGCCCGCCGCCATATCGAGATAATGCGCAAGGGTGCGGCCAACCACCTCCGGCTGTTCATGTATTTCCTTCGCCATGAAATGACGGTAGTTTCCCTTGTCGGCCAGCAGCGCCGAGGCCGGCGACTTGATCCTTCGCCTTTCCGCCGGTTTGCCCGCAGCATCGTAGAACCGCGCGGAGTCATGAGTCAGCGCGACGAAGTCGCCATCCTCGAGATAGGCGATTGACGAGGTGAAAGGAGCGAGCGCGAGCGCATCGGAACCAAGATACATTTCGCCAGCTCTATCGCGTTCGCCAAAGCCCACCGCGAGCGGGGCTCCACGACTGGCGCCGATCAAGAGATCGTCTTCACCCTCGAAAATCAACGCGAGCGCGAAAGCCCCCTTGAGGCGCGGCATGCTCGAAGCCACGGCCTCGACCGGGGCCAAGCCGCCGCGCATGGCTTCGCTCACAACATGGGCAATGATCTCCGTATCGGTTTCGGTCGAGAATTCATGGCCCTTGGCCTGCAATTCGCCGCGCAACGCGCGGAAATTCTCGATGATCCCGTTGTGCACGACACCGACATTCGCGCTGATGTGGGGATGCGCATTATTCTCACTTGGCTTTCCATGCGTAGCCCAGCGGGTATGGCCAATGCCGATTTGCCCATTCAGCGGTTCGGCGGCGAGACGAAGCTCCAAATTCTTCAGCTTGCCGCTCACCCGCAGGCGGGTAAGCCGTCCCGCGTCCAAAGTCGCGATGCCGGCAGAATCATAACCGCGATATTCGAGCCGTTTCAGCGCCTCAAGTATGGACGCGGCAACCGGCTCCTTGCCTATTATCGCAACGATTCCGCACATTAAAATTATCTTTCGTTTTGGATGGAAGGAAGCGCTGGACGGTTTTTCGAAGCGCTCCGGGCGTAGCAAGTCCCTCGAAGGGAAAGGCCCCTCTCATTTCCGGTTCTTGTCCCGGAAAGCCTTGGCCCAGCCTGGCTTTTCGATTGGGCGCGCGCGGGCCAGCGCCAGCGCATCGGGCGCCACGTCTTGCGTAATCACGGACCCTGACCCGACATAGGCACCGGCGCCGATCTTGACCGGTGCCACCAAGGCGCTGTTCGAGCCGATGAATGCATGCGCACCGATCTCCGTACGGTATTTGGCGAAACCATCATAATTGCAAGTAATCGTCCCTGCACCGATATTCGTTTTGGCGCCGATGCTTGCGTCTCCTATATAGCTTAAATGGTTTATCTTCGCGCCGGCACCGACCTCGGAGGCCTTCACCTCGACGAAGTTTCCGATATGAACATCCTCTGCGAGAGCGGCGCCGGGACGCAGCCGAGCAAAGGGGCCGATCGTCGCATTTTTCCCGATCGTTGCGCCTTCCAAATGCGAAAACGAACGGATCAAGCTGGCCTCGCCGACACTAACTCCGGGACCGAAGACGACATGAGGCTCGACGACGACGTCGCGACCCAGCACGGTATCAAATGCCAAGGTCACACTCGAAGGATCGATCAACGTCACCCCCTCCCGCATCACTTTCTCGCGCAGCCGGTCTTGGAGGATCGCCTCGGCGGCAGCGAGCTGCACCCTGTCGTTCACACCCAGAACCTCGTCCTCGGCGGCAATCGCGGCGGCAACATCAAGACCGCGCAATCTGGCAACTGTGATAATATCTGTTAGATAATATTCCTTCTGACTATTTGCATTGCCAATGGCACTAAGCAGCGCCAAGGCGCGGTTTCCATCGAGCGCCATCAAGCCTGCATTGCAAGTTTCAATGTCTCGCTCGGCCGCGGTCGCGTCGCGATCCTCGCGTATAGCCTTGAGCGCGCCACCCTCCAGAATGAGCCTTCCATAGCCAGCTGGCTGTTTGGTTCTAAATCCCAAGGCGACAACTGCGTTCTGACCTCCGCCAAGCGCTTTGCGCATCTTGGCGAATGTCTCCGGGCGCACCAGAGGCGTATCCGCAAAAACGACAAGAAGATCGTCGTATCCCCTGGCGATCGCCTCGCGCGCGGCAAGCACGGCATGCGCGGTTCCAAGTCTCTCCGTTTGGATCGCGATTTCGGCGTCGCAGGCGATTGCCTTGGCTTCCGCAATGACTGCGTCGTGGTTGGGACCCACAATGACAATCGTCCGATCCGCGCCAGCTTCCATGAGCGAACGCAGAACATGGGCAAGCATGGACCTGCCGGCAAGATTATGCAGCACCTTGGGACGCGCCGAGCGCATCCTTGAACTTTCACCAGCGGCGAGAACAATGGCCAGACATTTGCGGCCTTGAAGATCAAGAGGGACCATAAAACAATTTTCTCCATAGGCTGACGGCTCACACCTACACGGCGCAAGGCAATCAGCTTATATTCGCAAAATAAATAATGTGCTTGCATCCGGTCTAGCGCAGCCGCGCCAGGGAGACTTCACCACCACTTTGCGCTCTTTACTAGCCGGACTGGCTGAATCAGGGTACAGCAGAATCGATCCTTGGCCCGAAAAGACCAAAATAGGAACTTACGTTTGCCCGATTATCCGCTATAGAGATGGAACGAAAGCGTTTTCTAGAGTAGCGGCGCGACAAGGCGCCGGCCAAGTCGGATTCATGGTCGAGCGCCGGGAGGTTTTGAGGTTGGTCCTTGGCGGGATCGCGGCTCCGTTTGGCGTCGGACTGCCGGCCGGTATCCCCAGTCCTTGCGCCGCGCAAGAGTCGCCCAAGCAAGAAGCGCCCCATAGCTTTGCCTTGGGAGACCCCGTCTCTTTCGATCCCGGCATGGTCATCGAGGCTGCCAGAAGCCTGTCGAAGCGCCCATTCAGACCGCTTGCGGCCGACATCCTTGGCGTCTTTCGTGACCTTAACTATGAACAATATGCGGCCATTCGTCAGCGCCCGGGGACCGCGATCTGGGCGGCCGAAAATACCGGTTTCGCGATCGAACCCTTGCATCGCGGTTTCATCTTTTCGAGTCCGCTGGAAATCAATCTGGTGGTGGAAGCCAAAGGCCGCCGCATTCTGTATGATCCAGCCCTCTTCGACTTCGGCAAACTCGCCGCCCCCAGCAACACCGGCGATATAGGTTTCTCCGGTTTCCGCGTTCTCGCGCAAGGCCAGAGCGGTTTTTCCGAGCTCGCCATATTTCAGGGGGCAAGCTTTTTTCGCGCCGTGGCACCGGGTCAATCCCTGGGAACCATGGCAAGGGCCTTGTCGATCAAGACCGCCGATCCACGCGGCGAGGAATTTCCGGCATTCCGCGCAGTTTGGATCGAGCGTCCGACGCTTGCTGTGGGAGCACTCGTCATTCACGCGCTGATCGACTCCGAAAGTGTGACTGGCGCCTATCGTTTTACCTTGCGGCCAGGCGACGCCACGATCATCGACACGGAATGCACTCTTTTCGCCCGGGTGGCTGTCGATAATCTGGGCCTCGCCACGATGAGTGCGGCGCATCTTTCCGGCCTGATCGACGAGCGCCGCGATGACGATTTGCGGCCGACCGTGAGCGAGGCGAGTGGTCTCCAGATGCTGACTGGCCAGGGGGAATGGCTGTGGCGTCCCGTGGCAAACCGCAATACTTTGCAGATTTCGACCTTCGTCGATGAAAGTCCGCGTGGCTTTGGCTTTCTTCAGCGCGACCGCAATTTCGATCATTACCAGGACGACGATCAGCACTACGAGAACCGCCCCTCGCTCTGGATCGAACCCATTGGCGATTGGTCCGCCGGCGGTTTTCAACTTGTCGAAATTCCGTCCGATTCCGAAATCAACCAAAATATCATCGGCTATTGGAAACCGAAGCAGGCGCTTGCCGCCGGAAGCGAAACATCTTTTGCCTACCGGCAGTTCTGGTGCTGGAACCCGCCCGAACAGCCGCCGCTGGCGATCGCCAGACAGTCGCGCTCGGGACGCGGCTCCTCACAAAAACGCCGCCGTTTTATTGTTGAGTTTTCCGGTGACATATTAAGCCTCCCCCAAAACGCAGAAGCCATGAAACCAAATTTGAGCGCTTCGCCGGGATCGATTGCCGCCCTCCGGACATTTACTTCGGCGGACAAGAAATCCTGCCGGATCCTGTTCGAGATCGATCCTGGCAACGAATCCTATTCAGAATTGCGCCTTGTATTGGAGGCGAGTGGCAAACCCATTAGCGAGACTTGGCTTTACCGATGGACGCTCTGAGCAATAGCATGCCAACCGATCCGGTCGTGACGCGGCTGCGTCCCGGCGACGGCGGCCTTACGCCGGACGCGTCCTCCTGCGTGCCACACGAGGCGCCGCTCGCGATGCCGACGCAAAGCCTTACCCGGTTCAACCGCGCCGGTCGCCACAGGAATTTCACCCGCCACTCAGTTTTGGGCATATTGCTGGCGCGGCTTTTCGTGTTCGGCGGCGGCCTGGGCTTGACCGCCTACGGCGCCTACGAAATGTACAAGGTGGTTGAGGTCGGCGGCATAACGCTTCTCAAATGGGCGCTTCTGATACTCTTTGTCGCCAATTTTTCCTGGATTGCACTCGCCTGCACAAGCGCTTTCGCTGGTTTTATATGGCTCCTCTTGTTTCCGCCGAAGCCGTCCACGCCCCCGGTTGCATTGCATGAGCGCACGGCCATTGTGATGCCGATTTACAACGAAGCGCCCGCGCGCGTCTTTGCCGCACTCGAGGCGATGATCGAAGAAGTCGCGGCAAGCGGACTCGGCCGCGCATTCGAATGGTTCTTTCTCTCCGACACCACGGATCCGGAAATTTTCGTCGCCGAGGAGCACGCCTACCTCGCCATGCGCGAGAGGCTTCGTGGCCAAGGCTGCCACCTTTTCTACCGGCACAGGCCGAAGAACATCAATCGAAAATCGGGCAATATCGAGGAGTTTGTTACCCGCTGGGGTGGCCGCTACGCGCATGTGGTTGTGCTCGACGCTGATAGCCTGATGACCGGCCAAACCATCGTCGCGCTCGCCGCCGCCATGGAAGCAGACCCCGATGCGGGCATCATTCAAACCCTTCCGCTGATCGTCAACCGCAACACCTTATTTGCCCGCCTCCAACAATTCGCCGCCCGCATCTATGGACCAGTGATCGCTGCGGGCGTCTCGATCTGCATGGGACGCGACGGCAATTACTGGGGCCATAACGCGATCATTCGCACCGAGGCTTTCGCCGCGCATTGCGGGTTGCCAGTTTTGCGCGGGCGGCCCCCCTTCGGCGGTCATATCCTCAGCCATGATTTTGTCGAGGCCGCGCTGATCCGGCGGGCCGGTTACGCGGTTTATATGCTGCCAAGTCTTGGTGGAAGCTACGAAGAATGTCCGCCTTCGCTCATCGATCTATCGACGCGCGACCGGCGCTGGTGTCAAGGTAATCTCCAGCATTTGCGGATCTTGCCAGCAAAAGGTCTGCATCCGATGTCGCGACAGCATTTCGCGACCGGGATCATGGCCTATGTATCGTCGCCGCTTTGGATGGCGCAACTTATTGTCGGTATCATCCTCGTTCTGCAGGCAAGCTACATCAGACCGGAATATTTCTCGAGCAGTTTCACTTTATTCCCGACCTGGCCAAGATTCGATCCGCAAAGATCGCTTGCGCTTTTCGAAATTACCATGACGATCCTTCTGCTGCCCAAGTTTTTCGGGCTAGCCCTTGGTTTGATCCAGAGCACGACACGGCGGGGCGCCGGCGGGGCGATCAGGCTTGTCGCCTCGGCATTCTTCGAAATTATCATGTCGGCCCTTCTCGCTCCGATCATGATGTTGATTCAGTCTGGTCACGTCATGCATTTTGTGTTCGGCCTCGATACCGGCTGGGACCCGCAGCGGCGGGACGACGGTTCGATTCCGTTCGAGGACATCGTACGCCGTCACCGCTCGCATGTCGCGATGGGAGTGTTGAGCCTCATCGCCGGCCTTTCGATCTCGCCCTCGCTTGTTGCCTGGATGTCGCCGACAATTCTCGGCCTCATCCTCGCGATTGTCTTGTCATGGGGCACGGGCCTTCGTGGCGTCGGTGTCGCCCTGCGTCGCGTCGGCCTCCTAGTCACTCCGGAAGAGCAAATGACACCGCCTGTCGTCGTGCGTGCCAATGTTATGGCAGCTGAGCGCTCCCGTCTTGATGCCGAGATACCGAAAGGGCTCTACCTGCTCCATTCCGATCCGCAGTTCCGCGCGTTCCATGCGGCCTGCCTCCCGCGCCCGCAAAAGCGGCGGAATGGCAATATTCCGGCCGAATGGGCCCTCGCCGATGCCAAGCTGTCGGATGCCGAAACCATCGATGAAGCGATGTCCTGGCTCCATCCGAAGGAGCGCATGGCGATTTTACAGGATCAAACCCTCATCGCGCATTTAGCGCTCTTGCCCAAAGTGCAGCCGAGCGCGGAAGCCGCTTCCCCAGCCGGGTGATCGCCGCGAATGCTGCATCATTGGGCTACTAAAACCCGCTCACCTATTTCAAGTTTATTTCCTGTTCACGCACCGTAGCGCCGCTTGCGCCGCGGCAAGCCGGGCGACAGGCACCCGGAATGGCGAGCAAGAGACGTAGGTGAGACCTGCTTTGTCGAAAAATCCGATCGATGCCGGATCACCAGCATGCTCGCCGCAGACACCAATTTTTATGTCCGGCCGCGTTGCACGTCCGCGCGCGGCCGCAATTTCTATGAGTTCGCCGACGCCCTCCTGGTCGATCGTTGCGAAAGGATTCGCGGGCAGGATTCCCTTGGCGACATATTCGCCAAGAAACGAGCCGGCATCGTCGCGCGAAAGGGCAAGGCAGGTCTGGGTCAAATCATTGGTGCCAAAAGAAAAGAACTCGGCGGTCTTGGCGAGTTCGCCGGCAAGCAGGCTTGCACGCGGCGTCTCGATCATGGTGCCGACCGAATAGGCAATGGTCTCATTGGTTTCGGCAGTGACGGCCTGCGCCACCCGGTCAACCCCCGCCTTGATAAGATCGAACTCCACTTTTCCGATGACGAGCGGCGTCATGATTTCCGGCCGTACAGCAACGCCGGTCGTGCGCTTGGCCGCGACCGCCCCTTCAAAGATTGCACGGGCTTGCATTTCAGCGATCTCGGGAAATGCAATGGCAAGACGGCAGCCGCGAAAACCTAGCATAGGGTTATATTCCTGCAATTCGGCGGCGCGCAGGTTTAGTTTTTCCGGCGAAATGCCCATGGCCTTCGCGACCGCAGCGATTTCCTCTTGGGTCCGCGGCAAAAACTCATGCAGAGGCGGATCAAGCATGCGGATCGTGACCGGCAGCCCCGACATGATCTCGAAAAGCTCGGCGAAATCGGCGCGTTGGATGGGTAGCAGCTTGGCAAGCGCGGCGCGGCGGCCAGCTTCGTCCTCGGCAAGAATCATCTCCCGGACCGTAACAATCCGGTCGCCCTCGAAGAACATGTGCTCGGTACGGCAAAGGCCGATGCCTTCCGCTCCGAATTTCCGCGCCACGCGTGCGTCCCGTGGCGTGTCGGCATTGGCCCGCACACCCAGGCGGCGCACCGCGTCGGCCCAATCCATAAGGATGGTGAATTCGCCTGAAAGTTCGGGCTGGCGCATCTCGACAACACCTTTGATTACCTGCCCAGTGGCGCCGTCGATCGTCAGCATGTCTCCCTTTCTGAAGGTGCGGCCAGCCGCCGTCATCGTCGCTTTTGTATAATTGACCCGGATCGTGCCGGCGCCGGAGACGCATGGCTTTCCCATTCCACGCGCGACAACCGCCGCGTGGGAAGTCATGCCGCCGCGCGTCGTCAGAATTCCTTCCGCTGCATGCATACCCAAAATATCCTCGGGGCTTGTCTCGATGCGCACCAAGATGACTTTGCGGCCGGCGCTCTTCATTTGCTCGGCGTCGCTAGCGCTGAACACGATCTCGCCGCTCGCCGCACCCGGCGAAGCCGGCAGACCGGTGGCGACGACTTCGCGGGGGGCATCGGGATCGAGCGCCGGATGCAAAAGTTGTTCGAGCGAAGCAGGTTCGACGCGCGTGATCGCCTCTTCCTTGTCGATCAAACCTTCATTCGTCATTTCGACGGCGATGCGGAGGGCGGCCTTGCTGGTGCGCTTGCCCTTGCGTGTCTGCAACATCCAAAGTTTGCCGCGCTCGACGGTGAATTCCATATCTTGCATGTCGCGATAGTGCTTTTCGAGACGATCCGCCGCGCTCGCGAATTCGGCGAACATCTCTGGCAGCGTGGCCTCCATCGACGGCTCTTGAGCCCTAGCCGCCTTGCGCGCCGCCTCGGTGATGTATTGCGGGGTTCTCAGTCCCGCGACCACATCCTCGCCTTGGGCATTGCTCAGGAATTCACCATAAAGCTCCCTCGCCCCGGTTGAGGGATTTCGCGTGAAGGCGACACCCGTCGCCGATGTCTCGCCCATGTTGCCAAAAACCATCGCTTGGATCGTGACCGCAGTGCCAAGATTACTTGGAATATCGTGCAGCCGCCGGTAGCTGACCGCGCGCGGCGTCATCCAAGACTCGAACACCGCCCCGATGGCGCCCCAAAGCTGTTCGCGCGGATCCTGGGGAAAAGGTTTTCCCAAGGATTTTTCCACCCTAACCTTAAACTCGCCCACCAGCTTCTGCCAATCCTCGGACGAAAGTTCCGTATCAAGAGTTACCCCCTTGTTTTCTTTATAATATTCAAGGAGCTCCTCAAAAATGTGATGCTCGATCCCCAAAACCACGCTCGCATACATTTGGATGAACCGGCGGTACGAATCATAGGCAAAACGCGCATCGCCCGAATTTGACGCTAAAGCCTCGACGGTAATGTCGTTAAGACCAAGATTGAGGACCGTATCCATCATGCCGGGCATCGATATTTTTGCCCCGGAGCGCGCCGAGACGAGGAGCGGATTATGCTCATCGCCAAAAGAGTGACCGGTGGAATGGCCTAAGTAGCCGAGCGCGGTCTCGACCTCGCTAGTTAGACCTGCCGGAAATTGCTTTCCATTCTCGTAAAAATAGGCGCAGACCTCGGTCGTGATCGTGAAGCCCGGTGGAACCGGCAGCCCAAGCCTAGCCATTTCAGCGAGATCGGCGCCCTTGCCGCCGAGGAGGTCTCGCAGACCGCTTTCTCCTTCGGCCTTGCCCTGTCCGAACGTGTAAACCCATTTAGCCATGGTCAACCTTTTGCGGCATTGCCGCGTTGCGATCAAACCGGCGGGCTTACTAGGGAAATTCCTGCGGCGAGCGCACAGGATCTTTACCCGGGTGGCACTTTCGTCGCTGCTTCAAATACGCCGTAAGTGCAACCCAAACCCTATCCAAGCCAAGTCCCAAAACATAAGATCAAAGCCAAGGAGAACACCCAAGATCACGAAACTGTTCTCCCGCCAGCCAGCAACGATGAATACTCCGACCAGCGCCGTAAGCCCGCCCACGAGCAGAACAGGGGTGAGCAGCGGAGCACCAAGATGCGCCCCGAGGAAGACCCGAACCGCCCTGGTCGCGATCAATCCCGCGCCAAGCACCAAAGTAAAGAAGGCCGCCGCAACCAAAGGCTGGGCAAGTGCAAAGGCCGCAACGACGATATAGGCAAGTCCCGCAAAGATCCAAAGCAAAAATGGGCTTCATGTCTTGGCACTAAGACCGGTAGCAATTTCAGCGGTGGCAAGGATCATGAAAATCGCAATCGTATAAGCCGACGCGATGGTCGCCGATACGACAGGGATCAGTGCGGCAACGCCCATGACGCCAATCAAACAACCCAAAGCGACGATCCAGCCCCAACGAGGTCTAAGGCCCCCAATCGCCATTTTCAAATCCTGTGGTCCATCCCGAAAAGGTGAAGAATCGTTCTGGGAATCCATGCATCTCTGTTCCTTGACGACGGTGGTTCTGCGTTCTTGCACCTGCAGACTTTGCGCAGCCAGGTACTGATTTAAGCTCCATCTTTTATTGAATTGGCTTCCGTCTAGGCGCCGCTGTTCTGCCCGAAACGCGACGCGCCAAACTTCGTTCCGAATCCCATCCCGAGACGAAGGTCGCGATCTTGCCTTCATCAAGTCACGCCTCTCCCATGAGTCGCGGCGGACTCGCAGAGATATACGGGATGGCAGCAGCCCAAATCCGCCAGACAGCAACTGCGTCGATCAGGAGACACCGTTGCGCTCGCTGCTCCGCGCGGCGTAAGGTATGAAGTGTACCAGCCCCGAAGGAGACAGGAAGCCGGCAAATGCGTTAGTGCCGCAATTCCTGGCGCTAACCTCGTTTCCTTTTTTTAGGATGAGACAACCCGTCCTTGAGCCCTGATCTGAAATCACAAGCCGATATTGGCTGATTCCTGCCAGATTGTTAATCAACTGTGGTTCAAAAGTCGCAGCATTGAGGAAAAACTGCGGCGAATCGCATCCAGAAACCGGTTAGCGTTGCAGGTTTGGCTTTTGTTCGCTATTCACGATTTAGGAAAGCCAGCCTGGAGAAAGGCCGGTTAAACAAGAAATTTCTTCGTTTCTCATTCTGAGAGTTTCACTGCTTTTGCAATAATCGCTCTACAATCTTGTGTTGAAAGAGGCGCCTATGACGATACTTTCAAAGACCCCTTTGCTCGACACGATCGCCTCGCCCTCCGATTTGCGGCGCCTGAATGAAGGCGATCTCGCCCAAGTCGCCGATGAACTGCGCAATGAGACGATCGACGCAGTCTCGGTGACGGGCGGCCATCTCGGGGCGGGACTAGGCGTGGTCGAGCTTACGGTTGCCTTGCATTATGTTTTCGATACACCGAACGACCGGCTG
>CAYTRB010000074.1:0-15977 GCA_964440215.1 uncultured Methylocapsa sp.
TTTTCAACAGCCGGACATTCACTATCGCGAATGTCCCAGGGCTCAACAGCGCGAAAAGCGATCCCCTATACAATCCCGCCGACCCGCGAGCGAACACGCCGATAACTGGAACGTGCGGCACATGCCACAACACACCGAATATCGGAAATCACTCAAAACCATTGCCGCTCAACATCGGCGTGACAAGCGCCGTTCCCTTAGAGAATAATGGGGGTGTGATCGCGGGCATTCTCGATACGGTGAACCTGCCGGTCTATACCCTCAAATCGGCGGCGGGCGCCATGATTCGTACGACAGACCCAGGGCGCGCGCTCATCTCGGGCCAATGGGTCGATGTTGGCAAGACCAAAATCCCGGGCTTGCGCGGTCTGGCGGCACGGCCACCATACTTCCACAACGGCTCTGCAAAAGACCTCGCAACCGTCATCGCGTATCTCAATGCCCGATTCAATATCGGACTGACACCACAAGAAAGCCTTGCCCTAATGTCGTTCCTCTTAGCCTTGTAGCGCAGCCGGAAAGCCATTTCCGAAAAATGGGCGATGTTGGATGCCCGTGTTCACGTTCGAAATTGTTCGGCACGGCTGTCAGGAGCCATCTTGGAATGAGAATATGGAACTTCGCTTCGATGTAGCCGTCAATAGTGAGAATTTCGGCTAAAATTATTCTCACAATTGATGGTTCATCCTCAATCTCTGTTGCAACCGAAAGCTCGGGGACACAATAAGTCATCGAGAACGCTTAGGAAAGCGGGTCGATTTTTGCGCGACATGTCTTTCTCGGAAGTCTTTCTCCATAAATTGACGTATTTTCAGAGCGTTAACGGATGCAATCAGCATTCACTGCAACAGAGATTGAGGAAGAACCTCTCGGCAACTTCTTGCGAACGCTCGCAACACCCGAGCCGATCAAAGACTGGTCGCTTACGACCCTGAAGGAGAAGTTGATCAAGATTGGCGCGAAGGTCATCAGCCATGGCCGCTACGTCGCGTTCCAGATGGCCGAGGTTGCCATTCCGAGAAATTCTTCGCCAACATTCTGCGGCTGATTGCGGAGTTACGACCGCCGCTCGTTATATCGACAGTGTAACGTGTTCGGTTGTCATGCCTCCGATCGAAAACTACGGGAGACTTGTGTCTTGATGACAGAAATTTCGGCATTCCTCAGCGTGCGACCGCGAGCCGGCCCGCCCCGAAATTCGTTGCAAACACGCGTCGAAGGCTCAGGCTTGTCAAAAATCCGAAGCCGTCTCAGAATAGACCTTGAACCGGCGTCCATCTGAGGAATGTTGATTGTCAGTTCTTTGGATTTAAACCCCCGTCTTCAGACGGGAAGAGGCTTTAGCCGTTTTTTTGTTCATAGACTGACTCCTTAAAATGGACGTCCCACGAGGGGGAAACGCCCATTTTAAGGAGTCAGCCTATGAGCTACACAAGCGGGAGTCACACGGTTTTTCACCATCGGTATCACATCGTCTGGATCACGAAGTATCGCTACAAGGTGCTGGAAGGCGCGTTGCGGGAGCGGATACGAACGATTATCCGGCAGGTGTGCAGAGAACTGGGCGTCCAGATCGTATCCGGCGTTTTGTCGCGAGAACATGTCCATATGTTCGTGGAAATCCCGCCGCATATTGCCGTCAGCGACTTCGTGCGGCGCGTCAAGGGACGGTCATCGCATCGGGTCCAGATGGAGTTCCCGGACTTGCGCAAGCGCTACTGGGGGCGGCATTTCTGGGCTCGGGGCTACTTCTCCACCACCAGCGGCAACATCACGGACGATGTCATACTTCAGTATCTCCAGGAGCACGAACCTACCGGCGTCAGCCGGTAGTTATTCAGTTCGCTGTCACTGATGTATTTGGGGATTGGCCGGGGCGGACTTCCACCAACCTGACTTTTATCGCGCCGCGAGCGAGCGATATCGCTCGGACAGTCTGATACATTAATCAAGACATTCGCACATGAAAAAAGCCCTAGATCCATAAGGGCTTTTTCGGTGCATAAATCAGCTGCAAAAGTCCGCCGTTATTTGCTTGGTTTCGCGTTCATGGCTTGCAGAGCCGTGGCGATCGGCAGGAACAGCGACAGGGGACGGCTGGCGAACGGTTGGAATCCCTGAACCCGGTAGAAGGTGAGGGCGTTCTCGTCCTTCGCTTCGACTACGAGCGCGAAAGCCTTTGTGTCGCCTCTCATCACGCGGAGCGCCGCGTCTACCAGCAACGCGCCGCCGAGTCCCTTGCGATGAAAGCGTTGTCGACCGCCAGACGGCCGATCAGCGCCGCTGTTCAAAGCGGATAGTGCGGGAGGCGTTTCAGCACGTCCGGCGGCAGACCGGTTGCGGGAACGCTTGTCGCCGCCAGCGTATAGTAACCGGCAATCGCGCTCGTTGCCGTTTCCACGGCGACGAAGCAACTTGCCATGAGACGCTTTACATCTTGCGAGGCCTGTTCGCGGAGATACCGGTCGAGCTGTGCAGGCCGGCTGCTTCCTTTATCGCGCAATCTCTAAAAGCAGCGAATTTCGGCCTCGGCCTCGGCCCGGCGCAGATCAGCTAGCATGGTCTTCGATTGCTCGCTCGCGCGAAACATGGTTCCTATCTGACCATGCACCTGATTCATGCTCGCCACGGTCTGCGCGGCCACATAGAGGTCATACGGCAGCAGCGACGCAATGACATCGATCGAACACGAACAGCGCCTCAGCATATCAGGGGTTTCGCCATTGGTCTTCATGCAGACGAAAACATAGTCGGCGCGCGCCTCAGTGGGGTAATCGTTGGTGTCCGCCGCGGCTGGGGACGCATATGCCGCAAGGATCAGAAGGACGGTGCCGGCGCGTTTCATTTTTTTGTTTTCGCCTTTTCTAAAATTGACGAGTCAAGGCAACCCGTTTCGTGAACCGGGACGCCTGGCGTGTGTCCTTTCAGTGCTGCCGAGCCATGTGGTGCTGACGCAGGTAGCCGCGTGGTCCTTATGTGTGGAGGCAGCAACCTGCAGCGCTGGGTTCGATTGCAATTTGCTCCCAAATTTCTAGCCCCGGCAAAGGATGCATTACTCTGGATATGCCACCCGCTGCCGATCAGTATATAGGTTTTGTCCATTTGCGCTACAAAAGCACCTAAAGTGCGGTTGTCTCTGGCTCATCGACGAATTGTGGAGTTGCCGCGCGCCGAACACCTCTATTCATTCTTAAGCTGCGTCGCTAATGAGAACCACGCCGATGACGGAAGAACACACGAAGACTGAATGTGCTCGAGGACTTCGCTCAAGAATGCCCATAAGCTTCAGGGCCGCTTCTCTCATGCCCGTAATCTCATAGGGGACCGACGACTTCATGTCTTTCAACAATGGTCGCGTGACGAGCTTCATGATCGTGAACTCGTCTATAAGTTCCGCGACGCGCGGATCATCATGAAAGTTGGAGACGTCATGAAAAGGAATTGCATCCGCTCCATTCTTTGGTTTTAGCTGGCCCCAACGCCCACCATCCCTGGTGAGATTGAACAAGAGTCCGCTGGAATTTCGAAGAGCAGCTTGATCGTGGCTGTGGTTCATTCTCCAGATGCGTCCGGGACCGGCCACGCACTGGCCGCATCATATTTCCCCCAAGTTTACTCGCAGCATTATTCGCTTTTATTTTCGGTGGCTTTGATCCACATTGCAGCTTACACAACCGTGATAAGGCTCGCCATGCCACAGATTACCAGGACAGAGGATTTCGCAGCCTATCTCGATCATGCGGAGGAACTGGACTCTAGCCTGGGTGGGGCCGCTCAAGTCCTTCGCGCTGTTGCGGCGGCTTCTATTGAGATGTCTGACCTAATCAGTCTCGGACGTCTCTACGGCCAGCTTGGGGCCAGCCGCGCCAGCACGAACACTGACGGCGATGTGCAGAAGGAACTGGACGTTCTCGCCAACGACATATTCGTTAGCGCGTTTAAGCGAGCGCCTGTCGCGGCGGTCGTGTCCGAAGAACTCAGTGAGCCGCTGGTTCTTGATCCCGCTGGCACGCTCGCGGTCGCGATGGATCCGCTCGACGGCTCTTCAAATATCGATGCCAATGTTTCGATCGGCACGATCTTTTCGATCCTTCCCGCGCCCGCTAATAGGAGCAATACCGAGGCCCATTTCCTGCAACCAGGACGGACGCAGATCGCCGCCGGTTTCGTCATTTATGGGCCGCAAACCTCGCTCGTCTTCGCTTTAGGGAGCAGTCAAACCCAAATCTTCACCTTGGACCGTCGCGACGGCCGGTTTTATCAGGCGGTATCCGCGCCCCTCATTACGAGGGATTGCGCCGAATACGCCATAAATGCCTCCAACTATAGACATTGGGATGCTCCGGTCCGGGCGTTTATCGATGATTGTATGCAAGGAATAGAAGGGCCACTAAAACGCAACCACAACATGCGTTGGACAGGCTCGCTCGTTGCCGACGCGTACCGGATCTTGCTGCGGGGCGGGATTTTTCTTTATCCCGGCGATCAACGAGCCGGTTATAAGGACGGGCGGCTGCGGCTCCTTTACGAGGCCAATCCGGTTGCCTTTATTGTCGAACGCGCGGGAGGACTTGCGACGGACTGCGTTCGTCCCATTCTCGATATTATTCCTTCCGCCATTCATGCCAGGGTACCACTCGTATTTGGTTCACCGGCGACAGTCGAACTCGTGGCCCGCTATCACAGCGATCCGCAATTTTCCGCCGAGCACGCGCCGTTATTTGGCAAGCGCGGCCTCATGCGTCTCTAGAAATGCGAGGCTGAAAAGAAGAGGCTGACGTGTCCGCGAAATATCCGATCATTTCGGTGACCGGCTCCTCCGGCTCCGGAACAACATCCGTCAGGCGCACTTTCGAACAAATTTTCCGCCGCGAGAAAATCACGGCGGCCTTTATCGAGGGCGATGCCTTCCATCGCTACAATCGCGACGAAATGGCGGCCGTAATGGCCGAGGAGGAGCTAAGAGGCAACCGTAATTTCAGCCATTTCGGCGCCGATGCCAACCTTCTCGAGCAACTCGAATCCGTATTTCACAGCTATAGCGAATCCGGCACCGGCAAGACGCGGCACTATGTCCACGATGAAGAAGAGGCCGCGAATTACGGTTACCCGTCTGGAACCTTTACCGATTGGGAGGCCTTACCCGAAAAAAGCGATCTTCTCTTTTATGAAGGTCTACATGGCGCGGTCAAAACCGATAAGGTGAACACTGCCCATTATCCCGACCTAAAGATCGGTGTCGTCCCGGTGATCAACCTTGAATGGATTCAAAAAATCCATCGAGATTGTTCGGCACGCGGCTATACGACGGAAGAAGTCATGGATACAATGTTGCGGCGAATGCCCGATTATGTCCATTACATTTGTCCTCAATTCACCGAAACGGACATCAATTTCCAGCGGGTTCCGACGGTCGATACCTCAAATCCTTTCACTGCGCGCTGGATCCCTACTGCGGATGAATCAATGGTCATTATCCGGTTCGCCAGACCACGCGGCATCGATTTTCCTTATCTCCATTCGATGATCCGTGACAGCTTCATGTCGCGCGCCAATTCGATCGTCATTCCGGGCAGCAAACTCGATCTTGCGATGCAGTTGATTTTAACGCCTTTCGTTCTTCAGCTCATCGAGCGGCGGCGGCGGGCAGGCTGATAGCGAACAAATCATGGAACCGTTTGCCTAAATTATTGAAAAATATGGGAGGTAGCCAAGGGTTCTTGCCGGGTAGTGACATGGGCGTCGGCCTACGTGGCGCCGTTCACGGTAGAATTGGCAGCGCGTTCGGCTTAAATTATGCATTACAGCATAAACACTATCGGATGGCCGAACGCCCAAGACTAGGCTATCCTTGAGGCCTCAATCCGCAATCAGTGACGGAGTATCATCCATGGCTCGCATTACCCTTCGTCAGCTGCTCGACCACGCGGCCGAGCATGGCTATGGCGTCCCAGCCTTTAATATCAATAACATGGAGCAAGGCTTGGCGATCATGGCGGCAGCCGCCGCCACCGATTCCCCGGTTATTATTCAGGCGAGCCGCGGCGCCCGCGCCTATGCGAACGATATCGTTCTCGCCAAATTAATCGATGCTTTGATCGAGCTTTATCCCGATATCCCGGTTTGCATGCATCAAGATCATGGCAATAGCGAAGCGACCTGCTTCACGGCGATTCAGTATGGATTTTCATCGGTGATGATGGATGGTTCGCTCGATGCCGATGGGAAAACGCCGTCCTCCTATGATTATAATGTCGCCATCACGGCCAAGGTCGTCGAGGTCGCGCATGACGTCGGCGCATCAGTGGAAGGGGAACTCGGCGTTTTGGGCTCACTCGAGCACGGCTCTGGCGAACAGGAAGATGGACATGGTGCCGAAGGCAAGCTCAGCCGCGATCAGCTGTTGACCGACCCTGATCAAGCCGTCGATTTCGTGACGCGGACAAAAGTCGATGCGCTTGCCATTGCGATGGGCACCTCGCATGGCGCCTATAAGTTCACCCGCAAGCCCGACGGCAATATTTTGTCGATGCAAGTCGTGGAGGCGATCCACACGAGACTTCCCAATATTCATCTCGTGATGCATGGGTCGTCATCGGTTCCTCAAGAGCTGCAAGACCGCTTCAACGCCTATGGGGGCGCCATGCGGCAGACTTATGGCGTGCCGGTGGAAGAGATCGTGCGCGGCATCAAACATGGCGTGCGCAAAGTGAATATCGATACCGATTGCCGGCTGGCCATGACTGCCGAACTCCGCCGTGTCGCACAGGAGACGCCAGGCGAATTCGATCCGCGCAAATTCCTGAAGCCCGCCTTAGAAGCCATGCAAGAGGTTTGCAGGCAGCGGTTCGAGCAATTCGGCACCGCCGGAAATGCATCGAAGATCAAGGTTTTGCCAATGTCCGCTATGGCCAAGCGCTATGCGTCTGGCAGCCTCAACCCCCAACTGAACGTACGGCGCACCGCGGCGGAATAGAGCGGAGATTATTTGAATATATAGCCTGCGAGTATCAGAAAGCGACCGCGCCGATGCGCGGCTAGCCGCCTCTTCAACTTGGCTCGGGCAAATGCAGTGCCGAATTCAATGACACCTCTGGTCATCGCTCCATCAATTCTTTCCGCCGATTTCGCCAAGCTCGGCGAGGAAGTTTTGGCCGTTTCGGGTGCCGGCGCCGACTGGATTCATATTGATGTCATGGATGGCCATTTCGTCCCGAACATCACGATCGGGCCAGCGGTCGTGCACGCTTTGCGTCCATTTACGAAAATCCCCTTCGACGTGCATCTCATGATCGCCCCCTGCGATCCCTATCTCGCCGCCTTCGCGGAAGCCGGGGCGGATTCGATATCGGTCCATGTCGAGGCAGGGCCGCACCTTCACCGCTCGCTACAAGCGATCCATGCGCTTGGTAAAAGAGCTGGCGCCGTGCTCAATCCGGCAACCCCGGTGTCGAGCCTCCAGCATGTTCTTGATCTCGTCGATCTGGTGCTGGTCATGTCGGTCAATCCCGGCTTTGGCGGTCAGGCGTTTATTGGTTCGGCCGTGGACAAGGTCGCGGAATTGAAAGCGATGATCGGCGCCCGCGACGTCCGTATCGAGGTCGATGGCGGAATAACTCCAGAGACCGCCGGCCTCGTCACGGCGGCCGGCGCCGATACGCTCGTCGCGGGGTCCGCCGTCTTCAAGGGCGGCCCCAGCCAGTACGCGTCGAACATCGCGGCGATCCGCGCGGCTGCCGCGGGACAGCGTGGCCGCGACGCCGCGTAAGCCCTATTTCAGCCCTGGAAGAACACCTCGGTTTTTGGCGCAATCAGTCAAAAGTGTTTCACGTGAAACACTTTGGTACGGTTCCTTTGGGCCAAAACTACATCCGTTAGGCAAAGCGCCATACGACGCATGGGACCGCCTATTCACACATCAAACACTGCGATCGGCAGGTCAAACCGTTTGTTCGGCAAAATCAGATCGTTCTGATCTCCAAGATCGGATCCAAAACAGGCTATAACGCTGCAGATACCTAAACAATATCCATAACAAACTGAAATCAGTCGAGTTTCTGTATAGATAAGCTTAGATTTCAGTATGATATGCGCTGATTTTGTTCCGGATGATAGCGGCTCTGTACATCAGTTCTCTATATCCATGTATAATTGAAACTATCCAATCCTTTCATAATCTTTTTCTGGTCACAATTAAAATCTATCTACCCGCAATCGTTCACAACTAAGGGTAGATATGTTGAGAGTAACAAGTGTAGTAATTATCATATTCTCGTTTATGTCACTGTCCACCACGGCTTCTCATGCCAGTTCATATGAAGGCACTTTTGTAAGAGCCTCATTTTATTCGTCTGGTTCCCGGACAGCATCGGGAGAACGCTTCAATCAACATGGTTTTACTGCCGCCAGCAGAACGCTGCCATTTGGAACGCGGCTATATGTCAGCAATCCAGCTACGGGCCGCTCCGTGATCGTGCGCATTAACGATCGTGGTCCCTTTGTCCGGGGCCGGGAGCTCGACCTTGCGCGGGGAGCGGCGGTTGCACTCGGGATGATCGAACGGGGTACGGCTACCCTGAAGATTGTACGGCTGAGCTCGTCAGCTTCTGCCGACTTCTAAGGTTCTTTAGACCCTTCGTCACGGCATTCGCTGGTCAGGGAAATCTCAGATTGAGCCCTGCACCGCCAGAATGTGGCAGCCTTTTACAGGTGGCGACATACAAGTCAGAAGTGGGCCGATACGAGTGCTTGTCCGCATTCATTCATGACCGGTCATCTCGAAACGGCCCACTTCGGTTAGAGTTAGATCACTTCGGAAACGGCAATCACATAGACATTTATGTGAGGCGGGGCCAAATTGAGTCTGAAACTCTGGCCCACGACAGCATTATCATCGGCGAATGAACACTCACACGAATGGCCCCGCTTAAGCGGGGCTTTTTCTGTGCCTGACTCAAACTGGCCCAAAGGGCTCTTCTCTCCTCTTGCCGCCAAGCCTGCCGCTTGCTAAATACCCGACTTAAACCCTGCTTCTTTCCGCCGTCCAAGCGCCGGCCCGCTTTCGAGCGGTGGTTTGTCGCACTGCCGACAGACGCTGGCGGATGGAAGCGCAACCAACCCAAACCCCGGCGCCGCCCGCATTCGGGCAATTCAGGAGAACAAATGGCATCCACCAATACCTACGCGCCAACGCGCGAGGATTTTGCGGCGCTTCTTGATGAAAGCTATGGCCAGAACGAAGCCTTCGAGGGTTCGGTCATCAAGGGCCGTGTCGTCGCGATCGAAAAAGACGTCGCCGTCATCGATCTCGGTCTGAAGACGGAAGGCCGCGTACCGCTCAAGGAATTTCAAGGGCCCGGACGTGAAGGCATGCTCAAGCCCGGCGACGAAGTCGAGGTTTATCTCGAGCGGATCGAGAACGCGCTTGGCGAGGCTGTCATCTCTCGCGACAAGGCCCGGCGCGAGGAAAGCTGGGTCAAGCTCGAAAAGGCTTTCGAGAAACAGGAAAAGGTTGAAGGGATCATCTTCAATCAGGTCAAGGGCGGTTTCACGGTCGATCTCGACGGCGCCGTCGCTTTTCTGCCGCGCAGTCAGGTCGATATCCGTCCGATCCGCGACGTGACCCCGCTCATGCAGACGCCGCAGCCCTTCCAAATTCTGAAGATGGACCGCCGCCGCGGCAATATTGTCGTCTCGCGCCGCACCGTGCTCGAGGAATCCCGCGCCGAGCAACGGCATGAAATCGTCGCCAATCTCGCGGAAGGCCAGGTGATCGACGGTGTCGTGAAGAACATTACCGATTACGGCGCCTTCGTCGATCTCGGCGGCATCGACGGGCTTCTGCATGTGACGGACGTCGCCTGGCGCCGTGTCAATCATCCTACGGAGGTCTTGACCATCGGCCAAACGGTACGCGTCAAAATCATCAAGATCAATCACGACACACATCGGATCTCGCTTGGCATGAAGCAGCTGCTCGAAGATCCGTGGCAGAGCATCGAGACGAAATACCCGCTCGGCGCGCGGTTCCAGGGCCGAGTTACGAACATCACCGATTATGGTGCTTTCGTCGAACTCGAACCGGGGATCGAAGGCCTCATCCATGTGTCGGAAATGTCCTGGACTAAAAAGAACGTGCATCCGGGAAAGATAGTCGCGACAAGCCAGGAGGTCGAGGTTCAGGTCCTCGAAGTCGATTCGATCAAGCGTCGCATTTCGCTCGGCCTGAAGCAGACGCTCGTTAATCCTTGGGAAGCCTTCGCCGAGAAATTCCCCCCCGGCTCGGATGTCGAGGGCGAGGTCAAGAACAAGACCGAATTCGGTCTTTTCATCGGCCTTGAGGGCGACGTAGACGGCATGGTCCATCTCTCCGACCTCGATTGGACCAAACCTGGCGAACAAATTATAGAGGCCTATAAGAAGGGAGATACGGTCAAGGCCAAGGTGCTCGACGTCGATATCGAAAAAGAGCGCATCTCGCTTGGCATCAAGCAGCTCGTCGCCGATCCATTCGCGGCGCAGCCACAAGGCGATACCGGCACAAAGCCAGGCGACGAAGGCCCGGACATCAAGAAAGGCTCAGTCGTCACATGCGAGGTGCTCGAAGTAAAGGATGGGGGACTCGATGTGAAGATTATCGGGACCGATTTAACCGCCTTTGTCAAACGTACCGAACTCGCAAGGGACCGGGGCGATCAAAAGACGGAGCGCTTTGCAGTGGGCGAGAAGGTCGATGCAAGGGTCACCGTCTTCGACCGCCGAGCCCGCAAGATTTCTGTCTCGATCAAGGCGTTGGAAGTCGCCGAGGAGAAAGAAGCGATTGCGCAATATGGCTCGGCTGATTCCGGTGCTTCACTCGGCGATATTCTCGGCGCCGCGCTAAAGGCGCGCGAGGACGGGCCCAAGAAGGACACCAAGGGAAAGACCGAAGAATAAAACTTGAAATGCGGCTGGCGCCGCACGAATGATATGAATTAGCGCGCCCGCGTGAAATATTTTCACGCGGGTTTTTTGTGCCTAAAGCGGACTGATTAAACAATACACATACACACCTACAGCCGTTCCCTCGGGCTCCGGAAGATGCGCCATGTCGATTTTTTTGGCGCGCAAGGCGGACGCTGTGGCCGCGAAAGCGCTATCACCGTTTATTGAATTGTCTTGGGATAGCCTTGCTGTGCGGATTTTCGCCGCCCGCCACGGCTTCGGTGTCATGTTGAAAGGATAGGGAGCGCCAAAACCGAGGTTCCGATCGATTTGCGGCCGCCAACGGGTTGTCCGATCAACACAAACCTGCTTTACATAATTATCCTTGGTCTCAGCTGCTGGAGCGGACCGGCTGGCTGACCAAACCCCTAACTCATGGATTGCGATGGCTGCGCCTCTTTTTGCGGACTACCTTGCCGAACGCCGTGTTTTGCTGCGCAAATTGTCGTATTGGCGCATCGCGGCCTTCTCGGTGCTGATCCTCGGTGTTGCCGCCTTGGGCCTTCGCCTCCTTGGAACCGGATCGACCCTCAATTTCACGCCTCATATCGCGAGACTCGCGATCGAAGGCATCATCACCGGCGACCGCGAAACCCTGAAACTGATCCAGAAAATTGAAGATTCCAAAGGCGCTGAAGCGGTTCTTATAACGATCGACAGCCCAGGTGGCACCACTTCGGGAGCGGAAAGGCTGTATGACGCTCTCCGTCGACTCTCGGCCAAGAAACCGACCGTTGCTGTGGTCGGCAGCATGGCGGCCTCCGGGGGATATATCGCCGCTCTTGGGACCGACCGGATCGTCGCGCTTGGCAATGCACTCGTTGGTTCGATAGGTGTCCTTGTCCAATACCCGAATTTCACCAAATTACTCGACACGGTCGGTGTGAAAGTGGAGGATGTGAAATCCTCTCCCCTCAAGGCGTCGCCGAATGGGTTCGAGCCAACGAGCCCGGAAGCGCGCGCCGCACTCGCCGCGCTCGTCGGTGATAGTTTCTCCTGGTTCAAATCGCTCGTAAAAGAACGCCGGGGAATGACGGACGAGCAATTGGAAATTGTCGCTGATGGACGGGTTTTCACCGGCCGGCAGGGAATCGATCTGCATCTCGTCGATCACCTTGGCGGGGAGCGCGAAGCCATCACTTGGCTTCAGCAGGAGAAGAATATTCCAAAGGATCTGCCCGTGCGGGACTGGAAACAGGAGCGAACCCTGGAACGATTGGGCATTTTGAGCTTTTCCGCATGGGCTGCGGAAGTTCTTGGTCTTAGCGGTTTGAGTTTTGCCCTCGATCATGCCGCAAATGCCGCACATGGGCGCATGCTTGACGGTCTATTATCGATTTGGCAAGTTGACAGCACGAACTGAGGCTTGGCAGACTATAGATTAATTTTGGACAACGAAAATTTTGCTGGACGGGGCCGATGATCAAATCCGAGCTTGTACAGCGGATTGCCAATCGTAATCCGCATCTCTACCTTCGCGATGTAGAAAAAATCGTCAATGCTATTCTCGATGAAATCACAAACGCTTTATCTCGTGGCGACCGGGTCGAACTGCGCGGTTTTGGAGCATTTTCCGTGAAACACCGGGACGCAAGGGTCGGTCGCAATCCCCGCACTGGAGCGCATGTGCCGGTAAATGAAAAAACAGTTCCCTTTTTCAAGACTGGCAAGGAAATGCGGGAACGTCTCAATCAGGGTCACGGTGACTAAGCTCTGCCCCGCACCTATATGGCATTGAAGGCTCGTGTCGCTCGCTTATGAAAATATATGCAGGCCGTGATTGCAATATGGCCTCTCTCACCATCGACCCGGCGTTTTCCTTGATTGCCGCATCCGCGGATCTTACCTATTCGCGAAAAATCATTTAGAAGCGCGCCATTAAAGGTGGCGAATCCAGCGGCGGGCGCAGATGAAGCGAGTTTTGGAATTCCTCTTTCTACTTCCGGTCGCGCTTGTTATTTTGGCCGTGTCAGTGGGCAACCGGCAGTTGGTGACCATATATCTTGATCCCTTTGCCGGCCCCAAGCCCGGGGGAACCCAAATCACGGCGCCCCTCGATATCGTGATGCTCCTTGCCGCCTTCGTCGGACTCATATTGGGCAGTGTGGTGACCTGGTTGGAACAAGGCAAGTACCGTCGCGCGGCGCGCCGGGCAAAGAGTGAAGCGCATGCGATGCGGGCGGAAATCGCGCGGCTCTCATTGCCTCGTCAAGGTGAGAAACAGAAGCTTTTGTAAAAATTCCAGCCCTAAACCACTGGCAGAGTGTTCGTCCCGGGAGCGCCGGGGCGGGGCCGCGACGCCTGCAAAGGCTCGCTACCCTGTACGAATGAAATGTCACATTGATCGAGTCCGGGTAAAGGCCCATGAGCGTCCTTGTCAAAATATGCGGCCTTTCGACGGAGGCTGGGCTTGATGCGGCGCTTGCCTTTGGCGCGGACATGGTCGGCTTTGTCTATTTCGACAAAAGCCCCAGACATGTCTCTTTGGAGCAAGCCGCCAGTCTTGGTTGGCGGGCCGCGGGCCGTGCCTGCAAGGTTTTGCTGACGGTCAATGCCGATGATGCATCGCTCGCGGCGGCGATCGCTGCGCTTGACCCAGGGCTCCTTCAACTGCATGGGAGTGAAACGCCGGAACGGGTCGCTTCCATTCGTGCCCGTTTTGGCCTTCCCGTCATGAAGGCAATCGGGATTGGCGAGGCCACCGATCTCGCCTGCGTTTCACTCTTCGATGCCGTCGCAGACTATTTGCTTTTCGATGCCAAGCCGCGCCCAACTACAGGACGGCCAGGAGGCAACGGGGAGAGCTTCGACTGGAGCTTGCTTGGCATGATCGAAACCAAGAAACCATGGCTGCTGGCAGGCGGCCTCGACCCGGATAATGTGGCGGTGGCGCTCGCCCAGACCCGCGCGCAAGGGGTCGATGTTTCCTCCGGAGTTGAAACCGCGAGTGGGAAAAAGGATAGGGACAAGATCGCGGCTTTCGTAACCGCGGTGCGCAGAGCCGATGCAAACCTTAGTTTGGCTACGCGAAGCGGCTAAACCTGCGGCACGCGGAAGAGCACGCCAGTCAGGCAGGAAAACCCGATTTGTCTTGACATATCCTGGACCATGACCGCTTCAAATGCGATCGCTCGCGGTCTCTACCACTCTGTTTTGCGCGGGATCACATCAAATGTTTCGCCAGAAAGGCATAGGCGGTGGCCTCAGCTCTCAATTCCTTTCGCACCGGCCCCGACGAGCGCGGCCATTTCGGGATTTTCGGCGGCAGGTTTGTTGCCGAAACCTTGATGCCGCTGATCCTCGATCTTGAGAAACATTACACCATTGCCAAGCAGGATCCGGCCTACAAGGCTGAGCTCGACAATCTGCTGACCCACTATGTCGGGCGGCCAAGTCCGCTTTATTTTGCCGAACGCATGACGGGCTATGTGCGACAGAAAGCTGCCGCAGCCGGGCGGCCGGGCGGTGCAAAGATCTACTTTAAGCGCGAGGAACTCAATCACACGGGCGCACACAAAATCAACAATGTGCTCGGCCAAATCCTGCTCGCCCGACGGATGGGCAAGACGCGGATCATTGCCGAGACGGGGGCTGGCCAGCATGGCGTCGCGACAGCCACCGCTTGCGCGCGCTTCGGGCTCGAATGCATCGTCTACATGGGTTCCGTCGATGTCGCGCGGCAAGAGCCGAATGTCTTTCGCATGAAGCTGCTCGGCGCCAAGGTCGTGCCGGTCGAGTCCGGCGCCAAAACCCTAAAAGATGCCATGAACGAGGCCTTGCGCGACTGGGTCACCAATGTCGAAAACACATTCTACTGCATCGGCACCGCGGCTGGCCCACATCCCTATCCCGCCATGGTCCGCGATTTCCAATGCGTGATCGGCGAAGAAACAAAGACACAGATGCAGGCCGCGGAGGGCAAGCTCCCGGATTCGCTCTTCGCTTGTATCGGCGGCGGCTCCAACGCGATCGGCCTCTTTCATCCCTTCCTCGATGATTCTGCGGTGGAAATCTATGGCGTCGAGGCGGCTGGCTTCGGCCTCGACAAAAAGCATGCCGCATCACTCGCTGGCGGCAGGCCCGGCGTATTGCACGGCAATCGCACCTATTTGCTGATGAATGCCGACGGGCAGATCGAGGAAGGCCATTCGATCTCGGCCGGGCTCGACTATCCGGGCATTGGTCCCGAGCACGCCTGGCTCAAGGAAACCGGCCGCGTCACTTATCTTTCAGCCACCGACGTGGAGGCGCTCGCGGCATTCCAGCTCTGCGCGCAATTGGAGGGCATCATCCCGGCACTGGAGCCCGCCCATGCGCTCGCCAAGGTTTTGGACATCGCGCCAACCAAGCCCGAGGATCATCTCTTGGTGGTCAATATATCAGGGCGCGGCGACAAGGATATTTTTACCGTCGCCGGTCATTTGGGCGGTATGGCAGCCGCCCCGCAGTAATGGAGAGCGGCCTTCTGAGCTCTCATTCCGTCAAAGCGATTCAGTAAAGTCTGGCATCACCCGGCGAACAAGCGCAAGGCCTTGTTCCTGTCATCCTGGAACAGTTCAATTGCCCGGGTTGGAGAGGGCGAGACGGACTTCCGTATTTTGAGCGCGAAGCCCATCAGGGAAAAGATGTTTCGCGGGGCGCCGCCGCTTCGATTTGCATAGCCGTCCTCGCCGAGAATGACGTCTTTGTTTCGATGCAGCAGCAGCGCCCGCAGGTGATTGATCAGCGCGGTGCGCTCCGACACTAAGCGTTCGCGCGCCCGATGCAGCGCCTGAATGTCCGATTGAGCCTGGCGCTTGACCTCAACAAACCGCATCGCCGCCTTGGCAATCGCCTCGGCGTCCAAATCGTCGTTCTTTCACGCCTTCACATAGGGCCGCACATAGTCCGGCGACATCAGGCGAACCTCATGCCCCTGAGCGGCGAAGACTCGGCCCAGATGATGCGCGCCGCAGCAAGCTTCCATCGCAATAATGCAGCGCTCAAGGCCACTC
>CAYTRB010000075.1:0-15974 GCA_964440215.1 uncultured Methylocapsa sp.
CCCAGGGGAAGGCACCGCCTTATTCGAGCGGACGCGCTTCCTCGGGCAGCATGATCGGAATGCCGTCACGGATCGGATAGGCAAGCTTGGCCGCGCGGGAAATGAGTTCCTGATTTTGCGCGTCATATTCCAGCGTCGTCTTGGTCCGCGGACACACCAGGATTTCGAGCAGCCGCGGATCGATCCGCGAGGGTTCCGGTGCTTGTTTCGAAACCAAGTCCTTATGTTTTTCCACCATCGATCCGTCCTCTAGAGCATGATCCCAAAAGTCGCGGACTTTTTGGCAGGATCACGCGGCAAACTCAAGACATAGAGACCGTGAGCGATTCAACTCGAAGCGATCATGGTCTTGCCTATGGGGTTCCCGTGGAAGTACGGGACTGCGATCCCCTACTGGTTTAGTGCAAGGGTGTCGATACGTTTTTTCCGCGCGCCAGTTCGATTTCGGTAATCGCAACGAGGACATCCGCCCGGCCTTTCAGGTCGCGCGCTTCGAGAAGCGCTTGCTTTTCCTTGGGGCTGCACGGGCTCATCATGGAGAGTGCATTGACGAGCGCCTCGTTGGGCGCACTATGGATGCTGTTCCAATCCACCTGAAGATGGTTGGTTTCGGCAAAGTCGCGCAAGGTGCGCAAGACGCCATCGCGATCGACCTGATCCTCGCCCACGCGGGGACTAAAATCGACGGAAAACGGGCTGAAATCGGCGCGGCACTGTCGGTAGGGCGTGGTCCCGGCAAGCTCCTCGGCGATCTTGAACCGCGCAATCCCTGTCAACGTGATCAGGTAGCGTCCATCGCCGCTTTCAGCGAATTGGGTAATCCGCCCCGCGCAGCCGACCGAAAACAGGGCCGGCACCTCAGTTTCCGTCCCTGCCTCGGGATCGGGCTGGATCATACCGACGATCCGGTGACTTTTGAAGGCGTCGTCCACCATGGCGAGATAGCGCGGCTCGAAGATATTGAGCGGCAAGTCGCCGCGAGGCAGCAACAGGGCACCGGCGAGTGGAAAGATTGGAAATACAGCGGGCAGTTCATCCGGGTGGCGATAAGCATGGTTCATGCTCATTTTCCAGTCCTCACCTTCGCCGTGTTCACTTGTTCTCCGGGAGCCACGCCGTGAATCCGGTCAAAGAAGACACGCGCCATGCGAACATCATCCTATTTAGTACCACACCATTTAATTGCAAAAATGGCGATTTCAGCGAGCAGACAAGGCGAATTGTGTATTTTCAACGGCGTCCGTCTCACCAAGGCGCAGATTGCGCGGGTTCATCATTCCCCGATATTTTGCTACGCCGTTAGGCAGGTGCCTAAGAATTAGGCTTTTACCTTCGCGTACGCGCAACCCTGTTTCAAACCATGGCGCACATCCGCTCGAATCCAGCGTCGAGATCAGCCTTCAGATCCTCGATGTCCTCAAGACCGACGGAAAAGCGCAAGGCGGGACCCGGCGGATTCCACGCTGTGGCGCTGCGATAATTCCGGCAATCGAAGGGAATGACCAGGCTCTCGTAGCCGCCCCAGGAATAGCCCATGCCAAACAGCTTCAGCCCGTCGAGCATGGCAGCGAGCGCCGCGCGCGAGCAAGGCGCGAGAAGGACGGAGAAAAGTCCCGACGAGCCAAGGAAATCGCGTTTCCATAAGGCGTGCCCAGGACAGGAGGGAAGGGCTGGATGCAGGACCTGGACAACCTCCTTGCGGGCAGCAAGCCAGCGGGCAAGATCGAGGGCCTGGCGCTCGGCCTCCCGCAGCCTGAGATCGAGCGTTCGCAGTCCGCGCAAACTCAAAAACACATCTTCCGGCCCGGCGCACATCGCAAAAGCGTCAAACGTCGCCCTCAGTCTTGGAAACCAATCCGGACTGGCGGAGACGAGCCCGATCAGCAGGTCGGAATGGCCGCCAAGATATTTGGTTCCCGCTTCGACGGCCATGTCGGCGCCGCGCGCATGCGGCGGAAAGAACAAGGGTGTTGCCCAGGTGTTGTCAAGGATCGTGCAAATGCCCCTGGCCCGGGCCACCGCAGCGATTGCTGGAACATCCTGGACTTCAAAGCTTTGCGAACCGGGAGTCTCGACGAAAATCACGCTTGTGTTCGGCCGGATCAAGGATTCGATCGCCGGCCCAAGCGTGGGATCGTAATAACTTGTTTCGACGCCCATGCGGGTCAAAACCGTGTCGCAGAAGATGCGAGAGGGGAGATAGACCGCATCCGTCACGAGAATATGATCGCCGGATTTCACGGCGGTCAGCAAGGCAAGCGTGATCGCGGCGAGGCCCGAAGGGGCAAGCACCGTTCCGGCGGCGCCAGACAGCTCCGTCCACGCGCTTTCCAGCGATGCCGTTGTCGGAGTTCCCTTGGTTGCGTAGGTGAACCGTGCCTTGCGCGCCGAAAAATCATCCAAGGTGGGAAACAGCACGGTTGACCCGCGATAGACCGGCGTGTTGACGAAGCCATGCTGTTCGTTCGCGTGGCGCCCGGCATGGACCAATTTCGTCCGGTTTTTCATCTGGCGGCGGTCTTCTGGCGTGCTCTCGGTCATTGGGCTTCCCGTGTGTTTTGGTGCACCGCAACCTGGCGGGTTGACTGGCGCTTCGTCAAGTCCGGGGGTGAGGGACAGGCCACGCGCTTGCAAAATCCGCGATGGGGACCGCACAGTGAGTGGCCGGCGGCATAAGGCGAGCCGCCGCTCTCGATGCGGACTTGCCGGTTTGCTGTGTTTTGGGCAAAGTCGGAACTTCTATTCGAGCAACCCGATATCGGAGACCGGCTCGCGTGAATATTTTGCGGCGCGTGCTCTTGGGCCTTGCCGCTCTTGCCGGGATTATTGCGGGCGCGAGTCTTTTGCAAAAGGCGATCCGCCCGGAAACATCATCCCAGCCCTTGAGCGCAACGGCTTCCATCCGCCCGGGCGAGCCCGGTCTTTCACCCTATCAGATCGCCGCCGCGCAGCATGGCCTTGAGGAAAAGCTCAAGACCGCGCCGGAATACGCAGCTTTTTTTGAGCGGCTGAAACACACCTTTCCTTTGGACTATGAGACTTTTTTGGCCGCATTCTCGAAGCGTCTTGCGACGACTAGCGAGGTTGGCAGCACCGACCTCCTGATGGCGGATGCCCTGCGTTCCTTGCGTCAGTCCCGTGGAGTTTTAGCGTCCAAAGCCGGCAACCCGGCCTTAGAACGTCTTTTCGAATTGCAGTCTTCGATATTGCACGCGCTCGCGGCCAAGGATCCGCATCTTTGCGTCGATTATCTAAATGGCGCCGAGAGCAGCGGCTTTTTCGAATTTTCCGCGCAAAACCGAGGCCTTGTCGCGGCCATGGGGATCGCCGGCGTCGATGCCATTCATGATGGTGAAGTGCAACGGGTCGAAAGAGAGACGCCGACAGATTTGGATTTCGACGCGCTCGAAAAGGCGTTGCGTGAAAAGGGGCTTGAAGCGCCGGAGATTGAAGCCCTGCTCGATGGCAAGGTAAGCAATCCGCCTCTCGCCGACGCAAAGCTGTGCCAAGCTGGTCAGATTTATCTCGAAACGCTCGCCGCCATGCCGGAGCCCGCAAGGTTGCGTATTTACGGTTTTGCCGTCGAACTCATGGCGCGATCGTGATGGAACCCCTCTGTTCCTCGGCGGTTGCGGGTGTTCACTTTGAACAATTTCGCCGCACTGCTGCCTTAAGCTAAGTGTTTACTCACTAGCCCGGCGGCTGCGGGTTTCCGAGCCCGCGCCCCCCGAGCGCAGCGCCGGGGGAAATGCATGCCGAATGAACACGAAACGCGCCGTCAGAGACTCAAAGCCCTTCTCGAACGCGCTGAACAAGCTCTCTGCGCGCTGCGCAGCACGGCGGTTGGCCATAGCCGCGCTATCCGGCTTCATCTCGAACGGGAAATTCATGCTAGGAACAAGGATTTGGCCTCGCTTGACGGGCAGCCGGGGGAGCCCGGCAACACATCTGCATCTACGACCCGGAAACAATAGCGGCAAGGGCGATCAAGCCTAACCACGCAGGTTCGCTAAGGCCCGGAGGAATGCGCCATGATTTTCTGTGGCATGCCTTAGGATTGGACGATTTTCGCGGTGTTCTCGAGTGTCTTCCAGATCCCCCATGCGAGCGGAATCACCACCGTTGCCCAAACCAAGACAATTTTTGCATCGAAACCTCCGCGGCCAATTCCGTAGGATTTGAAGATTTCGGTTGACGAACCCGCCGTTTGACGGCCGCTTTCCTGAATATGCCATTTTGGCGTGACCGGACGGATGAGCGCGTTGCAGAGAAATCCGACCGCCAGTAATGCCGCCAGCACATAGAAGATCTCGGCGTAGATATGGTCGCGCGGCACGCCTTCGGCCATCCGCGTGTCGTGGAGATAGTTGACGATCACTGGGCCGACGATCCCCGCGGTTGACCATGCGGTGAGCAAACGGCCGTGGATCGCACCGACATATTTCGTGCCGAAAATATCCGCGAGATAGGCCGGGACGGTTGAAAACCCGCCGCCATACATGGACGCGATGATGCAGAACGCGGCGGCAAAAATTGCCACGGCCTTCATGCCGGCGAGGGCCGGCGCGCTAGCGTAGCAAACAATGCCGAGGACGAAGAAGGTGAAATAGGTTGTCTTGCGGCCGATCCTATCGGAAAGCGTTGCCCAAAAAAACCTGCCGCCGATATTGAACAATGAGAAGAGGCCGACAAAGCCGCCGCCGATCGCGGCCGCCAGCGTCTTTTGCGCGTCCGTGAACTGAGTGAACCCCACCGAGGGATCATGGAACAGGGTGCCGCCGAAAGTCTCCTGCAGCATCGGCGAGGCGGCCCCGATGATGCCAATGCCCGCCGAAACATTGAGACACAGAACCGCCCAGATCAGCCAGAATTGCGGCGTCTTATGCGCGTCCTTCAAGTGGACGTTCTCAGTCGTGATCATGGCCTTTTTTACCGATGACGGCGACCAGCCGTCCGGGCTCCAATGGTCGGGGGGCACCCGGTACGCGAAGGCCCCTGCGACCATATAAACAAAATAACCAAGCCCAAGGACGACAAAGGTTTGCCAAACGCCGACCGATGTGGAGGACTTGAAATAACTCATGAGCAGATTGGCGAGTGGCGAGCCGATCATCGCGCCGCCACCAAAACCCATGATCGCCATGCCGGTCGCCATGCCGCGCCGGTCCGGAAACCATTTGATGAGCGTTGAAACCGGCGAGATATAACCAAGCCCAAGACCAACGCCGCCGATGACGCCCGAGCCAACCCAAAGCATCCAGAGCTGATGGGTTTTAACGCCGATCGCCGAGATCATAAGGCCGCCGCACCAGCAAAGCGCCGCATAGACGCCCGCCTTGCGCGGCCCCGCATGTTCAAGCCAGCCGCCCCAGAGCGCGGCGGAGGAGCCCAGTAGGACAAAGAAGAGGGTAAACATCCAGCCGAGATCGAATTGCGACCATTCGCAATTGGTTGCCGTCAAGGCATGCAGCGTCCCAAGCGTCTTTTCCCAGAAAGTCGTCGCATTGCCGGAGCAGGCCGGCACTATTGAGCCCGTCGCGGTGCCGACCGCGCGCGACAGTGGCAGCCAGAAAACGCTGAACCCATAGGCCATGCCGATACACAAATGAATGGCGAGCGCGGCGGGAGGCACAAGCCAACGGTTGAAGCCGGGCTTGGCGATGATGCGTTGGCGGTCAAGGATACCCGGCGTTAACACGCCCTTTGTCGCGGAAATGGTCATGATCATTGCCCCCAATGCGCACCGGTCACAACGAAACCGGCGCTTCTGGTTTCGATTGCACCGCGCTAATACAAACTCTATGTAGTATTTATATATAACGATGCTCAGCTACCTAGAGGCACCCCGCCCTGCTGATACATCAGTTATTAATTTTAACGAATGATCCGGAGAAAAACAACCCGTGTCTTCTGAGAGCGCCTGCCTTCGACGTGGTCTTCCATGGTAGAATAGAAATCCTACAGATTAAAAGACTTGGAGCATGTCCTTATCGAAAACTTCGATCAACCTATTCGAGACATGCTCTTGGCCTATTTTCCTTGGATGATGCTGGTTGATCCATATTGAAGGACTTGCACTTTTTCTAAAGTGACGAGCCCGCTGACCATCATGGCATCGAGTACCGGCAGAAAGGCGTTGATCTTGTCCTCGCTGTCGACGATCTCGATCACGACCGGCAAATCCTCCGATAGGCGAAGGATTTTCGAGGTGTGAAGGCGGCTCGAATGGCCAAAACTCATCGGCCCGCGCAACACGGTTGCGCCGGCAAGATGCATTTCGCGGGCTTTCAGGACGATCGCTTCGAAAAGGGGATGGTGGTCGTGCCGGTCGTCCTCGCCGGTGAAGATCCGCAGCAGCACCGCATTGCGGGGGATTTGCATAGAGTAAGAACTCCTCACTTCACGATGAGCACCGGGCAGTGGGCAAGGTGCATGATGCGATCGGCGCGGCTCCCAACCAGCCGCTCGTACAACGCCGAATGGCCTCTCGCCCCGATAACGAGCAATTCCACTTTGAGATCGGCCGCAAGCATGACAATGCAGCGCACAGGGTGTCCCGCTAGGACATGCGTATTCAGTCTCACCTTGCTTTCTTCCGCCATCGCCCGGGCGCGCTGGAGAACGGTGTGAAAGCGCCGGGCGGCAGCTCCGGTTTCTTCTCTTACCTCTTCAATATGCTCCGGCATGTAGTCGATCTCTTCGACGGAAACCATATGGAGCTTCGACTCGTTTTGTTTGGCGATCGCGAGGGCGACCGTCAATGCGTGAAACGCGTGTTCCGAGCCGTCATTGGCATGAAGGATTCTGCTGAACATCGGACGCCTCCCGCATCACTCTGCTTTTCTGCCCACATGCCGGAGCGGGACCACGCCCGCCTGTTCGCCTGGCGTATCCTCCAACTCGGCTTCCGGCAAGAGATGGTGCGGCAGATAGAATGCGTTGGCAATCACCGTCGGAATAACCGCGCTCGCGATAACCGCCGCGACAAGCGCCGAATACTGGCCCGTGTCGATGATTTTGTGCGATAGGCCAAACAGAGAGGAGATCGTCCCAAAGGTCAATCCCGTGGACATCAGGAGGGTCGTGTACATCGCCTCCTTGTTGGGCGAGCCGAAGAGCTTGGTCACCGGATAAACGCCAATAACTTTTGTGGCGACTTTGATAATCAGGAAAAAAACGAAGGCAGCCGGCGCCGCGATCAACGCGGGAATCGAAACGAAAGACCCCGCGCGGATGAAATAGAACGGCGTCAGCAATCCGAACGTCAGCGTGCGCAAACGCCGGACCAATGCGTGATCCTTGCCGACGGTTCCGGCGAGCACCATTCCGATGAGATAGGCGGGGAGCACCGCTTCGCTGTCGGCCCAGGTCGCGAGCGCCCCCATTCCGAGCAGGCAGAAGAGCAGAAATTTTGTCTCGAGCTCGGAAGGCCGACCTCCATAGCGCTTGAAAAAGCGCGGCGTGAGCCAGGGAAGAAAGATGAACACCATTGCGCCAACCCCGAGGAAAATCACGGTCTTTATCGTGAACGGCGCGAAGATGAGACCAAGTGCTATGACCGTCCCTAGGTCTGTGACGAAGCAAGCTGCTAAAATCGTCTTGCCATACTCGGTTTTATTGAAGCCGAATTCAAGCATCACGGCATAGACGACGGCCACCGAAGTCGTCGACATTGCAACCCCGGCGAGCCAGCTCGGCATCACCGCCCAGCCCAGCAGATAATGGGCTGCCGCCGCGCATCCGAAAAAGGGAAAAAAGAAGCTCGCGAGTCCGACCGTGGCCGCTTCTTTCCACTTGAGTTTGAACACCAGGGGGTCGAGTTCGGCGCCCGCCAGGAACGTCAGCACGATCGCGCCGATGCCGGACAAGAACTTGACCCAGGTCTCATCGGTGCCAAGCACGGCTGCGCCAATGACGGCGCCAATGATCAATTGCGTGACGGTTCCAACAATGATTTCCGAAAGCGCCGTCGAGACACGGAACCAGATCGAAAGCAGGCTCGCGATGAGCGCGAGACCAAGCCATAGTGACGCGAGTGCCCAAACGCCAGTCATTAAGTCATCCTATCGCTTGAGGGAAGCTGAGAGGAAGCGGCGAATGGGCTCGTGCACGGCCCGCCGAAGGCCATGTCCGCCGGGCACCGGCATGCACAAGCCGGAAAAACCGCAATTGCTGGCGGACACATAGCAAAACTCCTGCCTCTCGTTGGCGGCAGGAGTCATCAGCCTATCCGGCGATTTTGGGGGACCCCATCCCCGTATGGCGGCACAATAGTAAACGAGAATGGAGCAATGGCAAGGCCGGATACGCCAACGCCAGCAAGCGGACCTGCCGAGGCGTCAAATGCCCCTCATTTGGTTCAGAAGCGCGGCGAGGATGTGGCCGAGCCACACCGCAAGGAAACAGAGGACCAGCGATAGGCCTGCATTGGCGCCGGCCCGCAGCCATTCGCCGTCCCGCGCGAGATTGAGCGTTTGCAGGCTGAAGGAGGAAAAGGTCGTATAGCCGCCGCAGAGGCCAATCATCACGAATTGCCGCGCCGTGGTGCTGACCAAGAGGCGGCCGTCGGGGCCGGTCAACGTGGAGAAAAAGCCGATGACAAAGGAGCCGGAAATATTAACGAGCATGGTGCCCCAGGGAAAAGTTTCCCCGATGCTGTTGGCCACGACACCCGAAAACCAGTAGCGGGCGCCGCCGCCAAGAGCGCTCCCCAGCATGATCCAAAAATAAAGCATCAGCGGCGTTTCCTTGTCAGGCTGCCCGGAGGCGTCACGCGTTGCCTATGCGCGCAAGGGTTTCCTCGAGGGGGCGCGCGAGCGCGAGCGTCAAGCCAGCGATTGCCTCTATGTCATCAAGATGCGCATACGGCAAAAGACCGGGGAGGCCTTCCCTCGCGTCGGTGGCGGCCGCCACGATGGTCGGGTCGTCCGGGTAGAGCCAGGGTTTCCCGTTGGCGACGCGATGGACTTCGATTTTGGCGTGCGCATCACGCTTATAGCCTTCGATGAGAATGAGATCGACGGGGCTCATGCGCTGCAAAAGATCGGTGAGAGGGGGCTCATCGGCGCCGCGCAATTCATGGATCAAGGCGAAACGCCTTGCCGAGGCGACAAGAACTTCGCGCGCGCCCGCCTCGCGGTGGACGTAGGAATCCTTGCCCGGCTGATCGACATCGAAGGCGTGATGCGCATGTTTCAGCGTCGAGACGGAAAAACCGCGTGCGTTCAAATAGGGGATGAGCTTGACGATCAAACTCGTCTTGCCCGCGCCGCTCCAACCGGTAACGCCGATCACCCGCATGGTGGGAAACTCCGCAAACGTCCGCTGGTATCCGAGGCCCGCATCCCCTACCCTCCTTTATGCCAGGTTTCGAGCCTGTCCCGAAAAAGTTGCCCGGCTTTTTCGATGAGGACAGGCTCCAACTCTTTAAGCGCCGCCAAAGATGATTTCCGAAAATTCTTCCGTCTCTCTCGATTTGCGTGGTCTCAACTGTCCGTTGCCAGTGCTGCGGACCCGCAAGATGCTGCGCCGGCTGGCGCAAGGCAATCGTCTGATCGTGGAATGCACCGATCCGCTTGCCGTCATCGACATTCCGCATCTCTTGCGCGAGACAGGCGACACGCTGGAGCGCCAGGAGGCGGTGAACGGCCGCTTTATATTCTATATCAGGCGTGGCAAGGGTTGAGGAAATATCGGAAGAGGGCAGCGTGACCGGCGAGAAGAATTTGAAAACCCAGACCTTCGTGCCGCATGCGTTGCGCGGCCGTGTTCTGGCCGAAGTCCACGCGCGGCCCTTCGTGCCGGTGGAGGGCCCGAAACGCATCCTGCATTTCGCCTTCACGACCGATCCGGCCGCCGCCGCCAAGGCACGGGAGGCACTCGAAGCCTTTTGCCTGGATCGCGCCTACCCTGCTCCGGCACCCGAGGCGAGACAGCACCGGGTAGAATTGCCTCCCGCCATCTTGCGCTGGGAGCATCACGGCGAGTTCATGACCTATTCCTGGGAGTTCCCGCAGGATGTGCCCAAGGCGGGTCCGGGCGACGCGGCCCAATTGGCGTTCCGGCCTGGAGCCGGCGAACTCGCGAGCTTCATGCGTCTGCTTCCGCAGCCCGGGCCCTTGCTTGTCTCCGCTGATTTGCATCTTTTGCCGGAAGGGCCAGGCCAGGACGATTGGCGCTCCCTGTTCGAACCGAGCCAGCTCGCCGCGTCCGAGGTTATGGACAGCGCCGCTATTGTGGCCACCGATTTCCATCCGGATGCTTTCGGTTTCGTCCGGCTCCTCGTGCTTGACCGCCTGTTGACGCCGAAAGATGCCGGGGCTTTGGTCCGCCGGTTGCTCGAGGTCGAAACCTACCGGACGCTCGCCCTGCTCGGGCTGCCGGAAGCGGAAGCCGCCGCTCCGGTCATTCGCCGCATCGAGACCGAATTGCCTCTCATCGTGCAGCGGATGCGAGAAGGCGAAGGGTTGGAGGCGAGCCGCGAATTGCTCGCTCATCTGACCGGGCTTGACGCTGAACTCGAGGCAGGCGCGGCGCAAAGCCTCTACCGGTTCGGGGCGACCCGCGCCTATCACGAACTCGTCACCCTGCGCCTCGACTCGCTTGCCGAAATCGCCTTACCCGACGTGCCGACCTTGAAGGCTTTTCTGACCCGCAGGCTGACTCCGGCGATTCGGACCTGCGCCTCGACCGAGGAACGCCAGGAAAATCTGTCCCGAAAACTCGCCCGGGCGGCGCAACTCTTGCGCACCCGCGTTGAGATCGAGCTCGAAAGCCAAAACAAGGATCTTTTGAGCAAGATGAACGAACGCACCCGTCTGCAATTAAAATTGCAGCAAGCCGTCGAGGGCTTCTCCATCGCTGCCATTACTTATTATATCGTGTCGATCCTGCATCTGATTTTCGAAGGGCTGCACCGGAAAATCGAGGCGCTCGATCCGATTGTCGCGACGGCTCTGGCGGTTCCTTTTGTGTTCCTGCCGGTTTTTTGGATGATTCGGCGCCGCCGCGAGCACACAAGAGAGCCATGACGCAGGCTCCGAGGAATTGAGCAAAGACTTGAGGAACAGACCCAATTTTATGGGAATGCTGGAGATTTGCCTCATTCATTTCGCCCCCATCATTGCAAAACTGTGCCGCTGACCTGATTTTGGGCAAAATCGATGCAGCGGCGGCCTTGACGAATGCCTCTGGCCATGCGCCCTGCACCACATGAGGTTTGGGCGGGAGTGTTTCGATGGCCTTGAATGTCGCCGTCCAGATGGACCCGATCGACAAGATCAATATCGCGGGCGATTCGACCTTTGCACTGCTGCTCGAAGCCCGCGCGCGCGGCCATCAGCTTCTGTACTACACCCCCGACAAGCTTTCGCTATCGGACGGCCGCGTCGTGGCCGCTGCGGCACCGCTTGAGGTTCGCGATGTCAAGGGGGACCATTTCACCCTGGGCGCCACCCAAACGGCGGATCTGGCCTCGCTCGACGTCATCCTTTTGCGTCAAGACCCGCCTTTCGATATCGCCTATATTACGTCGACGCATTTGCTTGAGCATTTGCAGCCCAATGTGCTGATCGTCAATGATCCGGCTAGCGTGCGTAATGCGCCAGAGAAGCTTTTTGTGATGAATTTTCCGGAGCTTATGCCGCCGACCCTGATCACGCGCGACAAAGCCGCCATCGAGGCCTTTCTCGACGCGCATGGCGAGGTGGTCATGAAGCCACTGCATGGGCATGGCGGCGCGGCGGTGTTCAAAATCAGCCGCCGGGATCCGAATTTTGGCTCGCTCTACGATCTTTTCGCGGTGAGTTTTCGCGAGCCATGGGTGGTGCAGCGCTTTTTGCCGCAAGTGGCGAAGGGCGACAAGCGCATCATCCTCGTCGATGGCGTGGCGGCTGGCGCGGTCAACCGGGTACCGGCCGGCAACGACATCCGCTCGAATCTGGTGCGCGGCGGCGCTGCGGCGGCGGCGGAGTTTACGGCGCGCGAACGGGAAATTTGCGCGGTGATCGGCCCTGAACTCAAGCGGCGCGGCCTGCTTTTTGCCGGAATCGACGTCATCGACGGATATTTGACCGAAATCAACGTGACCTCCCCGACCGGGATCAGGGCGATCAAAAATCTCGGCGGTCCCGATCTCGCGGTCGCGATCTGGGACGCGATCGAAGCGCAATTGAAGACAGGCTCGGCCTTGTCATTCACCGAAACGGAACCCAAATTACGTAGGGGCATTAAGGCCCAGGAGAAGCAGCTGGGCATTTGCCCATCGCCACCCCCTCGGAACCCATGAACGCAATGCTCGATACTGCGTCGCCGCTGCAGCCCCGGCGCCTCCGGATCACTTTGCCGCATGGAGCCTATTTCCATCGGGCGGGTCTGCGCGCCAAGATCGCGGCGGTCCATACGCAGGACAGGGCGGCTCACGAAGCACGCAAGGAAACGGTCGCGCTTTTTCGGGACGCCTTGGGCCACGCCCGCGGGCTCGCCCACAAAGCCTTCCTGGCCGATGGCGGCGGCCTTGCTTGCGCTGGCCGTCTCTCTCATATCGAAGACGATCTGATCCGCGAAATTTTCGATTATGTAACATCTTACGTTCATCCGGCTGGAGACGGGCCGGCCGGCGGCGGCTTCGTGATCGCCGCGGTGGGCGGCTATGGCCGGTCGACCCTTGCGCCCTATTCTGACATCGATCTGCTTTTTCTGCTGTCTCCCGAGGCGCGGCCGCGCGGCGAACGGATCGTCGAGGCAATCCTTTATATGCTTTGGGATCTGGGTCAAAAAGTCGGCCACGCCACGCGCTCGGTCAAGGAATGTCTTTTTCAGGCCCATGAAGACATTACCGTCCGCACGGCGCTCCTTGAAGCCCGCTTAATTCTCGGCGATCGCAGCCTTTTCGAAAACATGCGGACGCGATTCGAGCACGAGATCGTGCAAGGAACCGCAGCCGAATTCGTCGCGGCCAAGCTCGCCGAACGCGATAGCCGCATCGTGGCAACCGGCCGCTCGCGCTATCTTGTCGAGCCCAATGTCAAAAACGGAAAAGGTGGACTCCGGGATCTCAATACGTTGTTTTGGATCGCCAAATATGTCTACCGGCTGCGCGAAGCAGCCGATCTCGTCGGCGCCGGCGTGTTTTCCCGTTCCGAATATAGATTATTCCGCCGTTGCGAGGAGTTTCTTTGGAGGGTGCGCTGCCATCTGCATTTTTTAACCGGCAGGCCGGAAGAAAGACTGAGCTTCGACCACCAGCGCCGGATCGCGGGCCGGCTCGGCTATTCGACCCGGGGCGGTCTCGCCAGCGTCGAGCGGTTCATGAAACATTATTTTCTGATCGCCAAGGATGTCGGCGATCTGACCGCGATCGTTTGCGCCGCGCTTGAGGAAAGACAAGCCAAGGCATCCCCGAGGCTCGCCCGGTTTGCCCCTTTCCGGCGCAAGCGGGAGGCAATCGCCACGGGCGATTTCGAAGTTGAGAATGGCCGCGTCACGGTGACCGGGCCGGAGGTGTTCGCACGCGATCCGGTCAATCTCATCAGGCTGTTCTGGGTCGCCGACCGCAACGGTCTTGCGATCCATCCAGACGCGACCCGGCACGTCACCCGGGCCCTCAAGCTGATCGACGCGAAATTGCGCGCCAACCCGGAAGCCAACCGGCTGTTTCTCGGCATACTGACGTCCCGCAATGAGCCGGAAATCGTTCTGCGGCACATGAACGAAGCCGGCGTTCTCGGGCGCTTCATCCCGGAATTCGGCCGCATCGTCGCGCTCATGCAATTCAACATGTATCACCATTACACTGTCGATGAGCACCTCTTGCGCGCTGTTGGAAATCTCGCCGAAATCGAAGCGCAAAGGCTAACCAAGGAACTTCCGCTGGCGAGTGAGATTTTGCCGTCGATCGCCAATCGAAGGGCGCTGTATCTTGCGCTTTTTCTGCACGACATCGCCAAGGGGCGGGTGGAAGATCACTCGCGTGCCGGTGTCGAAGTCGCGCGCTCGCTTTGTCCGCGTCTTGGCCTCACGGAAGCCGAGACCGAAACGGTGGCGTGGCTGGTCGAGACCCATTTGATCATGTCGGATACGGCGCAGCGGCGTGATCTTGCCGACTCCAGAACCATTGCGACATTCGCCAATCGCGTGCAGACCCTTGAACGCCTCAAAATGCTTTTTGTCATTACCGTTTGCGACATCCGCGCCGTGGGTCCGGGGGTCTGGAATAATTGGAAAGGCGAACTTCTTCGCACCCTCTATTGGGAGACCGAGGTTGTGCTCTCGGGCGGCCATTCGGCGCTTGACCGCAAAGAACGGGTCGCGCAAGCTCGCGAGGAGCTGCGCCGTGCTTTGCCGGAGTGGACCGGCCTCGATTTCGAGGCCTATGCGGCGCGTCTTCCGCAAGCCTATTGGCTCAAGGCCTCGCCAGAAGAGAAGCTCTTGCACGCCAAGCTTCTGAATAGGACCGAGGCCGAGGTGTCCGCGCCGATAACCCATATTCGCACGGATCGCGACCGTGGTGTTACGGAACTCACGATCATTGCCCCCGATCATTCAAGGCTTTTGTCGATCGTCGCCGGCGCCTGCGCGGCAACAAGTGCGAATATCGTCGATGCGCAGGTTTTTACGACGGCCGATGGTTTGGCCCTCGACACAATTTTCATTTCGCGCGTTTTTGGCTATGACGAAGATGAGTTACGCCGCGCCGACAGCATCCTGCTCACCATTGAGCGCGCGCTCACTGGACAAATCTGGCTGCACGACATGATTGCGGCGAGGACCCGTTCGGCCGACGAGACCCGTAATGTGTTCCGCATCCCTCCGGAACTCTCGATCGACAATACGCTTTCCAACCGATTGACCGTTCTTGAAGTGACCGGCCTCGATCGGCCCGGTCTGCTTTATGAATTGACGGCGATTTTGTCCAGGCTCTGCCTGAATATTGCCTCGGCTCATATCGTGACATTCGGCGAAAAGGCGGCGGACGTGTTTTATGTGACCGATTTTGCCGGAGAGAAAATTACCTCCATGCATAAGCAAGAGGCGATCCGGCGGGCGATCTTGAGAATTTTCGACCCGCCCAAGGAGTCATTGCCGGTGACCGGCACGGGACTCTAGACCCTGATCGTTTCAAGAGGAATCGCACATGGGCCCTAACTCTCCGTTCTGCCGCATGATCTTAAAGTTATGCTCGAACAACGCCGGGGAGTCCCATCTCGCCCTGGCCGATGCCGGAAGCCCGCCGCATACTTGATTTTGGTTGTAAAAAAACTGATATCCCGGCGTGGCTAGTTATTGAGATGTTTCATTTCACAGAGCGAACATGAGCGATTCAAAAAAAGCAGAAAATGACCCCGTCGCGACGAACCAGGACGGCTCGGCCGGTGACGCGGGGGCGGCATACGCCGGCCCGGCCGGGCAAGCCCCGGCCGCAGAGCCGGATCCCTACCTTGTGCTGGAAAATTTCCGGCACGAAAACGTGGAGTTGAAAGACAAGGTCCTGCGCACCCTCGCCGAAATGGAAAACCTGCGCCGCCGCGCCGAACGCGAGGCTGCCGACGCAAAAATCTATGGGGTGACCTCGTTTGCCCGCGATATGCTGACCGTCGCCGATAATCTACGTCGCGCCGCCGAAAGCGCGCCGCCCGGCGCCCCCGAGCAAGAGGGAGCTGCGATGAAAACCTTGATCGAGGGAATAGAACTCACCGAGCGGGACTTTCTATCGCGGCTTGGTAAATACGGCATCAAGAAGCTTGAGCCGCTTGGCGGAAAATTCGATCCCAATTTGCATGAGGCACTCTTTGAGGTGCCAGATGAAAAGGCGCCCAATGGCACGGTCGTGCAAGTTATGGAGGATGGCTACACAATCGGCGACCGGGTTCTGCGCCCGGCCAAGGTTGGGGTCTCCCGCGGTGGCCCAAAACCTGGGAGCTAAAGCATGATCCCAAAAAGTTGCAGACTTTTTGGACAAGATCATGCGTCAAGAT
>CAYTRB010000076.1:0-15691 GCA_964440215.1 uncultured Methylocapsa sp.
GGCCAAAGCTTAATCCTAGCGTAGAATTCCGCTTCCCCCAAATCCCTGCCGCGCACCTCGCGCCGCCTTGCGAAAGTATGTTTGCGCAGAACGCAATCGTACCAAAATGTTTCACGTGAAACAGTTTTGTCCGATTGGGGCAATAAATCAGACAAATATGATGGATAAAATATCAGCGCCTCTGAAACCTTGCGGTGCAGGTTCTTAAGCGGCCGCCACCTTATTGAGCGGCATCGATTCGCCAACGGATATGCTATAAGGGGCAACCGAAAGGCTTGAAACCGTGATGCTATCTCCGTTCCGCCCGGCAAGACCGCTCGTTTTTATGGCTTCGATCCTGCTCGCCCTTTTCGTGCAGGCGCTTTCGACGAGCGTGCGCGCGGAGGTTCAAATCACCGGCGGGTTGGATGCGATTCGAGTCGAGGCGAGGGATGTGCCGGTCGAAGAATTGCTGACCGCACTGAGCAAGGCCTATGGTCTGCAGTACCGGTCTTCCGCGAATCTTAGCCCTTCCGTCTCAGGAACTTTCGCGGGATCGCTTGAGCAAGTGCTCTCGCGCGTGCTTTTGCTGCAAGGCTATGATTTCCTCGCCGAAACATCGGAGCACGGCACCATCGTCGCAATCTACGACAAGGGCACGGCGCATGGGAGCGACGTCAACCTGGTCACTCAAACTGCGCCTGTGCCGCGATGGGTTCCGCCGCCGCCTATGCATGCTCCCCTGCCACGGGGGGCGGGGGCCGCGCCTGATGTGCCTATGGCCGCTTATGCGGCGCGAAGAGGCCTAGACCCAAGCCGTGCCGCGAACCGGTTCGGGCCGCCAAATATCCGGCCGCCGCCGCCCCTTTGAGAGCACTTGGCTGCCTGCCAGTGCCGGGATAGAATCCCCGCGGAGATACGGAAGCAGGACATTCATCGCGCCGCCGCCAAACTACACTCGTAGCGCAATCGTCGGGAAAGCAAGCATGCGCAACGACCCCCAAATCGGGTACAATACCCCATTATACATATTGCCGTTCGACCATCGCAGCTCATTCGAAACAGGGCTCTATGGATGGAGCGGAGTGCTGAGTGCGGAGCAGACCGAGCGCATCGCGAAGACCAAAGAAATCATCTATGACGGCTTTAAATATGCGCTTGCCACCGGTCTGGCGAAGGATCGCGCCGGCATCCTCGTCGATGAGCAGTTTGGCGCAAATATCCTGCGCGATGCGTCCGCCAACGGCTTCATCACCGCGATGCCGGCGGAAAAAAGCGGCGAGACCGAGTTTCAATTCGAGTTCGGCGCGCACTATGGCGCGCATATCGAGCAATTCAAGCCTACCTTCGTCAAGGTCTTGGTGCGCTACAACGCCGAGGATGACGCGGCGATGAATCGTCGGCAAGCCGCGCGCCTCAAGGAGCTCGGCGACTACTGCCACAGCCACAACTTCTATTTCATGTTCGAATTGCTGGTGCCCGCGACCCACGCGCAGATGGACATCGTGGAAGGCGATCAGCACCTCTATGACAGCAACCTGCGGCCCTCGCTGATGGTGACGGCCTTGAAACAGCTTCAGAATGCCGGTGTCGAGCCCGATGTCTGGAAGATCGAGGGACTGGACCGGCGCGAGGATTGCCTCAAGATCGCCGACGTCGCGCGGCGCGATGGGCGCGAGCAAGTCGGATGCATCATCCTCGGGCGCAATTCTAACGAACAGAAGGTGGTCGAATGGCTGCGCGCCGCGGCTGGCGTGCCGGGCTTTATCGGCTTTGCGGTGGGGCGGACTTCATTTTGGGAGCCGTTGGTCGCATGGCGCGACGGCAAAATCGGCCGCCAGCAGGCAGCCGAGACCATCGCCCGCAAATATCTCGAATGGGTGAAGGTGTTCGATGGCGCGGCAATGTCATCATGACGGCTTCGTGCAGCACAGACCAGCAGTGCCGTACCCATGACCATCCTGCATGACCTCGTCTTTCTCTTCGATGTCGATAACACGCTTCTCGACAATGATCGCGTCCATGCCGATCTTGCTGCCCAACTGACCGAGTCTTATGGGGCGGATGCCTGCAAGCTTTACTGGGACATTTTTGAGGAGCTGCGGGACACGCTCGGCTATGCCGACTACCTCGGCGCATTGGAACGGTTCCGGCTTCTAAAGATGCACGATCCAAGAGTGCTGCGGCTGTCGAGCTGGCTCATCGATTACCCTTTTGCCGACCGGCTTTACGCGGGTGCGCTTGCGGCCGTCAAGCACGTCCGGCAATGGGGCCCAACGGTCATCCTCTCTGATGGCGACGCCGTCTTTCAGCCCCGGAAGATCGAGCGCTCCGGGCTCTGGGCTGCTTTCGAAGACCGCGTGCTCATCTATGTCCATAAGGAGCGGGAACTTGCCGAGGTTGAGCGTCTTTATCCGGCAAAGCGTTATGTCCTCATCGACGATAAGCTGCGCATCCTCAACATGGTGAAGCAGCTATGGGGCGAGCGCGTCACCTGTGTGTTTCCAAGGCAAGGCCACTATGCGCTTGACCCGCAAAGTCTCGCTCAATGTCTGCCAGCCGACATTCAATTGGACCATCTCCAGGATTTGACGAATTACACCTTGGCTATGTTCTTGAGCCCCACCGGTGCGGCCAAACCATGAGGGCAACAGACCTCCCTCTGGTCTTAGCCCGAGAGGCCTCAAGGTCATCCTGAGATAGAGCAAAGGAGCACGCCGGATAACGCCAGGGGGAAGTCACTGGCGGGCGCACTTCGCCGACAGTGGTCAGAGGAAACTCAGCAAATGCCACCACACGGGGAGCGTCAGGAATGAAAGCGGAATACCCACGCCGACCATCAGCGTGAGCAGCGGCGGGTCAAGTTCGTGATCGAGCGCGACGATGCCCGCTCCAATCATCGGCCCCATCGCGGCCTCGAATACAGTCACGTTGAGCACCTGCCCCTCGGCGGCCCTCAGCACACCCGCAAAGAGCAGTAGGATCAGCGCGGGGGCGACCACGAGCTTGAACACAAGTCCGACGGTCAGCGCAGATGCCTTGCCCCGCACATGGCTTAGGTGAAGCTGGTAGCCGACCGATACGAGAGCAATTGGCACGAGCGTAGCACCCAGGCGCCTAAGCAGATCGTCGAGCCAGAGCGGGTATTCGAACGGCATGAGCAGCAATGCCAGCACGAACGCTTGAAAGGGCACGAACAGGACTATCTTCTGGATCACCGCCTTCGCATTGATGCCGTGACCGGAGGAGTAGAGCGAGGCCACCAAAATGCCGAGGGTTGAGAGTACAAAATATGACCCTAACTGGTCGATCAATATTCCGAAGCCAAGAAACTGCGGGCCATAAAACGTTTCGATCATCGGCAGGCCAATAAACGAGGTGTTGGCTAGCCCGCCTGTCAGCATGAGCCCCCCGGTTGTAGCCCGTGAAAAACCAAGCGCCCGCGCGGCCAGCCAAAAGAAACCGCATCCGATCCCGAACATGACCCAGGCCATCAACGCGGGCAGGATCAGGCCCGTATCGAGTTTCAGGCCATGCACGTAGGTCAAGGTCAGCGCCGGAAGCGAAATATGAACGACGAACCCGTTCAGCGAAGCGGCGGCGTTAGCCGGCAATCGCCCCGAACGGCGCAAGAGGATTCCGACAAGGAAGCAGGCTCCCAGAAGCAGATAGTTGTTCATCGAACGCCCCTATCGCTACGGAGACCGCAACGTCAGTTCCTATGGGAGAATACTATAGCGGCGAACTGAGAATTGATAAGACCGGCCATCTTGCAGTACGCTGCGCCATCCTCCCTAGAATGACCTTGGACATGGCGGCAGACAATATCCCTTTAGGCGACCTCGAATCTGCCATCGCGCGTTTTCGCGCGAGCGTTTCTTTGGCAGCACCCGCCGAGGCGCTTCTGCTACACGGCTGGCGCGACGAGGACTGGCAACAGCTGTTCCAATTTACGAGCACCCGCAGAGTGATGGCCGGCGATGGCCTGATACGGTCCGGCGAGCCTGACCGGTCGCTCTACTTTGTGCTCCGTGGCGAGCTTGAAGTCATTGTGCACTCAGGCAACGGGCTCGCCATGGGCCGCGTATCTCTGGTCGGGGCGGGATCGGTGTTGGGAGAGCTCGCGTTTTTCGACGGCGGCCCCCGGTCGGCTGGTGCCTGGGCGGTGGACGATTGCGAAGTTGCGGCGATGACCCCGGACCAGTACAGCGCGTTCGAGCAGAGCAGTCCGGCCCTCGCGCGCGAACTGCTCTTCGCGCTTGGCCGGATTCTCGCGATCCGGCTACGCACGACTAATGCAAAGCTCGTCGGGTGAATTCCTGCAAGGACGTATTCACTCAACGATCCGAAGACGATATTTTGAAGCCGGAACGAAACATCCTTCGAGACGCACCTTCGCGGCTCTCTCCAGTCGCCCGCTTCCCTTGCGTTCGCTTTGCGAATCGCTTCGCGCGCAATGGAACCTCTGGCTTCCTTCCGCTCAAAATGAGGGCGAGGCACTTGAAACAGGCTCTAAGCGGCGGCGCGCATCAGCAATTTCAGCGGCGCCGATTCGTCGGCGAGGCGCGCGGGAGCGATCTCCATCCGGTCGCCGACAAGCTTTTTGGCGGCCATGAAATCGCCGAGCCGGTTGACTGAATCAGCGGCAATGATGCGTCCGTCCTTGAGATAAAAGGCAATGAAGCTTGAGGTTTCCATGCCGCCCCGGATCACAAGCTCATCATAGCCATCGGAGAGGCCAACCATCTGCAATTTGAGATCAAATTGGTCGGACCAGAACCAGGGCGCGGTTGCCGCCGGAATTGGCCGCCCGGTGATCGAGGCGGCGGCAGTGCGGGCTTGTTCGAGCGCGTTCGGTACCGATTCGAGGCGGATTTTCTGGTGCAGAAATCCGTGATGCGCATGCATCGCACAATCGCCGATCGCATAAATATCGGGGTCGGAGCTGCGGCTCGCCTCATCGACGACAATCCCGTCATCGACGTTGAGTCCAGCTTTTTCCGCAAGCTCGATATTGGGAACAAGACCGATGCCGATCAAAACAAAATCGGCGGGAAACGATACTCCGTTCGCGCAGTGGACGCGCGTCACGCGGCCATCCTCCGCGCTGAAACCGCTGACCGTCTCGCCCGTACGAATATCAACGCCCGCTTCGCGATGAATGCGTTCATAGAAGTCCGACAAAGCGGGCGCGGTGACACGCGCCAGCACGCGCGGCGCGGCCTCGAGAACGGTGACGGCAAGCCCGCGTTTCACCGCGACGGCCGCGACTTCGAGCCCGACATAACCGCCGCCGACGATCACCAGATGGCGGCCGCTCAGCATAAGCGGTTGCAAGAGTTCGACATCGGCAATGGTGCGCAGAGTGAGAATATTACCTGCCTCAGCGCCCGGCACCGGCAAGGGGCGGGCGCGGCCGCCTGTCGCGATTATGAGCTTGTCGTAGCCGAAGGTCGCGCCATCATTGAGGACAAGCCGCTTCGCCAGCCGGTCGATCTCTTCGACACGCTCGCCAAGCCGCATCTCCACTTGCGCTTTTTCATAAGCGATCGCATCCTTGTATATGAGCGCATCCCGCCCGATTTCGCAAGCGAGGAACGCTTTCGACAGGGGCGGGCGCATATAGGGGAGACAAGCCTCCTCGCCGATGAGGACGATGCGGCCCTCGAAGCGGTTTTGCCGCAAAAGCGTCGCGGCCTCGCCGCCCGCCTGACCCCCGCCTATGATGGCGACGGTCGCTGTGGCGCCAAGCTGAGCACTATCCATAATCTAATCGATATCCTGTGAGCGGAGACGGAAGAAAGCCATCATAGGGAATGCACCATTCATTTCAACTTCACCGCCGGTTTTTCGCTTCCCTTAGAAGGTTATGTTCGCCAAAAGCGTCAAGCATAGTAAGAAAATCTCTTTTACTGGCTTAGGATCAAATGGCCAAGACCCCTTCACACATCGCGGGCGTGCATCTGCGGACGCGCATCGGCGCGGAACTCGCGAGCCTCGCGGAGCTTTGGGTGGCAAGCTGGCAGGAGGCCATGCCAGACATCGATTTTTCGGCGCGCAGATCCTGGTTTCTCGATCATTTGCAAGAGCTCGAGGCAGCCGGTGCCGTCACGTTCTGCGCATTTGACGGCGCGGAGCAACTGCTCGGCTTCGTGACTATTGATCCGGCAACCGCCTATCTCGATCAGCTCGCCATCGCGCCGGGGGCAAAAGGAAGCGGCGCCGCGCGCCTCCTTGTGGGCGAGGCGCGCCGGCTTTCGCCCCGCGGGCTCACCCTCGATGTCAATCAAGACAATACACGTGCGCTGCGCTTTTATGAGCGGGAAGGATTTGAAAAGATTGGAGAAGGAATAAATCCGCTTTCCGGCCTGAAAACCTGGCGGCTCCACTTATCGAAACAATCTTGCAATCCATGACGCGCGCCGAACGCACTCGTTCAGATTTGTTCGAGTTCGATCAGGGTTCCGGCACAATCCTCGGGGCTCAGGAACAGGACCGGCTTGCCATGCGCCCCGGTTTTTGGGCACCCGTCGCCAAGAATGCGTGTGCCTGCTCTGTTCAGCTGCTCGCGCGCAGCCAGAATGTCAGCGACCTCGAAGCAAAGATGATGGATCGCACCGCCTGGATGTTTATTTAAAAAATTCGCGACTGGAGAGTGCGGCCCTAACGGTTCGAGAAGCTCGATCTTGGTGTTTGGCAGATCGACGAAAACCACGGTCACACCATGCTCCGGCACGGCCAGGGGCGCGCTCACCTTGGCGCCCAGCGCATCGCGATAGAATACGCTCGCAGCGGCCGTATCTTTGACCACGATGGCGACGTGGTTCAAGCGCCCGATCATGAAGACCGCTCCTGCTTTTGCTCACACCTCGATGACCAGAACATGGACGGCCGGCCGCTTTCCCCAGGCGGCCGCGACCGCGCTGCGCACCGCCTTTTCGACCGCGATCGAGACAATATCCGCGTCGCGCCGCTTTGGCCGGGGCAATTGATCGAATGTCTGAAACAGGGCGTCATCGACGATTCGATCGATCGCGGCCCCATTGCGGGCGCGGGCCGGCATCCCCGCCGTCATCACGTCGGGCACCCCCGCGAGATCGCCCTTCGCGGTGATCGCCAAGGCAATGGTCACGATCCCGGAGACCGCGAGTTTCTGGCGCATCTTCAAGGCATCGTCGCTCGCCGGAACAAGGCTATTGCCGTCCTTGCAGAGACGCCCGCTCGGCACCTCGCCAATGATCCCGGCGGCTCCCGGCGCGAGCAGCACGATGTCCCCGTTGCGCGCGCCGATGACGTGCCGCGCGCCATGCAATTTGGCGAAAGCCGCATGTTCGGCGAGATGAATGTCCTCGCCATGCGCGGGAATCGCGATGTCCGGTTTGATCCAGCCGTAAAGCTGTGCCACCTCGCCACGGCGCGGATGACCTGACGCGTGAACAAGGGCTATACGATCCGTAATGACTTCGATGCCAGACCGGATGAGATTGTTGATGATGCGCCCGACCTCCCTTTCATTTCCGGGAATCGTTCGCGAGGAAAAGATCACTTGATCGCCAGGATTGAGCGCGACCACGGGGTGCGTGCCCTCGGACATGCGGGCGATCGCGGCGCGGCATTCACCCTGGCTTCCGGTTGCCAATAGGACAAGCTTGTCGCGGGGAATGTGTGGAAAAGCGTCCTGCGTCAAAAAATCCGGAATGCCATCGAGATAGCCGCATTCGCGGGCAACGGCGGTCACCCGCTCCATCGCGCGTCCGGCCATCACGACCTGGCGGCCGGCTGCCGCCGCCGCCTCGGCGACGGCGCGAATGCGCGCGACATTGGAGGCGAAAGTGGTCACGACGACACGCCCGGTTGCCTTACCGATGATCTCGTGCATGGTCTTGGCGACGTCGGCTTCCGAGGGGCTCACGCCCTCGCGCAAAATATTGGTCGAATCGGAGACGAGCGCCAGAACGCCCTCCGCGCCGATCGCGGCGAGACGTTTTGCGTCCGTGGGCTTGCCTATTCCCGGCGCCGCATCGATTTTCCAATCGCCCGAATGAAGGACCGTGCCGAGCTTTGTGCGGATGGCAAGCGCGCAACTTTCCGGGATCGAATGCGCCATGGCGATAAATTCGACCGCGAAAGGCCCGATCGCCACTGACGCTCCCTGCGCGACGATGGTGATTGGAACCTCCGGCGCACCGGGCTCGGCGAGGCGTTTGGCTTCGAGAAGCGAAGCGGCGAAGCGCGTCGCGTAGAGGTTGCATTCAAGCCTCGGCCACAGATCGGCGACCGCGCCAATGTGGTCCTCATGCGCATGGGTGATGACGAGGCCTACCAAATCACCCCGAATCTTCTCAATGTAACTAATATCGGGAACGATGAGGTCTATTCCCGGGAGATCGGGGCCCGCGAAAGCCACGCCGCAATCGACCATCAACCATTTCATGCGCCCTTTGCGGCCGAAGCCATAAAGGGCGAGGTTCATGCCGATCTCGCCGAGGCCTCCGAGCGGCACAAAGACGAGCTCGTCACTTCCATCGTTCATTTGCACAAACCTCTCCTCGACCATGATGCTTCACACCGAATCGCTCATGGTCTCCATCTCGTTGTTTTGTCGCACGACCCAATTCAAAAAGTCCGCAACTTTTCTGCAGATCATGCTCTTCCCGGCAAGCAGCAACCAGTTCGCGCAGAAAAACTCCGGCGCAGCATAGACGCGGTCATTCGCGCGCGAACAAGCCTTTATCTTGCAGCCGCGGCGGCTAGGCTGCTCGGCGGATCAAAAAAAACATCGCCCGCCTCAATCGCCACCTCGCCGGATCCCTGTCTAAGAATGAGCCGCCCGTTTGCATCGATCGTCTGAAACACACCTTCAAGGGTTTGCGAGGGCCGCGCCACGCGGATCCATGCGCCAAGACCGGCGGCAAGCAAGAGCCATTCGGCGCGAATCGCCTCGAAACCTGCCCCTCCCGCCCAAACGTCAAGCCAAAAGTCCATCGCTGCCGAAAGCGGCTCGAACACGCGTTCGGGCGTGACGGGCTCACCGGTGATCGCCGTGAGGCCGGTTGCCTTATAGGGCGTATCGACGGGATGCATGCCGCAGTTCACGCCTATGCCGGCGACGCAGGCCAGGCGGCCGTCCAGCAGACTGGCGCTCTCCAATAAAATTCCAGCCAGTTTGGCGCCAGCGTAGAGAATATCGTTCGGCCACTTGAGCGCGAAGCTTTGATCCCCGGGAAGGATTTCGCGCATCGCATGGAGCGCCGCGATACCGGTGACAAAGCCCAGTTCCGCTGCCTTATGCGCGGGCGCCGGATCGATCAGCAGCAGGCTTGCATGAAGATTACCGCGCGGCGATACCCAAAGCCGGCCATGGCGGCCCCGGCCCTTACTCTGCGCGGAAGCGACAATCCAAAGCCGTCCGGCATCTCCAAGGCGGGCGTGCGCCAAGGCTTCGTCGTTGGTCGAAGTGAGCTGGTCATGGTGGACCAGACGGAATGCTTTATCTTGGGCCGCTCCAGAAAGACGAAACAGGGCAAAACACCATAGGCTGAAATTCAAAACAAAGATTGCGCCGCCGCCGTGGTGGCGTCAATGAAGACACCCGGATAAACGAACAAAAACAAGACAAGGATGCCGCTAACCGCGAGCACAGCGCGCGGCGCCGCCGCGGATCTGTCGAAAGCGGGCGCGGCTTCGTCGAAATACATGACCTTGACGATCCGCAGATAATAGAAGGCGGCAACCGCGCTCGACAAAACGCCGATAACAGACAGCCAATAGAGCCCTGCCTGGATCGCCGCGTTGAACACATACCATTTTGCGAAAAAGCCCGCGAGCGGCGGAATCCCCGCCAGGGAAAACATCATCATCGCGAGAAAGAACGCCATCACGCCGTCGGTTTTGGCTAGACCGGATAGATCGGAAATATTCTCGACGCCTTCGCCGTTGACCCGCATCGAGAGGATACCGGCAAAGGTGCCAAGCGTCATGACGAGATAGATCGCCATATAGGCGAGCACGCCGCTGACGCCGGCTTCGCCGCCCGCCGCGAGACCGACGAGCGCGAAGCCGATGTGGCCGATCGCGGAATAGGCCATGAGGCGCTTGATGTTGGTCTGGCCGATCGCGGCGAAGGCGCCGAGCACCATCGAAAGGAGAGAAATGAAAATCACGATCTGCCGCCATTGCGAGGCAATGCCCGGGAAGGCGGTGAAGACCACCCTGACCGTGATGGCAACGGCCGCCATCTTCACCGCCGAGGCAAAGAACGCCGTCACCGGGGTCGGCGCGCCTTCATAGACATCCGGCGTCCACATGTGGAATGGCACCGCCGACATTTTGAAGGCAAGCCCTGCCATGAGGAAGACAAGCCCAAAGATAGCGCCAAGCGAAACCTTTCCGTTGATGGTTTCGGCGATGCCCGCGAAGGACACCGTGCCCGCAAAGCCGTAGAGAAGGGAAGCGCCATAGAGCAGCATGCCAGACGAGAGCGCGCCAAGCACGAAATATTTGAGACCGGCCTCGGACGCCCGCAGATTGTCGCGATGAAAGGCGGCAATGACATAAAGAGAAAGCGACATCAATTCGAGCCCGAGATAAAGCGCGATGAGACCAGCCGCCGAAATCAGCATCAGCATCCCGAGCGTCGACAAAAGGATCAGGATCGGGAACTCGAATTTGTCGATTTTCTCGCGGGCAAGGAAATCCTGGCTCATTAGCAAGGTGACAAGCGATCCGGCAAGCGTCAGCACTTTCATGAAGCGGCCGAAGCCATCATCGATGAAGGCGCCGTTGAAGACAATTGCCGTGCCCTTGCCGCCGAGGAAAATGACCACGATCGCGAGGCCGAGAAGACCAATGGCGATCTCGGTCACCAACCCGCCCGTCTCCTTGCCGCGCAGTGCCCCAAGCAGCACCAGGACGAGGATGCCAAAAGCCAAAATGAGCTCCGGCAAGCAATGGGCGAGGGCGGCTGACAAATGCGACATGCTAGAAGCCTTTAGTGGAATGCCAGAGCCGCCGTCTTGGTCACGGCAAGGGCTGTGTCATAGCCTTTGATGAGGGCGTTGATCGAAGCGGCCGAGCTATCCAAGACTGGGGCCGGGTAGAAGCCGTAGAGAATGGTTAGAAAGACAAGCGGCGTGAACAGCGCGACCTCGCGCCACGAGAGATCGAGAATCGACGCAAGGCTCGGCTTGTCGAGAACGCCGAAAATGATGCGGCGGTAGAGATAGAGCGCGTAGGCGGCCGACAAGATCGTGCCGGTGGTAGCGAGAAACGCAACCCAGCTGTTGATTCTGAAAGCGCCAAGCAAAGTCAGAAACTCGCCGATGAATCCCGATGTGCCGGGCAGGCCGACATTAGCGAGCGTGAAGATCATGAAAACCACCGCATAGAGCGGCATGCGCGCGGCAAGACCGCCATAGGCCGATATCTCGCGGGTATGCATACGATCGTAGACGACACCGACGCAGAGGAACAAAGCGCCGGAGACGAGGCCATGCGAGATCATCTGAAAGACGGCGCCTTGCACGCCTTGCGAAGTCATGCTGAAGAGGCCCATCGTCACGAAGCCCATATGCGCCACCGAGGAATAGGCGATGAGCTTCTTCATGTCCTCCTGCACCAAGGCAACGAGCGAGGTGTAGATAATCGCGATGATCGACAACGCAAAAACGAGGGGCGTGAAATAGGCCGAAGCCTCCGGGAACATCGGCAGCGAGAAGCGGATGAACCCGTAGCCGCCCATTTTGAGGAGGATGCCGGCAAGGATGACGGAACCCGCGGTCGGGGCTTCCACATGCGCGTCGGGAAGCCAAGTGTGAACGGGCCACATCGGCATCTTGACGGCGAGCGAGGCAAAGAACGCGAGCCACAACCATTTTTGCATGGACGACGGGAAATGCGTCTGCAGCAAGGTCACGATGTCGGTTGTCCCCGCCACGCCATACATCGCCATGATGGCAAGCAGCATCAAAAGCGAGCCGGTCAGTGTATAAAGGAAAAATTTGAAACTGGCGTAGACCCGTCTCGCGTGCCCCCAGATGCCGATGATGAGAAACATCGGGATCAGGCTGCCTTCGAAGAAAAGATAAAACAGCACGAGATCAAGGGCGCAGAAAACCCCGGTCATCAGGGTCTCAATGACGAGGAAGGCAACCATATATTCCTTGACGCGAGTCTGAATCGATTTCCAGGACGCGAGAATGCAGATCGGCATCAAGAAAGTGGTCAAAAGGAGAAACGGAAACGATATTCCGTCGACACCCATCTTGTAGATGAGACCCTGGCCGAACCAGCCCTTTTCCTCAACCAATTGAAAGGCCGAGGAGGACGGATCGAACTTCGTATAGGCATAAACCGACAGCAGAAAGACGATCAATGTCGTGCCGAGCGCGGCGCGGCGCGCGTTTTCCAATGTGGCTTCGTCAGTGCCGCGCAGGGCAAGAATAAAGCCCGCGCCGACAAGCGGCAAAAAGACGATGCAGGACAAAATGCCAAAGCCAAACATTAGCGGATCCCCGAGGCCACATACCAGGTGATGACGGCGGCAAGGCCGACGAGCATGGCAAAGGCGTAATGATAGATATAGCCGCTCTGGAGCTTGACGACGCGCCCCGTCACATCGACGACGCGGGCGGCGACGCCGTCGGGCCCGAGCCGGTCGATGATGGCGCCATCGCCGCCCTTCCAGAACACACGGCCGAGCCAAAAGGCCGGGCGCACGAAAATCAAATCATAGAGTTCGTCGAAGTACCATTTGTTGAGCAGAAACTCATAGAGCGGCTTCAAGGCCTGGGCGAGCCGTACGGGAATCGACGGCGCCACAAGATAAAACAGAGCCGCAATGAAAAAGCCGAAGACCATCAATAGCGTGGGCAGCTGTTTCGTAAAACCCGGAATGGCTTCCCGGGCTTCAAGCGCCTCATTGCCTGGCTCAAGAAACAAGGCGCCCTTCCAGAATTCACCGGCGCCCTCGCCGATGAAATTATGCGAGAAGACAAGACCCGCAAATAAGGCGCCAACGGCCAGGACGCCCAAGGGAATGAGCATGGGAAGCGGTGATTCATGCGGGTCGAGCGCGTGGCCATGTGAGCGGTGCGCATCATGGCCATCATGCGCATCGTGGTCATGCGCCGTGTCATCGTGTGCCTCGTGGGCGTGTGCGGCATGATCATGTCCGGCGGCGGCCCAGCGCGGCGTCCCAAAAAATGTCAGAAAGACCAGCCGCCAGGAATAGAAGGAGGTAAGGCCCGCCGCCAATGTCGTCAGCAAAAACCCGTAGTACGCGCCTCCCCTGTCCGAGGCGTAGGCCGCTTCGATGATCGCATCCTTGGAAAAATAACCGGCGGTGAAAGGAAAGCCGGTGAGCGCCAAGGTGCCGACCGTCATCATGGCGAAAGTGAAGGGAATCTTCCGCCAGAGCCCCCCCATGTTGCGCATGTCCTGCTCGTGATGCATCGCGATGATGACGGATCCGGCGCCGAGGAACAAAAGCGCCTTGAAGAAGGCATGCGTGAACAGATGGAAGATGCCGAGCGAATAGCCGCCAACACCAAGACCGACGAACATATAGCCAAGCTGAGAGCAGGTCGAATAGGCGATAACCCTTTTGATATCGTTTTGAACAAGACCAATCGTTGCAGCAAAGAACGCCGTCGTCGCCCCGATGATGGTCACGAAAGTAAGCGCCGCTGGAGCTTGTTCGAAAAGCGGCGAGAGCCGCGCGACCATGAAGACGCCCGCGGTCACCATGGTTGCCGCATGAATGAGTGCCGACACGGGAGTTGGCCCCTCCATGGCATCGGGCAGCCAGGTGTGCAGCAGAAACTGCGCCGATTTCCCCATCGCTCCCATGAACAGAAGGAGGCAGGCGATCGTCAGCGCGTCCGTGTCGAGGCCAAAAATGTGGATTCTCTGATGGGCAAGGCCCGGCGCCGCCGCGAAGATCTGATCAAAGCTCACCGACTGGGTCAGCACGAACACCAAGAATATGCCAAGCGAAAAGCCGAAATCGCCGACTCGGTTGACGACGAAAGCCTTAATCGCGGCGGCATTGGCGGAAGGCTTTTCATACCAGAAGCCGATCAGAAGGTAGGACGCGAGGCCAACCCCCTCCCAGCCGAAAAACATTTGGACCAGATTGTCGGCCGTCACCAGCATCAGCATGGCGAAGGTAAACAGCGACAGATAGGAAAAGAAACGCGGCCGACAGGGATCCTCGGCCATATAACCAATCGAATAAAGATGCACGAGCGAGGAGACCGTGGTGACGACGACGAGCATCACAGCCGTGAGGGAATCGATCTTGAGCGACCAATCGACTTTGAGCGTGCCCGAGGTGAACCAATTGCCGAGAACCGAAACGCTCGCGGGCGCGGTTCCGAGCGCGACTTGGAAAAAAACGATCCAGGACAAGAGAGCCACGGCAAACAGCAAGCTTGTGGTGACGATTTCGGAAGGGCGGTCGCCAATCCACCTGCCGAAAGGCCCGACGATCAGAAATCCCAAAAGGGGCAAGAAGACGATGGCTGCATACATAGCGTGGCTCAGCCCTTCATCATGTTGATGTCGTCGATCGCGATCGATCCGCGGTTGCGATAATAGCAAACGAGGATGGCCAGGCCGATCGCCGCCTCGGCCGCCGCCACGGTGAGAATAAAGAGCGCGAAAACCTGGCCGGTGAGATCGCCGAGAAAGGCCGAGAAAGCCACGAGATTGATATTGACCGAAAGCAAGATCAGCTCGACCGACATCAAGACGATGATGATGTTCTTATGGTTCATGACGATGCCCGCCACCCCGAGCGTGAACAGGATGGCGGCAACAATCAAGAATTGAGAGAGCGAAATCGTCAGCATGATTTTCCTTCCGCCGCCGCGTGCGCGCGCAAGCCCAAAATGTCCCGGTTCAAATTCCCTGCCTCGAAGCGACCTTGCGGAGCTGGACCGCCTCGGCCGGCGTCCGCGCGTTCTGCACCGCGACGTTCTGGCGCTTCACCCCAACCTTGTGCCGCAAGGTCAAGACGATGGCGCCGATCATCGCGGTCAGCAGAATGAAGCCGGCGGCCTGGAAGAAATAGAGATATTGGGTGTAAAGCACCCGCCCGAGCGCCATGGTATTGGTCATGCCAGGCGCCAGCGGCGTCGCGACATTGGCGATTGAGACGGGTCCCACGCTCCAGGCGCCAACCGACAAAGCAACCTCGATGAGAACCACGAGGACGAGGGTTCCGCCGACCGGCAGATATTGCCAAAATCCCTTTTCCAATTCCGCGAAGTCAACATCGAGCATCATGACGACGAAAAGGAACAAGACCGCGACCGCGCCGACATAGACGACGACGAGGATCATCGCCAGAAATTCCGCGCCGAGCAGGATGAACAGACCGGCGGCGTTAAAAAAGGCGAGGATCAGAAAAAGCACGGAATGAACCGGATTGCGTGAAGAAATCACCAGAACGGCGGCGCCGATCAAGACCGCCGAGAACAGATAAAAGAAAAACGCAGCGCTATTCATCAAGGATCCCCGTTTGTCCCGTTCCGCGCCGGCTGGAACGGCTTTGCTGTTTTGATCGAATGGTCCAAGGGCTACCGGTATGGCGCATCGAGCGCGAGATTGCGAGCGATCTCGCGCTCCCACCGGTCGCCGTTCTCCAGGAGACGGTTTTTGTCGTAGTAGAGTTCCTCGCGGGTCTCGACGGCAAATTCCGCGTTCGGCC
>CAYTRB010000077.1:0-15559 GCA_964440215.1 uncultured Methylocapsa sp.
TCGAGCCTTACGCCAACGCGCTGTTTCGCGCCTGGGGGCTTGGCGAGAAGCAAAAGAACAATGGCGTGCTGCTTCTCATTGCGCCAAACGAGCACAAGGTGCGGATCGAGGTCGGCTACGGCCTCGAAGGCACGCTCACCGACGCCTTGTCGAAAATCATCATCACCAATGCGATGGCACCGCGCTTTAAAACAGGCGATTACGGCGGCGGCATCGAGCGCGGCGTCGATGACATCATCACCGTTCTGACGACGGATTCCTCGGAGTGGCAGAAGCGCCCGGATCTGCGCGTCGTCAGCCAGGATTCGACCTTGGACGAGCTTGGCCCCTGGATTGCCCTCGCCCTCTTCGTGTTCATCTTTTATTTGCTGACGCCGCCGCGCGAGCGCGGCAATCTCCTGTCGTTTCTGCTTGGCATGCTGATGAGCTCCGGGCGGGGCGGCGGCGGTTGGGGGAGCGGCTCCGGCGGCGGCTGGTCGGATGGCGGCGGCTTTTCCGGCGGCGGCGGCTCATCGGGCGGCGGCGGTGCCTCGGGGAGCTGGTGATGGCGTATTTCCCGGAAGACGATCAGCGCCGCGTAAGTGCCGCGATCAAGGCGGCCGAGGCGCAGACCTCGGGCGAGATCGTCTGTGTGCTGGCCCGCGCGTCCACCAACACAATGGCCTACGCGACCGCCTGGTCGGCGCTTCTGGCCTTGATCGCGCCTTGGATTCTCATCGCTGTGACCAACCTTTCCGTACGCGAGATATTTTTGGCGCAGATCGTTCTTTTCGTGGTGCTCTTTCTCGTCCTGTCCGAGTCTCCCTTGCACCGTTACCTTGTCCCCCGCCAAGCCCGCCGCGTCGAAGCCCACCGCGCCGCGATGGAGCAATTCATGATTCGCGGAATGGCGCGCAAGAAAAACCGCGCCGGCGTCCTCATCTTCGTCTCGCTGGCCGAACATTACGCCCGCATCGTCGCCGATGACGGCATCGCCGCCAAGGTCGATCAAACCGTCTGGCAGGACGCGATCGACACCCTTCTCGAATGCGCCGCCGAAGGAGAGATCGCGGAAGGCTTTATCGTCGCGGTCGAAAAATGCGGGCGCGTCTTGGCCCAGCATTTTCCACCCGAGGACGGCAGCGAGGACGAGCTGCCGGACCGGATTTATCTTATCTGACGAGCCTTTTCGGAAATTTTATGAGCGTGAGCTTGCCGGATTGACATCGGCTCACGCCGCCCTAACTGCCTAGTCATGAGAAAAAAGCAGGGAGGTGCCGCCTATGTTTCATATCGAATTTGTCGGGACGCTGCGCGAAGGCGCCCCGCCCGAAGTTCTCGACAGAATGACGACGGATCTCGCCGATCTTCCGCATGTGGTGACCCACGCCAAGTCGCTGTACGCCAACGTCATTATTCAGCGGGTTCACAAACCGTTGCCGCGCGGCTTCCGGATTTTGGACATCCAAGGCTCAGAAGTCGCCCGTTGGAGCGTTGATGATTCCTAGCGCGGGATGAGGAAAAGTGGAGACCGGTATCCCGCCCGCATCCCGCTCTAGACTCTAAGATTTGATCACGTTCATGATTTTGGATTGCATAAATCCAAAATCATCGGGATCGAAATAAGCTTGCGGCGGGATCACCACCGGATAGACATTTTCATGCGGAGCGTGGCGCGGCGTGTTCGGGATGGCGCCCGGCCAGATAGCTGTGGAGCTGCGCGACGACCGCCGCCCCCTCGCCAATGGCCCCGCCAACCCGCTTGACCGAGCCCGAACGGGCATCGCCCACAGCAAACACGCCGGGGATATTCGATTCGAGCGGCAGCGGGCTACGCGTGCTCCCCGCTGCCTCGCGGGTCATGGCATGCGAACCCGTTGAGACAAATCCCTTCTCGTCAAGTCCGACGCCACAAGACTGCAGCCAGCTGGTCGCCGGATCGGCGCCGGTGAACAAAAAAACATTGCGGATCGCCCGTTCCGTTTCTTGCCCGCTTGGCGCGTGGCGCCAGCGCACCCGCTCCAACCGTCCTTCCGGCGTGCCCGTCAGCGCGACGATTTCGGTCTGGCACAGTAGCTCGATATTCGGCCGCGCTTCGATCCGTTCGATGAGATAGCGCGACATCGAGGAGGCAAGGCCGTTGGCGCGCACAAGCATGGATATTTTGGCGGCAAAGCCGGAGAGATAGACTGCCGCCTGGCCGGCCGAATTGCCGCCGCCGACAAGCGCGATCTCCTCTTTCCGGCACATCCGTGCCTCGATCGGGGACGCCCAATACCAGAGGCCGCGCCCCTCGAAATTCTGCAGGCTGGAAATGGCGGGGCGCCGGTAGCGCGCTCCGGCCGCCACGACCACCGCTTGCGCCTTGACGCTCCTGCCATTGGCCAAGCTCAGGGAAAACGGGGCGCCAGCGCAATCGAGCCCGGTGACTTCCATGGGAATGGCCATCTCGGCGCCGAATTTTTGCGCCTGCACGAAGGCGCGGCCGGTCAGCGCCTGGCCCGAAATGCCGGTTGGAAACCCGAGATAATTTTCGATACGGGCGCTGGCACCCGCCTGTCCGCCGAAGGCGCTGGCATCGAAGACGATCACTGACAAGCCTTCCGAGGCGGCATAGACAGCGGTCGCAAGTCCGGCCGGTCCGGCACCAACAATGGCGACATCATAGGTGCGATCCGGGGCGTCGCATGTGATCATGCCAAGGCAATGGGCGAGCTTCGTTGTGCTCGGATTTTTGAGAACGGTTCCGTCCGAACAAACGGCAAGCGGCAGCTCCGAGTGTTGCGGCGCATAGCGCTCGACCAGCGCCTTTGCATCCGTGTCCTCGTCAGGGTCGAGCGTCTGATGCGGGTAGCCATTGCGCGCGAGAAAATTTTGCAGGCGCACCATGTCCGGATTCAACGCGGGCCCGATCAGGACCGGACCGCTGGTGCCGTTCTCGATCAAGGCGACCCGCCGCAAAATGAGCGCGCGCATGATCCGCTCGCCGAGTTCGGCTTCGGCGATGATGACGCCGCGCAGATGCTCAGGGGAAATGAGAAGCGCCTCGACATCCGATGTTGCGCGCGCGTCGACAAAGGAGGGGCGGCCCGACAATTGGCCGACTTCGGCAAGGAAGTCGCCTAGCCCTTCCTCGATGATCGGGACCACATGGCCCAAACCGTCCCTGGTACAGACGGCAACCGTGCCCGCGATGAGCACGAACATACCGGGGCTCCGTTCGCCGGTCACAATCAAGAGATCGCCAGCTTTATAATTCCGGACCTCGCCGAATCTTTGGAGACGCGCGATCTCCTCAAGCTGGAGCTTCGGGAACATCTGATGGCGGCGCGTTTCTAGTATCGACATGATCGCACCCCGCAGCGTTCGCAGATCATGGTTTGATGTATAGCACGATTTTGCGGTTTTCGCCGTGGGAGCCTTTCATCCTGGGGAGAAGGCGAGGCCTGAGTCTCGACGGACGAGGCGGCCTTTGGTTCCCGATCGAGCATTCGTGCGCGCGCAACCCTGCTTGAAAAAAAGCCCGGCTGCAAAGCCGGGCTCTTGAAGTGAGGGCCGCGAAGATCACCAATGGCGGTGCCAATGACGATGATGGTGCCAATGATTCCAGTGGCGCCGGTGGTGCCAGTGACGACGGTGATGCCAATGCGCTTTCTCGATTCCCGGTACCGTCACGGCTGTGCCGGCAATGGCTTGGGCCGCGGCGGGCATAGCGGAAGCGCCGCTTTCCCCGAGGGCCAAGGCGCCGAACGCAACACCGGCTGCGACAGCGAATCTGGCGAGGCTTGTGCTCATAAGAAATTCTCCTGGTTGAATGCTCTTAACGCAAGGAATGTGGCAGCTCTGTCCTGAACCTCGGCTGAAGCGAGCCTTCATTGCAGGTTAAGTTGTATGGCAAGATCGCGTAAGATAAAGCCCCGCCACCGCTTTACCCACATGAATGGGCGGCTTCACTTTCCGCGCAGTGTGGCGAGCACGGAGGCGCAGGCGCGCCCATCCGGATGCAGGCCCGATTTTGCTTGAAAATCCGAGATCGCTTGTTTCGTCTTGGCGCCGATCACGCCGTCCGCCTTGCCGTCGAGATCGTAGCCGCGCTTCATGAGAAGAGCCTGCACCTCGCGCCGGTCGGCGCGCGACAGGCCGGGGTCGTTCGTCGGCCATGCCGCGACAAGCCCGTGCCGCCCGCGCAGCCGGTCGGACAAAAGCGCGATCGCCAGCGCATAGGACTCGGCCGCGTTATAAGAATAGATCGCATCGAAATTGCGGGTGACGAGGAAAGCCGGTCCCGTGGGGCCAGCGGGCAGCAGGAGGCCTGCGCTGCCGCCGCCCGGCAGCGGCTGGCCATCGATGCGCGTCAACCCGCGCGCCGCCCAAGCCGCCATCGGCTCTTTATGGGTCCGTCCGGAAGGGCCCGCATAGTGCTCGGGCAGACGGACCTCATAGCCCCATTCCACGCCGGCAACCCAGCCGCCCTTGCGCAGATAGGCGGCGGTCGAGCCGAGCGCGTCGGGGACGGAATTGATGAGGTCCCGGCGGCCGTCGCCATCGAGATCGACGGCAGTCCTAAGAAACGTCGAGGGCATGAATTGGGTATGGCCGAAGGCTCCCGCCCAGGAGCCGTTGAATTGGGCGGGATCAATGTCGCCATGCTGGATGATCTTGAGTGCGGCGATGAGTTCCGAGCGGAAATAGCCTGCCCGCCTATTGCCGCTACAGGAGAGGGTGGCGAGCGATTGTACGACCGGGCGGGTGCCGAAACTCCGGCCAAAATCGGATTCGACGCCCCAAACCGCCGTGATCGTGGCCTGATCCACTCCGAAACGGCTTTGCGCGAGGGCGAGCGCTTGGCCATAGCGGGCCATCATCGCACGGCCGTCGCTCACTCTTTCCTCATCGACGAGTCCGGCGAGATAATCCCAAATCGGCGTCTTGAATTCCGGCTGGGCCTCGGACAACTTGAGCACGTCGGGGTCGAACGTGAGCCCGCGCGCCGCTTTGTCGAATGTCGCCGCATCGACACCGTCCGCGAGCGCGGCGCCGCGAATATTCGCGAGGCAGTCCTCAAAACTGGCGGCACCGGCCTTTGTGGCGATGAGGAGGGTGAGGCAAAAAGCGAAGCATGCGAGGGATCGCCGCATCATGCAAACATCGTTTTTGGTCAAAGTTTTTAGGTTCCTGTCAAGCCGCCGGTTTTCTCTGTCGCGAATCATGGGGTAGCGAGACACGCCTCGCTTGACAAGCGTTGCCCAGGACAAGGGCCTGGCTCAGGCGGCTAGCAGGCGCTGAACCTCGTTCACCAGATCCTTCAAATGGAAGGGTTTCGAAAGGATTTTGGCCTGCGGCGGAGCGTTGTTATCGGGGTTCAGCGCGACCGCGGCGAAACCGGTAATGAACATCACTTTGATGTCGGGGTCGAGCTCGGTCGCCCGGCGGGCCAATTCGATCCCGTCCATTTCCGGCATGACGATATCGGTCAGGAGCAATTCAAACGGCTCCTCGCGCAATCGGTGATAGGCGGACAAGCCGTTGTCAAAAGAGGCGACGTCATAGCCCGCGTTCTGCAGCGCCTTGCCGAGAAAGCGGCGCATGTCGTGATCATCCTCGGCCAGCAGGATCTTGTAATTGATGGGAATCCGCGTCTCGTTCATGGGAGGTCCTCGCTACTTTTGCCATCAAACCGCCATCCGGGTAAAAATCGAGTGAAAATTTGTGGAGTTCGGTTTATCCGTTAATTTTCTCATGGACTGTTGCCGAATTGCGATAGTTCTGGACAGAATGACAGGTCCTTGCCAAATTGGTTCAGATCCAGGGGTTTCGCAGGCGCGCGGCGTGGCGAGGCAGCCCCGATGACTTCAAAGCCGTCCGCGACGGCTTCCGGGCAGGACACACAAGTGAACCTCAACTCACTCCATGAGCCGGAACTCGATCCGCCATTCGAAGTGGTGGAACCGGTCCGTCTCGCCTGTCCCTTGGTTTTTTCCTCGCCCCATTCGGGGAACGTCTATCCACGCCGGTTTCTTGAAGCGACCAGGCTCGAAGAGGCCGTGCTCCACCGCTCGGAAGATGCTTTCGTCGATGCTTTGTTTGGCGGGGTGACGGCCCTTGGCGCCCCCCTGATCAAAGCCAGGTTTCCGCGCGCCTATCTCGATCTCAATCGGGAACCTTATGAGCTGGACCCGCGCATGTTCGATGGACCGCTTCCGGCGTATGCGAACACGCGCTCGCTGCGCGTCGCCGGCGGCCTTGGGACGATCGCCCGTGTGGTCGGCCAGGCGCAAGAGATTTATGCGCGCCGCGTACCGGTCGCAGAAGCGATCGAAAGAATCGAAAAGCTCTATAAACCCTATCACGCCTGCTTGCGCGGGCTTATCGATAGGGCGTTCCAAACTTTCGGAATAGCTGTCCTGGTGGACTGCCATTCCATGCCTTCTGGCTCTTTGCGTCAAGGCAAGGCTTTATTCCCAACAACTGCCGAAGTGCGGCAAAAACCGGATATCGTGGTCGGCGATCGCTATGGAACGAGTTGCACCCCGGATTTGGTCGATGTCGTCGAATGTGAGCTGCGTCGCCGCGGATATGAGGTCCAGCGCAACAAGCCTTATGCCGGGGGGTTCATCACCGAACATTACGGCGATCCCGCGCGCGAGTGCCATGCCATGCAAATCGAAGTGAGCCGGGCTCTCTACATGGACGAACGGTCGGTCAGCCGGTCGGAGAGATTTGGGGAGGTCGCCGCCGATCTGGCGAAGATCGCGGGTGCCCTGGCGGACGCAGCCTCAACCCGCCGCGACCGGCATCGCGCTGCCGCGGAATAATTATTCGGCTGGCTTTCTAAGAAGGGTTTGTCACGCGGAGAGTTCGTTGGCGCGCGATCCAAGCAAACGAAAGTAAATGGTTGGGGAAAGAGGCCGCTTGAGTTTCCGCAAGCAGCCCAAGTCTTGGGAGGAACGCCCAAGGAGGGCATTAGCGGCAAGAGGCTTACCGCTAAGTTTGTAACGTAACTTGACAAACATCATTCGTCAAACGCCAATCCATGTTTTTGCACAGAATTGAGACCGCCGCTGGCATGCGAGCCGAATCCTGGCCTGCTGTCCATGGCGCCGCAGGCAAAGAAATGGCGCCCACCGCAAAGAAAGAGGCCGCCTGCGTTACCACAAGCGGCCCAAGTCTAGGGAGGAAACGCCCAAGGAGGGCATCGGCGGCAACAACCTTGCCGCGTTGCAACAATATGCACGTGCGACGCACAAAGCGCAAGTGATGCTGCCCTATTTTCCGGGCACACCGGACATGAAGTTATCTAGTTGTTTTTACTTGATTTTTAAAGACACATGGCCAATAGTGAAGAGGGTGCGCTGATTTGTCCAACAGCGGAATAGCCTTTTTCAGGGCCGAACGGTGGCACGCGAACGCCCGGTCTCTCGGACAGGTTTAGTCTGTTGCCGCGCCGACGAGAAGACATCTTTGCCGGGCAGGCGGACCAGCCAGAGCGAACCCCGACGGACCTCGTTTTCGTATGCTTTCAAATCGAAAATATTCGTTTTCGTCATCTTGGGCACGCCTCTCCGCATGGTATTGATTTCCTGAACCATGTCCCGGTAGCGGGACCTCTGTCACGGATCGGGAGCGGCAGCATGGCAATGCGATCCATCTTCCTCTCATTCCTTCTTGCAATCGCGGCGACCGCCGCTTCCCGCGCGGCCTCGCCGCCGCCAGCCGATCCGGTTCTTGCTGAAGCAAGCGGCCTCGCCGGTCTCGTCATGTTCGTCAATTCAGGCGCTCCCGGCATGGTCCTGGTGATCGTGCGCGGCGGCCATAGCCTCGTCCTCGGCTTTGGCGAGACCGAGAAGGGCAACAAGCGCGCGCCGGACGGCAACAGCCTTTTTCGCCTGAATTCCATCACCAAGGTCTTCACGACGGAGGTGCTGGTCTCCCTCGCCGCCGACGGCAAGCTCAACCTCGCCGATCCTCTGCAGCGTTTCGCCCGCGGCGCCAAGGTGCCCGCCTTCGGCAGCCGCCCGATCACCCTGCTCGATCTCGCGACCTATACAGGCGCCCTGCCGCGCGAGATGGGAGAAGCCCCGGAAGGCGTGTTTTCCCGCGCCTGGCCGACGCGCGAGGATCGCTGGACATGGCTCCCCGGCTACAAGCTCCCCTGGGCACCCGGCACCATCGCCGCCTATTCCAATGTCGGCTTCGATCTCCTCGCCGATGCGATCGAAACAGCTGGCGGACAAGCCTATCCCGATCTGTTGCGCAAACGCGTCACGGCCCCCTTGGGCATGGCGGACACCGGCTTCGCGCCAACGCCCGAGCAATGCGCCAGGCTGATGACCGGCGGCGGCCTCGGCGGTGCCGGCCCCTGCGTCGATACCCATGCGACGGATGGCAGCGGCGGTCTTTACAGCACCGGCAACGACATGGCGCTCTGGCTGCGCCACAACATCGAGGACGCGGACGGCGCCCTGGCGCTGAGCCACGCCATCTATCGCCAGCGCCAGGCCCTGCCTGCGGCAATCGGCTTCGATGAGGCAGGCCCGATGGCGGGCCTTGGCCTTGGCTGGGTGAGCGTGGCGGCCCAGGGCATCCATCCGGCGCTGCTGGCGAAAAGCGGCGGCGGCGCCGGTTTCATGAGCTACATCGCCTTCGCGCCGGGACGCAACGTCGGCGTGTTCGTCGCAGTGAACCGGGTCGATTTCGGGATGTTCTCCGGCCTCGCCGAAGCGGCGAACGCCATGATCGCCAATCTTGTCACCCGCTGATTCGCCAAACAGCAGCGAGCCAAATTTCAAAATGTTTCGCGGCCCGTGGCGGGGGCAAATTGACCTCGCGCGGCGCCGGTATTATCTCATGGTCATGGCTTTACGGACAATCATTACCCTTCCGGACCCGCGGCTGCGCCGCAAATGCGCGCAGGTGCCCGCGATCGACGCGAGCATCCGCGCGCTCATGGATGATATGCTCGAGACCATGTATGCCGCCCCCGGCATCGGTCTCGCCGCGATCCAGATCGCCGTGCCGAAGCGGGTCCTCGTACTCGACGTCGCCAAACGCGCAGATGAGAATGCCACGCCGGACCCGCATTGTATCATCAATCCGGAAATCGTCTGGGCCTCGGAAGAGCTTTCCACCTATCAGGAAGGCTGCCTGTCGATCCCGGACTTTTTCGAGGACGTCGAGCGCCCGGCCCGGGTGCGCGCCCGTTATCTCGATCAGCACGGCCGCGCCCAAGAGATCGAGGCGGAGGGGATTTTGGCGACCTGTTTGCAGCATGAGATCGACCATTTGAACGGGATTTTGTTCATCGATCATCTGTCGCGGCTGAAGCGGGATCGCATCACCCGGAAATTCGCCAAGACCGCCAAGCTCGACGGACCCTCTCGCAAGAGCGGGGCGGGTAAGCAAGACGCAGCTGCCGGACCCGAGGCCTAAGCCTCGCACCGCCCACGAGATCAGCGCCAGGATTAGGCCGGACCATTGCATATCGTCTTTATGGGGACCCCTGACTTCGCGGTGCCCACGCTCGCCGAAATTATCGGCCAGGGTCACCAAGTGGCGGCGGTCTATACGCGGGCGCCACGGCCGGGCGGCCGTCGCGGTCTCGAACTTGTGCCGTCCCCGGTTCATGCGGCGGCGGCGCGGTATGGCATAGAGGTCATCACGCCGCGAACGCTGCGCTCCGAGGATGCGCTCGCGGAGCTGCACGATTTCAAACCCGATGCCGTGATTGTCGCGGCCTATGGCTTGATCCTGCCGAAAGCCATTCTCGATGTACCGCCGAAGGGCTGCCTCAATCTGCACGCTTCGCTGCTGCCGCGATGGCGGGGTGCGGCGCCAATCCAGCGGGCCATCATGGCGGGTGACAGCGAGACCGGCGTCATGGTGATGCGCATGGAAGAAGGTCTCGACACCGGCCCGGTCGCCCTCACGGAGCGCCTCGCGATTGGCCCGAAGACGACTGCCGGCGAACTATCCGAGAGACTTGCCCGCGCGGGCGCCGCTTTGATGACGCGGGCTTTGCTCCTGCTGGAGGATGGCGCGCTCATCTTTACGCCCCAGGCGGACGAAGGCATCATCTATGCGCATAAAATCGATAAGGCCGAAGCACGGATCGATTGGGCGAAACCAGCGACGGATTTGCACAATCTCGTCCGGGGTCTCACGCCAGCGCCGGGCGCGTTCTTCGAAGCCGATCTTGGCAAGGGATTGGAGCGCGTGAAAATTTTGCGCACGGAGATCATCGAGGCAACCGGGCCGCCCGGCCGCGTTCTCGATGCGCATTTGACGATTGGCTGCGGGCAAGGCGCTTTGCGCCTTCTCGAAGTGCAGCGTCCGGGCAGGGCGCCGATGCCGGCCGCGGATTTCTTGCGCGGCGTGCGGCTTGGCGAGGGAGCCTTGCTCGCCTCGAAAACCGATGCCGCGCTTTAAACTGACGCTCGAATATGACGGCACCCCCTTTGTCGGCTGGCAGCGGCAAACAAACGGGCTTTCCGTGCAGGAAGTGATCGAGACTGCGATCGAAGCTCTGTGCGGCGAAAGGGCGCGGATACGCGGCGCCGGGCGCACCGATACCGGCGTCCATGCCCTGGGGCAGGTCGCGCATGCGGATCTTTCCAAGGATTGGCGGACCGATGTCTTGCGTGACGGATTGAATGCGCATATGCGGCCGCAGCCCGTCGCGATTCTATCAGCCGAACAGGTGCCCGGTACTTTTGACGCGCGATTTTCAGCAAAACGCCGGCATTATCTTTATCGGATCGTCAATCGCCGGGCGCCTTTGACGGTGGAGCGCGGCCATGTCTGGCTAGTCAAGCGCAAGCTCGATTCAGCTGCCATGCAAGAGGCGGCAAGCGTTCTCCTCGGGGCCCATGACTTTTCGACGTTTCGCGCCTCGCAGTGCCAAGCGGAAAGTCCAGTGCGCACCTTGGAACGGCTTGATGTCGTGCGGAAGGGCGAAGAGATTCATGTCTTGGCGAGCGCGCGGTCGTTTCTGCATAGCCAGGTCCGTTCGATCGTTGGCTCGCTCGAACATGTGGGGTCCGGCAAATGGAGCGTCGCGGATATGCGCGCGGCGCTTGAGGCGCGCGACCGCTGTCGCTGCGGCATGGTCGCCCCGCCCGAAGGGCTATATCTGGCGGGCGTGGACTATGGTCCGGCGCCGTAAGAAAGCCGGTGCGTGGATTGAGGCTCCCTGAAATTCAATGCCTTGATGACGAGGGGCGGCGCCAACCGATCGACTTTCTTGAGGGCATGTCCTAGAAATGCGGCGGATCGGGGGGACGTGCCATGCCAAAGTTGCAGTGCATCGATCATTTTGTGGTGTTGATGCTGGAAAATCGCTCGTTCGATAATCTTTTGGGGGGGCTCTATCCTAAGTCGGCGGCGTTCGACGGCGTCGATGGAAGCGAAAGTAACATTGGCCGCGACGGCACGGTCTACCCATTGCGGGCAATGCCGCCCGAGGCGAGCATCGCTAATCTCACCGTGCCTAATCCCGATCCGGGCGAGGCGTGGTCTGATATCAATCTCCAGATCTTCGGGCCCCGTCAGGTCGAGTCGGTTGCAAATTTAAACCGTCCGAAGCCGGATGCCGCCGCCGATATGAGCGGCTTCGCCGAGAGCTATACGGACGTCAACGGCGACCCGCCGCGCGGCGATTACAACCCTCAGCACATTATGAGCCGCTACGATCCGGCCCAGCATGTTCCGGCCTTGGCGCAGCTCGCGAAGGCCTTCGCAGTCTGCGACTGCTGGTTTGCTTCGGCGCCATGCCAGACATGGCCGAACCGGTTTTTTCTGCATACGGGGACGGCCGCCGGTTATGAGAACAACCAAACAGGCAATGTGCTTAATTTCACTATGCCGACGATTTTCAATGCCTTCGACAATGCCCATCAGCGTGACGGCTGGGCGATCTATCATCACGACGTTCCGCAAACGCTGACACTATCGAAATTGCGCGGCAGACTGCAAAATTTTCATATGTTCGACAAGTTTTTGAAGCAGGCCGCCGATGGAACCTTGCCGCATTATTCCTTTATCGAACCGCGCTACTACTCGGATATCGGCGGTTTTCCTCCGCGCTTCAATCTTCCCAATGATCAACATCCGCCTCATATCGTGACGTTCGGCGATGAACTCGTCGCGTCGATCTATAAAGCCTTGCGCAGTAATATCGAAGCCTGGAAAAAGACCATGCTTATCATCATCTATGACGAGCATGGCGGATGCTATGATCATGTTGCGCCGGGCAGGGCGGCGCCTCCAGGCCATGTGCCAGGCGATAATCCAGAGCCTGAGTTCCTTTTCGATCGCTACGGCATCCGCGTGCCGGCGGTCATTGCGTCGCCTTATATCCAAGCGGGCACGGTGCTACGGCCTTCGGACGAGTATCCGCGCGACGGCGCCACGCCGTTCGACCACACATCCGTCATCAGCACGCTGCGCAGCAGGTTCAATCTCGGCAATGCGTTGACCGCGCGCGACGCCGCGGCGCCGACCTTGGAGCGTGTCTTGAATTTGGATCTGCCCATCAATTTGGGTCCCGAACCGGATGACGTGAAGGCTGTCGCCTTCGATCCCGGGCTGGCTTATAAAGTGAAGATGCTCTTCGAGCCGTGGAATGATTTCCAGAACAGCTTGCACGACCTCGCGCGAAAATTACCGCAGGCCGACCATGGCCGGGCCAATCTCTACCTCGATCGTCACAAAACGACGACAAATCCTAATGTGGACGATGGCGTCAGCAATGGCATCACGGCGATATTGGCGCACGCGAAGCACGTTGTGTTGCAAAAGTTAGGAATAGGAAAATAGATTTCGCGGGGTCGTATCAGGTTGCGCGCAGCCGCTGCTGATATCATTGATGCGACTTCACTGTGATTGTAATGTTTTGCAAAATTTTAGCGTTACTTAACACATTCAATGAATGTGACGGGAGGGTGTTCCAGAAAGCTTGACCAAAAATCTCGACCATAGGCCGCTTCGCCATCAAGAGCTAAAAGAGGCTTATGCCAACGGATTTCACGAAAGCCAGCTGATCGGAAAGCTTCTTCATGAATTGAAACATCAAGGAAATAGTTTTCGATCTCGAACGAACCGTCTTCCAGAAAAAAAGTCCAGGTAACCGGAGAACCTTGTGCAAGACCGCCGGCGACGCGCGCATCAAATCCGTATTTGCGATAGGAGGGTGCGCTTCGAAAGTCCAAAGCCGGGTTACAGTTAACTGTGATGAAGCGGCCGGAGGGTCCTAAACAGCGTGCGATGGAATTGCACATGGCCCCCAATTCGTGGCGATCTCGAGCATAGTTCAATAGATAAGCGGCGACCGCAAGATCATATTCCTCCCCTTGTGCCAGCTCTCTCCCATCCCCCACGATATATTCGATCCCCAGTCGATACTCTGCCTCCTGCGCGCGGGCCAATTCAATCATACGCTCGGAGCGATCGATGCCAACAACCTTTCTCGCGCCACTTTTCCGGAGAAGCCGGCTATAAAAACCCTCGCCACAGGCTATGTCGACCACCGACTTCCCATGCGGATCGCCGATGATTTTCATGAGCGTGAAGGATTCAATGTAAGTTCGCCACGGCTGCTGTTTTGACCGTTTATATTGCTCCGCGATTGGGTCGTAGTTCGTGGTCATGCATGACTCTTTCATTGTGAATGAACGACTACACCGATTGGATAATGTAACACACCACTTGCAAAAATATAAACTACGGCAAAGCTTATTAAAGGCAGCACAGTACATGCGGGGATCCGGCAAATGGAGCGTTGCCGATATGCGCGCGATCGTTGCCGCTGCGGCATGGTCGCCCCGCTCGAAGGGCGTTATCTGGCCGGCGTGGAGGATGGTCCGGCGCCGGGAAAATGAGGTAAAGCGCTCTGGTTGCGCGGGTGCTGCCCGGGGATCTGACGCAAGAACATTTCGGTGCGATTCCGAATTAAATGTCCGGTCAATCAGGCTTGCAGAAGACGGGAATTCCGGTGCGATCAGCGAATCGCTTCCGAATTCTTTTGCCACCCTGTTACAAATAACTAGTAATAAAAAACAGTTGCCGATTGTTATCATTAGATGCAGATTTATAATGGTTTGATTGAGCCGAAGACCGTCTCGTGCGGTTTCAGCGGAGCAGGGGGGATTTCCGACTATGACCCATAAATTCGTGCGTCGTTACGGTTGTCGAAAAATTCTCTCGGGAATTGTCGCTAGGTTATTAATGACTGGCTTGAGTGCTGTCATTGCCGGAGCCGCGGCAGCCAACGCCCAATCGTACTCGACTCCAACACTTCGCTCGCCAAGGCTGGGTGCAGTGTCCGGTGTTATTGGACTAGACTACACGCCTGAGGCACGCTGCAGTGACAACAACTGGTCCACTACGACCCCGGTTGCCTGCAACCCTCAACTCTCCTTCTCATGCACCAACCCGTCTCTCAGCTTTTGCCCGGCTTCCTGTCAGACGTGCTACAATGATGATCTCACGTTTCTTCAAAATAATCTGAACGTCTCAACCATTACGGCGTACCAACCCAACTACTACATCCTCACAGCAGCTCACAATCTGAACGTCCATGTGATGCAGGGGCTGTTCAACGACGCCATCCCAAGCCTGGCGGCGCCCAACAGCGCGACCAATTGCACTTTCGCCGGCTCCCCCATTCCCCTTTGTGGATCCAACTATGCGGCCGCCATGCTCGACGGCGCGTGTGGCGCGACCACGCCTTGGAATCCAGCAACCTTCTGCAGCGGTGGGGCGTATGTGGAACCGCTCGGACCGTTTATCCAAGCTGGCACGATCTTCGCTATCCAGCTTGGCAACGAGGCCTTCAACACAATGGTCAACAATCAGTTGGTCACCGTGTCGATGATCAGCAGCGCTGCGAATACCCTTCGTACGGCGCTGGACGCACGGGGATTCAACAATATCCCGATCGTCGTGTCGCTGGTGCTGGGCCAGGAAAAGACTGTCTGTGCGACCGGTTCGCCGCCCGCAGGCGTCGATTACATTGCTTCTCATCCATATTGCAACTTCGTCGCGAGCGTCCCGCCAATGTGGCCCAACACCGGGGATCAATGCTGGCAGCAGGTTCAAACGCTTTTCAGAACTAACTCGGTGAATTACTGCGGGGCGTCGCACACCTTCATCGGCGAGACCGGCTATAACACCGGATGCCCTAATGACATTAGTCCGGCCCCCTCCACACTAGTGAGCTATGAACAGGCGTTCATTAAGGATCTAGTGTTAACGACCTGCGGCAAGGTTTCCGTGTCAGGCTTTCCGACCTTCCTTTTTGCGTACTCGGACGTATGTCCTGCGGGTGGCTGTCTCCCAGGCTGCAGTGGAGAACCGAAGGAAGGTAACGGCTATTTCGGCATCTTCCACACCCAGGGCTACGGGACGCAGGGTCCATTGGTGGCGAAATTCAGCCCCGTTCCATCGCTGGCCTGTACTACGCCACTAAGATAGCTTTGAATTCGCATCTTCGAGGACCCAGGAGGGCGTGTTCAACTGCGGCCGCCCGATCTTTGCGCGAAGGCCCGCGCCGCTTCCACGAATTCGCTCGGCATCATGATGATCG
>CAYTRB010000078.1:0-15375 GCA_964440215.1 uncultured Methylocapsa sp.
GACCGCACCATCCATATGGAAGCCTTTGGCATCTTCCGTCAGTTTACCGACAGAGTTATCTATCCGGTCGCAACTGCCGCAGCAGCCCCGTACCCGGCGTTCCCATTCGGCACTGGCCTTCAGAACCACAATAATACGTCTACGGGAGAAGGGGTCGGCGGCTCGATCCTCATTCCAATTGTTCCAAAAGTCTTCGATGTACAATTCTCCGGTTTGACCGGACGTGGTATCGGCCGTTACGGCTCTGGCCAGTTGCCGGACGTGACCTTCAACACCGATGGCAGCCTCGCGCCCATCCAAGAAACCATGCTGCTGGTGGGCGGCGTCTGGCATGCATTCCCCGAGCTAGACATCTATGGATATGCGGGCGAGGAATTCCAAGGTTCCCATTACAGCTTTGCGATCAACAACGCGCATACCGTCACTCCCATCGGTTGGGGCAATCCGCTTTACGTGAACACGGGGTGCAATGTTGAGTTCTTTGGTACCGGCGCTGGCACCACTGCCTGTATCGGCAACACGTCATTGGTACGCCAGGCCACGGTGGGCTTCTGGGACAATATATACAAGGGTCCCTTTGGCCGGTTGACGGGTGGCCTGCAATATTCCTTCACCCAGAAATACGCCTTCGCCGGTATCGGAGGGTCGCCAGAACGGAACGAAAATACGTTCCTCACCAGTCTGCGCTACTACCCCTTCTAAGCGTTTGACCTTCCTTGCACTTGAACGGAAAAGGTGAAATGGCCTGCCAAGCAGAGCCATTTCACCGCACGGCTCCAATCGTGATGTCTATCTTGCCATGGCATCCAGCTCGACTGTTCGATGCGTCTTAGCATCGAAATTGCCTGGTGAAGGATCCCCATCCTTTTCCAAAAAGATGGAACATGGCAATATCTTCCGAACCGCCGCCGGCGATCATTATTCAACATGATGAAGGCGGTGAAGTATCCAAATATGAGCACCGCGAACGCATATGGGAAGCAAAGCATCGCCGGATTGTGGTGCGCGGCCCTTGTGCCTCGGCGTGTACGATATATTTGAAATCACCGTACCTATGCGCCGAGCCAGCTGCGCAATTTGTGTTTCACGCATCGTATTTTCGATATGGGAAGCTAGCTATTCCTTTGCTAGCTAATGCCTCCATCAGAACCTTGTCCGCCGCCCCCGTCCGGAGAGGACCGCCCCCGTTCAGGCAGCATCGACCAGAACGACTTCCGCGTCCTCGATTCCGACGATCTCGATGGTTGGCAGATCCGTTATTGCGGCGCCGTCCCGTGCCTCGACACGGACGCCACCGACATCGATCGCGCCGGTGGCGAGAACCAGATAGGCGTGACGTTTGGGGTCGAGCGTAAGCGTAATGCGCTCGCCCGCTCTCAAGGCGGCCCCCATCACTCGAGCGTCAGCGCGGATCGGCAGCGCGTCATCCTCGTCGAAGCCGCTGGCCAGTGTGACGAATCGGCCCGAGCGCTCGGCCTTTGGGAAGGGCTTGGCGCCCCAGGAGGGTGTGCCGCCATGCATAGTCGGCTGGATCCAGATCTGGAAGATCCGGGTGGTTCTGTTTTCCTCATTGTATTCGGAATGGCGGATACCTGCACCAGCCGACATCACCTGAACATCACCGGCCTCGGTGCGGCCGACATTGCCCATCGAATCCTTGTGGGTGATCGCCCCGTCGCGGACGTAGGTGATGATTTCCATGTCGGCATGGGGATGCGGTGGGAAGCCGGTGTTGGCGGCAATCTCGTCGTCGTTCCAGACCCTCAGATTACCCCAGCCCATCCTCTGGGGATCGTAATAATTGGCGAAGGAGAAATGGTGCTTGGCCTTAAGCCAGCCATGGTCGGCGCTACCAAGCTTAGCGAATGGTCTACGATCGATCATTTCGTGTGCTCCTGATTGGGAAGAGAGTTCACCCCGTTTGTTGAGCCGAAAATGGGCGTCGACATAGCCAAGGACAATAGAAAGAATAGAAAGACATTGTTTCCATTCCTTTGGGTGATCTCATGCCCCTCCCGGATCTTGAAGCCTGGGCGATCTTCGCCAAGGTAGCCGAAACCGGCTCCTTCGCCATGGCGGCCACCGAACTCGGCCTCTCCGGCCCCACAGTGTCGAAGGCGCTGGGACGGCTTGAGGCCCGATTCGGGGAACGATTGATCCATCGCTCCTCACGACGGTTCGCGCTGACCGAGACCGGCCGGGTGCTGGCGGTGCGGGCCGCCCAAATCCTCGCGGAGGGCGAAGCGGTCGAGGCTGAGGCGCAGGCCAAGTCGGCAACGCCGCGAGGGAGGGTCCGGCTCGCGGCCCCAATGTCGTTCGGGCTGCGTCACGTGGCGCCGGCGCTGCCTGAGTTCTTGGCGGCCTACCCGGAAGTTTCAATCGATCTCCAGCTCAACGATCGGATGGTTGATCTGGTGGCCGGCGGAATCGATGTCGCGCTGCGCATCGCCGATCTGCCGGATTCGAGCCTGATCGCGCGGCGGCTCTGCCCGGTGGAGCGCTGGGTGGTTGGAACCCCGGGTTACTTTGCGCGCCGGGGAACACCGCAGCGGCCACGCGACCTCGAGAACCATGCTTGCCTTGGCTATAGCACTCTCATGAGCGGGGAGACCTGGCGGTTCAAGGACGCGGCTGGTGCCGAAGAGGCGGTCAACGTCAACGCGAGGCTCAATGCCAACAACGCAGAGGCCTTGTGCGCCTCGCTCGAGGCCGGCGAGGGGATAGCGCTCCAGCCGGATTTCATTGCCTGGCAGGCCGTCAAGGACGGGCGTCTCATCCCCGTCCTGACAGAATGGGCTACGCCGCCGTTGGCACTCAACCTCATGACGCCTGCCGGTGGACCACGTGCGATCCGAACCCGCGTTCTGCTCGATTTCCTCACGCAGCGTTTTGCGACCGGCTCGGCACCATGGACGGTCAAAATCAAGAATTAAGAGAATTCCGTTTGATAAGTGCCGGCTTCGTTGGCTCCAGGCCGCGGCGGCCGCCTCTGCCACAGCTGACACCCACGGCACCGGCGATTGTACCTGCCCACCTTTGGGGGAGTGCCGCCGCCCGTATGAGGTGATCGACCGGCCGCGATCAGCGCGGGAGCAGATTTGTTTTTGCCAGGTCGAGCACTTCATCTCCACGGCCGCTCATCACCGCCCGCAGCACCCATAGGCTAAATCCCTTTATCTGGTCTAGCCCGAGGGTTGGCGGCATGGATAGCTCCTGCTTCGCGGTAACGACGTCGAGAACTGCCGGGCCGTCGTGCGCCAGGACGTCGCGAATCGCGTTTGGCAGATCGCCAGGGTCTTCAGCCCGAACGGCGTGGATGCCCATGGCACGGGCCATGGCTGCGAAGTCTGGGTTTTGCAGGTCGACGCCTGACTCGACGAAGCCCGAAGCCTTCATTTCCAGCGCCACGAAACCGAGCACGCCGTTGTTGAAAATCACAACCTTCACCGGCAGCTTCATCTGGGTCAGCGTGATGAGGTCGCCCATGAGCATGGCGAAACCGCCATCGCCCGACATCGATATCACCTCGCGGCCTGGCTGGGCTGCCTGGACCCCGATTGCATGCGCCATGGCGTTGGCCATCGAGCCGTGGGCCCAGGACCCGACGAGACGCCGGCGGCCATTCATGGTGAGGTAGCGCGCCGCCCAGATGGTGGGCGTGCCGACATCGGCCGTAAAAACGGCGTCATCCGCCGCCGCCTCGCTGAGCAAACGCGCAAGGTATTGCGGATGGATAGGCTTATGGCCAGGCGTGCCGCGGGCAAGCTCGTCAAGCCCAGCGCGGGCCCTCCGGTAGTGTGCCAGGCTGTCGTCCAGGTGAGCCCTGCTGGTCTTGATCGTCAGCTTCGGCAATAACGCCTCGATCGTGGCCGCAACGTCGCCCACGAGACCGAGGTCGAGCTTGCATCGGCGACCCAGATTCTCCGGCCGGATGTCGACTTGAGCGATCTTCGCCTCCGTCGGGAGGAACTGCTTGTAGGGGAAGTCGGTCCCAAGCATCAGCAGCACGTCGCATGCATGCATGGCCGCATAACCGGAGGAAAATCCGATGAACCCAGTCATGCCGACGTCGTAGGGGTTATCGAATTCCACGTGCTCCTTGCCGCCGAGTGCGTGCACCATGGGGCTTTTCAGGGTTTCAGCAAGCCGCATGAGGCCGGCGTGGGTACCGGCACAACCGCGGCCACAGAACAGGGTGACGCGCTCAGCCTTGTTCAGGAGTTTGGCCAATGAAGCCAGCTCGGACTCCGCTGGCTGTACAAGGGGCGGTACCGGCAGCAGCCCTGCATTTGGTGAAATGCCGCGGGTTGGCGCCGGCCGCAACGCCACGTCGCCCGGAACCACCACGACGGCCACGCCGCGCCGCCCGACGGCCGCACGGATTGCGTTCTCCAGCACATAAGGCAGCTGTGCGGGATCAGAAACGAGCTCGCAATAATGGCTGCACTCCCGGAACAGTTCTTGCGGATGAGTCTCCTGAAAGTAGCCGCCGCCGATTTCCCCAGACGGGATATGGGCGGCTATGGCCAGGACGGGAGTGCGGCTACGGTGTGCATCGAACAGGCCATTGATGAGGTGCAGATTACCAGGCCCGCATGAACCGGCGCACACCGCGAGTTCGCCTGTGATCTGCGCCTCGCCGGCCGCGGCAAAAGCGGCCACCTCCTCATGGCGAACGTGTATCCAATCGATCGCCTTGCGCTGACGCAGTGCCTCCGTCAGACCGTTCAGACTATCACCAACCACGCCAAATATGCGCTTCACCCCGGCCTGGATCAGGGTCTCCGCGATCAGGTCCGCAACATTATCGATCTGCACTGTGCTTATCCTTGTTCCGATGCCCACGTTTCCAATGCCCACGGTGGTACCTATCGACATGCCCTAGCACCGGAGATCGCGATCAACCGTCAACGTTTAGCGATTCGCGGCTACATGCCAGTCTGATGGAGTTCATGGTAAAGATAACTATCCCGAGACTCTTTCCAGGACTTCGCCTCGCGTCTCGACTCCGAAGAGAAACACAAGGACCGCGGCAATGAAAAAGCTCCCGGCGCCTAAGGCGAACACGCCATAAACCCCGACATCTTTGACAATGTAGCCTATGACGATCGGACTAATGATAGCGCCAACGCGGCCAACCGAAGACGCAAAACCGGCGCCAGTTGATCGTGCGCGCGTTGGGTAAAGTTCGGGAGTGTAGGCATAAAGGCAACTCCACATGCCGAACATAAAGAATTGCATGATCCAGCCGGCAATAAAAAGTTTCGAGACGACGAAACCGGAGAAGGCGAAGACGGCTTCATCCGAGGCGGTGCCGTAGATATAGGCCGTGACCGCGCACAGGATCAGAAATGCCACGGTCGTCGGCTTGCGGCCAATACTTTCTAGCGCGTAAGCTGAGAGTGCAAAACCGGGAATTCCGCCTGTAGTGATAAGTGTGACAAAGCCCACAGATTTGACGATCGAGAAACCATGTTCCTTTAGCAGAACGGCGATCCATGAGTTGAGGCCAAAGAAGCCTAGCAAAGCGAAGAACCAAAGCCCGCTGGCCATAGCTGTTCTGCCAACGTATCCCGCTGAGAACAGCGTCGTCCATGGGTTCTGTTTGTGCGTCGGGACGGTGAGTTGGGTGGCGGCAGGCAAGACCCTCCCTATCCGTTTCTGGACTTCCGCTTCCATTATCAAAAGAATCGCGTCGGCCTCCTCGCCCCGTCCCTTATCGGCCAGCCATCGCGGGGATTCTGGAATGTTACGGCGCACTAGGAACACGACAGCGGAGAGCAGGCCGACCGCTGCAATGACCCACCGCCAGCTGAAATAGGGCAAAAGAAAAAAGCTTATGGCTCCCGAAAGCACATAACCGACCGCCCAGAACCCCTCCATGAAGGCGATGTATTTTCCTCGCACATTCGCGGGCACGAATTCTGATACCATGGCCTGCGCCACGGGCGCTTCTCCGCCGATGCCGGTCCCAATCAGAAAGCGGAAAAACATCAACGCGCTGACACTCCATGAGATGGCGGCCAGCAGACTGGCTGCGCCCCATACAATCATGGTTACCTGGAATACCAGTTTCCGTCCGAACATATCGGATGCCGTGCCAGCTATGAGATTGCCGACGAGTTGCCCGAGAAATGTCATTGCGGCGAGCAGACCCGCTTGCTCCGGGGAAAGTCCGAATTCAACGATTAATGATCCGAGCAGGAAAGTCAGCAGAGCGACGTCGATTTGGTCAACCAGCCACGCCGATGCTATGACGAAAAAGATTCTTCGCTGGTAATTCGTCATTGGCAGCCGTTCGAGGCGGCCGGGAATGTTGTAGCAGACCGCTGCGCTGCCATTCATGGTGGCAGCCGCGTCTGATGCTCTGCCAAAAGCGGTCGTTATCGCCATATTCCCCTCTCTTCTATTTCTGGGTGCGGCGAAGGAGATTGCGGTAAAGAAATTCGGCGTGAAGATGCCGATTGACCCGACGAGAGCGCAAAATTACTTGCGAATGGGACCACGCCAACAATTTCTATTCCCCCGTTTGCAATAAAGTTCCCGCCCGCCGCGCACTGGCGAGCAACCGGGCAAAGCCGAATGCGGCTCCCGCGAAAAGAAGAGAATCGATCGCGAGTCCCGTTAACATCAGGTCGGCGCGCAGAACATGGCCGATCAGCACGCTCCGCAGGCCTTCGAAAACATAAGTTGGCGGCAGAACCCAACAGATGGGCTGGAGCCAGCTGGGCAGAGCCGCGACAGGATAAAAGATGCAACCGAGCGGCTGAATGATGAACATTAGCGACCAAGCAAGATTTTCTGCCCCCAGCCCGTAGCGCAGAAGAATTCCCGAAACCAGCAATCCGACACTCCAGGCGAAGACGATCAGCACCACGAAGAAGGCCGCGAAAGCGACCCCCAGCGCCCAGAGATTAAAGCCAAAGAATACGATGGCCATGAGCGTGACCGGAACGACTCCGACGGCGAGCCTGATGAGGCTCATCACCATCAAGGCGACGACGAATTCAGTCGGCCGCAGCGGGCTCATCAGCAGATTGGCGATATTACGCGACCACATCTCTTCGAGAAACGAGAAGGAAAATCCCTGCTGGCCGCGCAGCAGAATGTCCCACAGAAGAACCGCGCCGATCAGCGCACCTGCCGTTATGGCGGCACTATTCGGCGCGACGCCTCGCGCCTGGACGAGATAAGTTTGCAAAAAGCCCCAGGTAAGCATTTGCACCGCGGGCCAATAAATCATCTCTAACATTCGCGGCCATGAGGAACGCAGCAGGTACGTATAGCGTAGCACCATGGCACCGATGCGTCTCAAAGAGAGGACGGCGGGATTGCTCATGAGTCGACTCGATTTTTGCCTTTTACGCGCCCCCGCGCCACATCGAGGAAGACATCCTCCAGATTGCTGCGCCCGTAGCGCGCCAAAAGTTCCGCTGGTGATGCATTATCGACCAGGCTGCCTTGCTTTAGCATGATCACCCGATCGCACAGGCGTTCGACTTCCGCCATGTTATGCGAGGCAAGCAGGATCGTGCAGTTGAGGTCGCGCCGATGCGCCTCGAGGTAGGCGCGCACCCAATCCGCCGTGTCAGGATCGAGCGAGGCTGTCGGCTCGTCGAGCAGCAGCAATTCGGGATCGTTGATCAGTGCCTTGGCGAGAGCCACGCGCGTTTTTTGCCCCGCAGAGAGGCTCCCGCTCGGTCGATCGAGAAACTCGACTAGCGCGAGATCCTCGGCGAGCCGCGCGATTTTCCGCTCTACTTCGCTAGTGCCATAGAGCCGCGCGAAAACACGTAGATTTTGCCGAACGGTAAGGCGATGCGGCATATCCACGTAGGGGCTCTCGAAATTCATGCGGCCGAGCACACGGTGGCGGTCATGCGCCATGTCGTGGCCGAACACGCGGATCGAGCCGCTCGTCGGCTCGATCAGGCCCATGATCATCCCGATCGTCGTCGTTTTCCCAGCGCCGTTGCCGCCGAGCAAACCCGTCGTCGAACCAACAACGAGTGAGAAAGAGAGCTGCTTGACGGCGATGGTTTTGTCATAGGTCTTGCAAAGGCCTTCGACGATGAGGGCGACGTTCGACGCAGGAACTAGGCTGGACATGCCCGTTTCTACTATTGTGCCGGCCGTTGTGGCAACCGGCACCCCTGAATGGTCCATCGCGATCGAGTGAAGAAGTGCGTGAGATGGGCCTGAAGAGCTGAATCTGTTGAAATCCCCTGATTCGTACGCGGGGGATTTCGAAGGACGAGGCTGCCGGGAATTTAGAGGCTTTCGCCGGAATGGCAGTTTTTCTTTCTTATTTCAATGACAGGCCGGATCATCGGCAGGCCGGCAAGGTCGCTTATCCGCTCGATGAAAACTTGCTGCTCTGCCTGCTCGCGGTGCTGGCGGGGGCCGAAGCGTTTACCGGCATCGCCCGTTTTGGCGAAAGGAAGCTCGGCCTCCCGCGCCGGTACCATCCCTATCGCGACAGCGCGCCCGCGCATGATCATCTGGGCGATATTTTTGCCACGCTCGACGCGTAAGCCTTCCAGCGCTGTTTCGTCGGTTGGGTCGCGGCGCCGGGCAAGACGGCAAGATCACCCGGGAGACGCGCTTCTACATCACGTCGCTGGTCTTGCTGGCCCATGCGATCGGCCCGATGATCCACGATCATTGGGCGGTGGAGCTTGAAGCCTTCACCCGATTCCCCTGGGAGCTGTCGATTTCCGCGACAAAACCGCAGATGCGTCTAATTGTTTCCTGATCTATCAGCAGTGGTGCGTGGCCCTGATCCTTGACTGTATGAATCTGCGCACCCGGATGGCGGGCCGCCATCTCCTTAAGAGTTTCAATGGACAGCAGATCGGAGTTCGTACCTCTGAGGACGAGCAACGGCACATCACGCAAACCGTCGAACTGCGGCCAAAGCGTAGGGAGTGGCTGTTCGAGATCGAGGCTTTCGAGCGTTTTCATCAAGTTTTGATCGTAGCGCAAGCCGATGCGTCCAACGGCATCCGTGAAGGTAATTTTGGCGTAAGTCTCCCAATCGGCCTCGCTCAGGCCTTTGAAATGCTCGCTCATTGTTTCCTTGAGAAGATCAACGGCATCCGGAATCGAACGCGGCACCGGGAGCTTGCCGACATAACCACGAATGCGGGCCATGCCGCGCGGCTCCAGAACCGGGCCGATGTCGTTCAAGACAGCACCGCGTATGACGGCGGGGCGCGCTGCCGATAACAACATCGTGTGGAGGCCGCCGCGCGAAGTCCCGATGAAAACTGCAGCGCCGATCTCCATCGCGGTGAGAATGGACAATACGTCGCTGTTCTCTATTTCGAGACTGTAATTCTGCCAGTCCCGGTCATATTCGGAGAGGCCACGGCCGCGGTAATCGAGGGCTAGTACCCGCCGCTTCGGCCCTGTGAGCCCGGCCGCGAGGGCGCTTGCCAATGCGCCGAAATCCGCCGAATTACGCGTGAGCCCAGGGAGGCAGACGGCGGAAAGGCCCGGATCGTGCGGCGAACCGTAGTCGCGGACATGAAGTCTCAAACCATCGGGTGCAGTGTAAAAGCGGCTTTCGAAAGGAAGTTGCAGCCGGCTCATATCCATCACCCCACGGTCCGCTCGCGTGCCCGCCGGGCAGGGCGCTATCGACAGCAAAAATAACCAAGCAGCCCAAGCCGGACTGCAATAGTTTGTTAATCAACAAAGCAAACCATTGGAACTTCTGTCAAATGCTAATGTTATCCGAGCATGCAAGCAAAACCGCCAACACTGTGCTCCAACATGCGCTCTGTCGTTCTCGTTGTCGAGGACGAGCCGTTCGTCCGTCTGTTCGGCGTCGATCTTTTGGAACAGGCCGGCTTTGATGTTTTGCAGGCAGGCAATGCCGACGAAGCGTTGTGGTTGCTTGAAGCCCACCCGGAGGTTCGCGTCGTCTTTTCCGATATTGACATGCCCGGCTCCCTCGACGGCATCGAGCTCGCCCGGCGTATTTGCGACTGCTGGCCGCGAATCGGAATCGTTCTCACATCTGGTCATCAGATTCGCGCGGAGATGTTACCGCGCGAGGGAAGATTTTTGGCAAAGCCATACGACGGCAAGGCCTTGGTGCGTGAAATCAAGGAAATCATCCATTAGATCACGATGATACGGGATCGCAGCTAGCCAGCATCATGAACGGAATGGATTTTTGACGCTTAGAGCGGAACGCGGGGGGTAAACCGGGTCCCGCTTTTCCTCATCGAGTTCAAGAGCATGTCCCGAAAAACTTGCCAGCTTTTCGGTTTTGATATGCTCCGTGGTCCATAACTCCTTCACGCCGTCGTTTTCAGCGAACTCATATCGATGGAAAAGCGATACTTCACGTCGCTGCGCAACATACGTTCATATGCCTCGTTGATTTTCTGGATCGGAATCACTTCCACGTCGCTGATGATCTCGTGTTCCGCGCAGAAATCGAGCATCTCCTGGGTCTCGGCGATGCCGCCGATCAAGGAGCCGGCAAAATTGCGGCGTTTGAAGATGAGGCTGAAGATTTCGACCGCCATCGGTTTCTCTGGCGCGCCGACCTGGACCAGCGTGCCGTCCCGTTTCAAAAGGTCCAGATAACGGCTGACCTCATGCGGTCCTGCGACTGTGTCGAGGATAAAGTCGAAGCTGTTCGCATGCGCTGCCATCTCGCCCGGATTTTTTGAGATCACGACCTCGTCGGCGCCGAGCCTTTTGCCATCCTTGACCTTGCCCGCGGATGTGGTGAACAAAACCGTGTGGGCGCCAAAGGCGTGGGCGAATTTCACGCCCATGTGACCAAGGCCGCCAAGCCCAACGATGCCGGCCTTCTGACCCGGCCCAACCTTCCAATGCCTTAGCGGAGAATAGGTGGTGATGCCGGCGCAGAGAAGCGGTGCCACGCCCGCCAGATCGAGCTTGTCGGACACCCGCAGCACGAAGGCTTCATCTACGACGATCGCCGTGGAATAGCCGCCAAAGGTCGGACCGCCTAGGACCTTATCGGCGCCATTATAGGTGGGGTTGAAGCCCTTCTCGCAATATTGCTCCAAGCCGGCGCGGCAGGAGGCACAGACCCGGCAGGAGTCCACCATGCAGCCGACGCCGCCGAGGTCGCCGGGCTTGAAGCGGGTCACCGCCGCGCCGGTTTTCGTAACGCGTCCGATGATCTCGTGTCCCGGCAAGCAAGGGTAGATCGTGTTGTGCCATTCGTCGCGGGCCTGATGAAGATCGGAATGGCAGACGCCGCAATACAGAATCTCGATTTGAACATCCGTCGCACCAGGTTCGCGCCGGTTGAATGAAAAAGGACCGAGCGGCTCGTTCGAGCCCTGAGCGGCAAAACCCGTACATACAAACAAGGGATTGTCTCCGTTTGGTCATGCGATCTTATCGCGCGGTAGGCGCAGGGAAGGACAAGATCGAAGTCCTACCTAGAATATAGGGCGCTGCGGATATTTCGAGGGCCGAGGCCTTGAACAGAATGACGCAGGGTTGAACGAGCCCCCTGCCGATGGCATGGACCAGCGGCAACCGTCGCTGTCGTGGATGACATTTAGCTGGACGCTGCGCGAAACTCTTCGCAAAGCCCGCTGTCAAAGCTTGGCTTGAGCCTTTGCCATAGCCTCGGCCGGTGTAGTCTCGGTCTCGCCGAAACGAACCTGATAGACACCGAGATTTTCGATCACCCGCTGGACGTAGTTGCGGGTTTCGGAGAAGGGAATCCGTTCCACCCAATCGATTGGATCGACCCCCGGCTTGCGCGGATCGCCATAAGCGTCGAGCCACTCCTTGACGTGCTTGCCGCCGGCATTATAGGCGGCGAATGTCAGAATATAGGAGCCCTTCTGCTCGGCCAGAAGCTCGCCCAGATGGCGCGCCGCGAGCTGGGCATTGAAAGAAGCGTCCGTGAGGAGCCGCCTTGCGTCGAAGGCGACCCCGGCACGCTCGGCCGTCCGCTTCGCTGTCGAGAGAATCATCTGCATCAAGCCTTGAGCGCCGGCCGACGAGACCGCCGTCGTATTGAAAGCGCTTTCCTGACGCGCGATGGAATAGACGACGGATACCGCGGCGGAGTTTTGCAATGGCGCGAAGGGAGGCACGCCATAATCGGGGAAGGCCAGCGTATCGATCGGCATGCCGCGCTGGCTTACGATCTTGCCGACGCTCAGCGAAAGATGCGCGTCGTGCTGTTTGGCAACGAGGCTCGCTAAGGCCGCGACTTGGCCTTCATCGGCGAGGTGACGCGCGGCTTCGACGACAAGCGGCGCCGCCAGGTCTTTTTCCCCCGCCGTATAAAGAAGTTCGATCACTTTGATCGAGTCTTCGCGTTCATCGCCCTTGGTTTCATTGGGGATCGAGCGGATCGGCAATGTCGCGAGCCCGAGTTTCCCGCGCGCGAGCTGGCCATAATAGGTAGCCGGATGACTGGCCGCCTTCTCGTAGAAGGCAAGCGCGGCGGCCGCGGCATCGCCGTTGGAAGAGGCTTCGGCGGCGCGGCCTTGCCAATACGCTGCCCTCGCCCGGGACATCGGCGTTTCCGCGAGCTTGGCGAGAGCGTCGAAATGCACCGCCGCACGCGCCGGGTCGTTCAGGAAGCGTAGCGCGATCCAGCCGGCATGAAATTCCGCCTCGATCTTCATTTCATGCGACATCGCGGAATGTTCCGCGCAAAGCTTATAAGCGGTCGCCACATCATTTAGATCGAGCAGCTTGCGGGCGAGAAGCCGGCGTTCGGTCCACCATTCGTCGCCGTCAATGATCTGCGAGGGGTCGCGCGGCGCAGAGACGAGGATATCTGCCGCCGCTCGGATCTTTTCGGCATGGCGCAGTTTGTGGATTTGCGCGTAAAGATAGCCGGGGTCGGTATGAAGGGCCGGGGGCACCTTGGCGAGAAGCTTGTCGCTCGGGGCTTCGTCGTAGACAGCGGCGCGGGCCTTTGCGAGCGCCAAAACATCGGGCCCGGCCAAAGCGGCGGCACGGAATGCGGCGGCGCTCTCGCCCTTGTAGAGCAAACGGTCGGCCCGGAATTTATGATCCGCTTTGTCAAGATAAAAGCCGAAATCGCTTTTCACTTTGGCTTCAAGCGGTGCGTTGAGGTCGGATTCGCGCCATACCGCGCGCACGAGGGCGGCCGCCTCGCCCGTCTTGCCGTCGTCGGTTAAAACGCGCGCGAGAGCGAGCTTGCCAGCCGGGGTCTCGGGGTCGGCGCCGCTAAAATAGGATTTGATGAGCGTGTCGCTTTTGTGATCGCCGAAGAGGGATTCCTCGCTGCGCTTTTTCAGCCAATCGAGTGCGGGCCACGCCGGATGCGCCTGCATGAAGGCCTGCAGCCGGTCGAAGCCCGTTTCGCGCGGATAGCTCCGCAGCGCAATCCATTCCAGGGCCGTCTTAACGATTCTATCCTTTGCCGCCGCCGCCGCGGCGTCCCCTTGCGCGATTTCGCCGGATTTGTACAGCGCGATCGCCTGGGCGAAGCCGGTCAGGTCACGGTCTTGTTGCGTGAGTAAGTCCGGCGAGAGCAGCGAGGTCTGCGGCGGTGCCGAGACGGCGGGCTTGTCAGGCGCAATATCGCGCGCGGCGGCCTCCTGTTCGGTCGGCAACAGGGGGGCCCTTGACTCTTGCTCTTGGGTGAGTGGCGGCAGAGCAGGCGAAGGCGAAAAGGATGATGCGTCCTCGCCCGGACTGCGCAGGAACGGCGCGTGCTGTCCCGCGAACCATCCCGCTGTGAGGGCACAAAAAGCGACCGCACCGGCGCTCATGCCGGGAATGCGCCCGAAAAAGAGGCGCCCGAAAGGAGACTGCCTTGTGAGCATGGTTCATCCAATCTTACAAAGCATCACGAAAACGGAGAAACTTGAACGATTCTTCCTTAACAAACTGCAAATGGCGCTTATGCGGCACCAAACCCTACCCCTGCCGGCTGGTCCCTAGCGGGTTTCACTGGCGGCGGGATCTCGTCAAAGAGCCCTTTCCGGAAGCGGGTTTAGTGTCTATGTCTTCGTTCCCCGGCGCGTTTTGCGTCAACTCTTTGGTAACAGAGACCCTGAATTAAGGCGTCACTTGGGCGGATGGGAAGAAAGGCAGAACTGTGGCAATCGGGATACAGACCGTTTTCAGGGGTTCGCTCACGGCGATTGTGACGCCCTTTGAGGACGGGCGCTTCGACGAGGCGCGTTTCCGCGCTTTGGCGGACTGGCAAATCGTCAATGGCACGCATGGGCTCGTGCCGGCCGGAACGACGGGGGAAAGCCCCACGCTTTCGCATGAGGAGCATCACCAGGTGATCGCGGCCTGCATCAGCGAGGCCAAGGGGCGGGTGCCGGTCATCGCCGGGGCGGGCTCGAACAATACGCAAGAAGCGATCGAACTGGCGCGTTTCGCGGAGAAAGCCGGCGCGAGCGGCCTTCTCGTCGTCACTCCCTATTACAACAAGCCTTCGCAAGAAGGCCTCTACCGCCATTTCAAGGCGGTCAATGATTCGGTCGGCATTCCCATCATCATTTACAATATCCCGCCGCGCTCGGTCGTAGATATGGCGATCGACACCATGAAACGGCTTTACGAATTGAAGAATATCGCGGGCGTCAAGGACGCGACCGGCAATATCGCCCGCACGGCCTTGCAGCGGCAGGCGTTGGGTCCGGACTTTATCCAGCTTTCGGGCGAGGACATGACGGCGCTTGGCGTTATGGCGCATGGCGGCCATGGCTGTATTTCGGTGACATCGAATGTCGCGCCGAAACTCTGCTCGCAGATGCAGGAGGCATGCCTTGCTGGTAATTTCGCGGCCGCCTTGAAACTGCAAGACCAATTGACCCCGTTGCATGCGGCTTTGTTCGTCGAACCCAATCCGGCTGGGCCCAAATATGCGCTCACCGTGCTTGGCAAAATTACCAACGAGCTGCGCCTTCCCATGCTGCCCGCCTCGGAGACGGCGCAAGCCGCGATCAAGGCGGCGATGCGCCATGCTGGGCTTATTCATGCCTAAGCAAGCTTGCATGCGTGACAAGGCCAATTCGCGCGGGGTGTCCTAAATGGCGCCCAAGCCAGAGCGCCCACGAAAAATCGCCGCGGACAACCGGCGGGCGCGTTACAATTATGAAATCGGCGAGACGTTTGAAGCGGGCCTGATGCTTACCGGCACCGAGGTGAAATCCTTGCGCACCGGCAAGGCCACCATCGCGGAAAGCTATGCGAGCGTCGATCGCGCCGGCGAAGTTTATCTCGTCAATGCGAACATCCCGGAATATCTCCAGGCCAACCGTTTCAACCATGAGCCGAAACGGCCGCGTAAACTGCTGTTGAAATCGCGCGAGATCGCCAAGCTCTCGCAGGGCACGGAGCGCCAGGGCATGACGATCGTGCCGCTCA